>JACMKT010000022.1 GCA_014380005.1 Rhodospirillales bacterium
GTCCTTCCGGCCACCCAACTCGGCCAGATCGTCCGCGGCCATTGGGCCGTGGAGAACAGCTTGCACTGGGTCGTGGACATGGTATGCCGCGTGCGAACCGAGCACGCCCCGACCAACTTCACCACCATCACGGTCGGTCGCCCTTCCGCAGTTGCGCTTCACTTCGCTCGCCGTGACCAGCTTGCGATGGGACCTCCACCCACAAGAATGCGCCCATGCTGGGCGCACCAAAAACCCCCACCGCCTCTCAGCGATGGGGGTTGTTCGGTCGCGAACCCGCCCTACTGGACCCAGCGGTTCAGATAGCTGCGGATCAGACCGTCCATCTGGCCGTCGATATCGCGGATCAGGCTTTCGGTCATCTCGTACAGCACGCGGTCGCGTTCGTTCAGGGACACGCCCTCGGGCACGGTCTTGGTGCGGGTGGCGCGGGCCACCACGTCGCCGATCTGCATGTGGCGTTCGTCCAGGATTTGGATGGCCACGTCCAGGGTGCCGTCGAACCGTTCCGCCTGTTCTTCCTTGAACATGCCGGTGAAGGTCTTGTCGGTCTTCAGCGGCACTTCCACCACGCGGGCGTCCTTGATGACCACGCGGGCGAAGCCGCTGCGGCCCATGGGCTTCAGCCGGTCCTGGGCCCAGCGCACGGTGGCGTTCTCGGGGCTGACCGGCATCAGATGCTCGACATTGGGCTTGCGCGCCGGCGAGACGTATTCCGGAACGATCTCAAGCTGACCCACATCCAGGCTGATGGGACGCTTATCGGCGAAGCTGATATCGGGGAGCTTCTGGATGGGCGGCTTGCTCTGGCAGGCGGAAAGCGCCAGGGCGGCGGCCAGCATGATCAGCACACGGGTGGGCACCACGCGAGAGGGACGGAAGGTCATCGGGGGGCTTTCCATTTCTTTGGTGGAGGTCGTTCGCGCCATTTTGGCAGTTAACCCGCAGGCGTCAAGGCGCGTAAACCCGCTCCAGCGCTTCGTCGTCGAAGGCATAGACGGTTCCGCAGAATTCGCAGGTGATGGTGACCTCGCCGCGTTCGTCCTTGAGCGACGCGATTTCGTGGCGCGGAATACCCTGCAACGCGCTGGTGATCTTGGGTCGCGAGCACCGGCACTTGAACCCCAGCGCCTTGGGTTCCCACGCCTGCAAGGCTTCGCCATGGTACAGGCGATAGGCAATGCTTTGCACCGGCAAGGAATAATCCAGCAATTCCGCGTGCTTCAGGCTGCCCAGCAGGATGGTGGCGGTGCGCCAATGCTCCAGGGAATCCTCGGCGGTCAGGATGGGCGCGCCCGGCTGGCTGCCCGGCATGCGCTGAATCATCAAGGCACCGGCCTTCCAGCCATTGCCATCGATGGGCGCTTGCGACGCCAGCACCACTTCGGTATCCAATTGCTCGGACTGGGCGAAATATTCCTTGGCACAATCGGCCAAAGACGCCCCAGTCAGTTCGACGATGCCCTGATAGCGGTCGGTCTTAGGGCCTTGGTCCACGGTAAAGGCCAGATAGCCGGTGCCCAGCAGGGTCGGCACCGCATCGCCCGCCGGGGCAGCGGCAACCTTGTCGGCGTCATAACGGGCGTAGCCGCGGATCTCGCCGGTGCTGGTGACATCGGCCATGACCAGAGTGACTGGGCCGTTGCCCTGGGCCTGCAAGGTAAACACGCCGTCATATTTCAGCGAGCCCGCCAACACCCCGGCCATGGCCAGGGTTTCGGCCAGCAGCTTGCCCACGGCATCGGGGTAGCCGTGGCCGGCCAGCACGGCATCGATGGCCGGGCCAAGCCGCACCAAGCGACCGCGCACGGCGCCGCCGGCAATCTGGAACGGAAGGATCAGGTCGTTCGCTGAAACATTCACAACAGGCACCACGTAAGGATGCCCTTCTGCACATGCAAGCGGTTTTCCGCTTCGTCCCACACCACCGATTGCGGCCCGTCCATGACGGAATCGGTGACCTCTTCATTGCGGTGGGCGGGCAGGCAGTGCATGAACAAGGCATCGGGCTGGGCCAGGGCCATGAGCGCATCATTGACCTGATAGGGCGCCAGCAGGGTGGCGCGGTTGGTATCCTGGCAGCCCATGGACACCCAGGTATCGGTCAGCACCAGATCGGCACCGGCAACGGCGGCGTTGGCGTCCTGGCCGATGGTCACCTGGGCCCCCTGCCCGCGCGCCCAATCCACCACGCCGGTGTTGGGGCACAGCTCGGGCGGGCAGGCCACGCGTATTTCACAGCCGAAATGGGCGGCGGCCTGAATCCAGCTGGCGGCCACGTTGTTGCCGTCGCCGACCCAGGCGACGACCTTGCCGTCCAGCGGGCCGCGATGTTCCTCGAAGGTCATGATGTCGGCCATGACCTGACAGGGATGGGTCAGATCGGTCAGGCCGTTGACCACCGGCACCGTGGCGTATTCCGCCAGCTCGGTCAGCTTGTTGGGGTCGTCGGTGCGGATCATGATGGCGTCCACATAGCGCGACAGCACACGGGCGGTGTCGGCGATGGTCTCGCCCCGGCCCAGCTGGGTGTCGCCCTTGCTCAGCACGATGACGTCGCCGCCCAATTGCTTCATGCCGGCTTCGAACGACACGCGGGTGCGGGTGGACGGCTTTTCAAAGATCATGGCCAGATTGCGGCCGGCCAGGGGCTTATCCATGCCGAAGGGCTTATCGCCGCGCTTATAGGCGGCACCCAAATCCAGGATGCGGCGCAGCGTCTCGGTATCGAAGCGGTCCAGATCCAGGAAGTGCCGAATCTGTCCGGCCCGGGTGCGGCCGGGGTTGACGGTCATTTGCTCACCTCGGAAAGGGTCCGCGTCAGGATGTCGAGGGCTTCCTCGATTTCCGCCTCGCGGATGATCAATGGCGGCAGCAGCCGCACAACATTATCGCCGGCGCCGATGGTCAGCAAACCGTTCGCCAGCAGCTTGGCCTGAAGCTCGGTATTGGGGATGCCGGCCTTGAGGCCGATCATCATGCCGACGCCGCGCACCTCCTGAATGATCCGGGGGAAACGGCCGGCCAGATCGTCCAGCTTGCCGTGCAGGATTTCGGCCCAATGGGCGGCTTCCTCCAGGAAACCGGGTTCCAGCATAACGTCCAGCACCGCTCCCGCCGCGGCCATGGCCAGCGGATTGCCGCCGAAGGTAGAGCCATGGGCACCGGCGCTCAGACCCTTGGCCGCCTTGGCCGTGGCCAGACAGGCACCCACCGGGAAACCGCCGCCTAGGCCCTTGGCCACCGGCATGATATCGGGGGTGACGCCGGTCCATTCATAGGCGAACAGCTTGCCGGTGCGGCCCATGCCGGTCTGAACCTCGTCGAAGATCAGCAGCAGGCCGAACTCGTCGGCGGCGGCGCGCAAGCGTTGCAGGTAATCGGGATCGCCGGGAATGATGCCGCCCTCGCCTTGGACCGGCTCCACCAGAATGGCGGCGGTCTGGGGGGTGATGGCGGCGCGCAAGGCGTTCAGATTGCCGAACGGCACATGGTCGAAGCCCGGCATGACCGGGGCAAAGCCCTTGAGGTGCTTTTCCTGGCCGCCGGCGGCGATGGTGCCCAGGGTGCGGCCATGGAAGGCGCCGGTGGCGCAGATGATGTCGGTCTTATCCGTATCACCGGAATCGTAGTGATACTTGCGCGCCATCTTGATGGCGCACTCATTGGCTTCCGCACCGGAATTGCAGAAGAACACGGTGTCGGCAAAGGTGTTGGCGACCAGCGTGGCGGCAACCTTCTCCTGACCGGGGACCCGGTACAGGTTCGAGGTATGCCACAGCTTGCCGGCTTGCTCTTGCAGCGCCCGCACCAGATGGGGATGGCAATGGCCCAGCGAGGTCACCGCCACGCCCGAGCCGAAATCCAGGAAGCGTCGCCCATCGGTCGACCACAGATAAGCGCCCTCGCCCCGCTCGAAGGCGACATCGGCACGCGCATAGGTCGGCATAACCATAGGAAACACGACTGGGTCCTCCCCCGACTGCAAAGCCGGAAGCCCTCGCCCCAGACGGGCGAATAGGACCGGCGCGCTGAAAAGGAAAGGCGGGAATATCCTCGCCTTTGCCGCGAAAGTCAACCGTTGCGCCGGTCTGCCTAAAAAGTTGTCACGCCTTTAATTTATAACCGGTCGCCAGCATGCGCCACGTGATGAACAACAGGACCGCGTCAGCCAGACCGACCATCAGCAGCCCCCACCATACTGAACCATCCGCATGGCCGATGAAGCCGTAGCGGAAGCCGTCGATCATATAGAAGAACGGGTTGGCCAGGGCGAAAGCGTGGAAGCCCTCGGGCAGGCGTTCGATGGAATAGAAGGTGCCCGACAGGAACGACAGCGGGGTGACGATGAAATTGGTCACCGCCGCCATGTGGTCGAACTTGTCGGCCCAGATGCCGGCCATCATGCCCAGCAGCGACAGCAGCAGCGAGCCGCCCACCGCATGGAACAGGATGAACCCCACCGAGTGGATGTGCACGGGCACGAACACCGCCATGGCGGCAGTCACGGCGACGCCCACCACCAGCCCGCGCGCCACGCCGCCCAGGGCCACGGCCAGGGTCTGCTCGGCGGCGGAGAGGGGCGGCATCAGCATATCGACGATGTTGCCCTGAACCTTGGCGATGATCAGCGAGGACGAGGTATTGGCGAACGCGTTCTGCACCATGGCCATCATGATCAGGCCGGGCGCCAGGAACTCCACGAAGGGCACCCCGCTGACATCCGCCGCCACCCGGCCCAGGGCCAAAGCGAACACCGCCAGGAACAGCAAGGTGGTGACCACCGGGGCCAGCACGGTCTGGAAATAGACCTTGAGGAAGCGCCGCACCTCTTTCAACAGCAGGGTCCAGAAGCCCAGCCAATTGACCGCGCCGTAGCTGCGGGGCTCGGGCGGCAGGGTGATGGTTTGGTCTGTCATGGCGCGTTTACCTCGTTCCCGCTATTCTTGGACCCATGGCAAAAAAGGTCCCAACCAAGATATCACCATCCTACCTGGAGAATGCGGCGTTGCATTACCTGGAACGCTACGCGTCGTCCAGCAGCAACCTGAAGCGGGTGATGATGCGCAAAATCGACCGGTCCCTGGCCCATTGGGGCGGCGACCGCGAGACCTGTGCCGGCCAATTGGATGTGGTGGTCGCCAAGCTGGCCCGGCTGGGCTATCTGGACGATGCCGCCTATGCGGAACAGAAGACCCGCTCCCTGCACCGTCAGGGCAAGGGCTCGCGCACCATCCGCGCCTCGCTGGCGGCCAAGGGCATCGATCCCGAGATCGCCGCCGCCGCGCTCAATTCGCTGGCTGCCGAAATGACAGACCCCGATTTCGCCGCCGCCATCAAACTGGCCCGCAAACGCAAACTGGGGCCGTTCCGTTTGGCTGAGCGCGAAGAGAACCGCAACAAAGATTTGGCGGTGCTGGCCCGCGCGGGGTTCGACTTTGGGACTGCGCGACGGGTGATCGAGGCGGAGAGTGTGGAGGAGTTGGAGGAATAAAAGCACTCCAGCACAACGGGTTAGCGCCTGCCACCACTTCGCAATGTGGTTCCATCTCAAGGCACAATATGTTACGTCACTAACATATTACCCTTTCGTTGGAACTCAAATGCCTAACCTGAAGGCACTTCTCGACGACCCCACCGCCCTTCGGGCTTTGGTGGAAGAGATGTCGCATCCCGACCTAGTTCGTGAAGAACCGCGTCTGAACCACGGCATAAAAAGCTTTGAAGAGCTTGAACAGGTCGTGTGTCAGGCTCCGTTCGACGACGATGACGAACGCGAACTCGCGCAGGTCTATGCCGCCGCACGGGTGATGACCAGCCGATGAATTCGGAAATTTCGGTTTCCCTGGCGAATATCCGCCGGGAAATCACTTCCAACTACACCGATAGCCTCGCCCGCGTCGTCCGGCATTTTCGGGTGGATTTGGCCGCGGTCGATTTCTCGAAACGTGAATTGCGGCTGGCGCTTGAAGAAGCTGAGATCGACGTCGAAGCGTTGCTGCGGCGGCGCAGCCCCCGCAACGGCGTATCACTCGGCAAAGTGGCTGGGGTCTACGCCTACCGGCTTAGCCGCTTTGACATCGTGCACTTGGCCGAAAGTGCCTACGAGCAGCCGACAAGCTTTCTCGTCCAGCACGTGGTCGCCCTCAATCTGGTCAAACGCCGCATCCTGCGAATAAAGATTGGCGCCGACCGGATGCTGGAGCTTGGCTATCAGATGTCACGCAGGCACGCCAACCAAGAGACTTTGGGACTGTGCTTCGACGTCCTGATGGACGCCACTCAGACGCCGCCCACCGCGCATTAACCCGCCACCCGCTCCATCATCACCCCCGCCTTATCCTCCCTCAGCACCAACGTGGTGTGGGACGACGGCATCTGAATCCCCAATTCGTTGAAGCGTTTCTTCATACGGCGATTGAATTCGCGCAGCACGGCGCCCTGGCGGGTGGGCAGGGTCTTGAAGCGGGCGCTGATGACGAAGGATTGGGCTTCGAACCGCTCCAGGCCGAAGATTTCCAGGGGATCGATGATCAGCGGGCCGATTTCAGAATCGGCCTTCAGCTCGGCGCCCAGATCCTTCAGCACCGCCATCACCCTGTCGGTATCCTCGCGCCAGTCCACGCTCACCTCGATGTTGGCGAAGGCGTATTCGCGGCTCATATTGACCACCGACGCCACCGAGCTGAACGGGATGGTGTGCATGCTGCCGGTGTTGTCGCGCAGGCGGATGGCGCGGATGCTCATGGCTTCCACGGTGCCGGCATTGCCGTTGACCTTGACCGCATCGCCCACCGAGATGGTGTCCTCGAACAGGATGAAGGCGCCGGTGATGACGTCTTTCACCAGGGTCTGCGAGCCGAAGCCGATGGCGACACCCACCACGCCGGCGCCGGCCAGCAGGGGGGCGATGTTGACGCCCAGTTCGGCCAGAACGATCAGGCTGACCATGACCACCAGCACGATCAGCAAAGCGTTGCGGATCAGCGGCAGCAGAGTGCGGGCGCGGGCCGAGCGGGCGATGGAATTGCCGTCATGGTCGGTGGCGGCAAGGTAGCGTTCGATGCTGCCCGAGACCAGTTCCCACACCACCAACGCCGCCAGCAGCACCGCCGAGATGCTGATGGCCGAGGCCATAACCCGCCGGCTGGTGTCCGACGACAGCAGGCCCAGCGTGTCCAGCCCCCAGGCCTGCGCCAGGGCCAGCACCGTGCCCAAGGCGACGGTGCCGCGCAGCACCACGTGCAGCACCGGCAGATAGCGGTTGGCGCGGGCCTCCAGCAGGGGGAAGTGAGCCCTGGCGTCCTGGCTGACGGCGAAACCGCGCTCGATCAGGCGGCGCAAGGCGGTGGACACCATGGCGGCCACCACCAGGATGAGGATGGTCAGCACGCTGGCGCGCAGCATGAAGTCGAAGCCGCCCTTCAGCCGCACCGCCCACACCGCGTAACCGGCCACCACATAGATGCAGGCCAGCACATGCCACACATCGGCCAGCCGGTTCTGCAAGCCCTGAACCCGCCGCCCGAAAGAGGAATTGCCGGGGCCGCGCAGCCAGCTGGACACGGCGATCCGGTTTTGCAGGATGAAGATCACCAGCATGGTGGTGATGGCGAGGCCCAAAGATTTCATGACGAACAGATGGCCGCCCTTGGGCAGCCCCAGCAGGCGCGCGGCTTCCGTGGCGAAATAGCCGAACACGCCCACGCCGGCCAGACGCCGCACCCAGATGACCAGATATTCGGCGGTCTCGTCGCCGATGGGGGCCAAGCGCAGCAACGGCGTGCGCGGGGCAAAGGCGAAACGGGCCAGCACCACCAGCGCCCGCACCGAGGCATAGGCGGTCACCACCATCAGGGCGGCGATGCGGGTGTTGCCTGACAAAGCGAACAGCGACAGCACGCCATAGGCGCTGGCGGCGAACCCGGCCACCGGCACCAGCCGCATGAGCGCTCGGGCCAGCCCCAGCGGCACCCGCATGAGCGAGGGGATGCGCTGGACCGGCTCCATCAGCCGTTCGGGCCGGCGCAGCAGCCAGCCCAGCAGGTGATCGGCCATAATGCCGGCAGCCATCAGCCCGGCCAGCTTCCACAAGGTGTCGCCCCAACGGGCACGGACGGCCGGGTCGGCCAATTGGGCGCCCGCCCAATCCACCAGCTTGGGCACGTCCTTGAGCGCGCCGACCGCATCCATGACCTCGTCGCCGAACACTTCCAGCCGTTCGGAGATGGTGCCCAGCACACCGTCCTCGGCGGCGGCATCGGTCTTGCGCTGGGCCGAGACGAGGCCCTTCAATTGCTCCACCAGCCGCTTGCGGTCGGCATCGCTTTCCAGCGTGTCCACCAGGCGCTGCAATTCCTCCACCCGCACCCCATTGTCCTTGGGCGGATGGTTGTTCTGGGCGGCGGCGGGAAGGGCGAAGGTCAGCGCCAGCAGCAAAGCGGCGCAGGCGTGAGCGAGCGTACGGGGCATGATTCTCATAGTGGGGCTGTATAGACCGCGACTTTGACGAAAGTGCGGCGGGGGCTTAATTTGGCGCAAGACCGGCATTCACATCAAGGGCGCGTCCATGACCCAGGTCATCATCTATCACAACCCCCGCTGCAGCAAATCGCGCGAGACGTTGAAGCTGATCGAGGATAAGGGCATCGCCCCGGTGATCGTCGATTACCTGAAGACGCCGCCTTCCGCAGCGGAGCTGACCCGCATTTTGGGCCTGCTGGGCAAAGGCCCGCACGACATTTTGCGCAAGAAGGAAGCCGCCGAGGCGGGGGTGGACGCCGCTGCATTGTCCGATGCCCAATTGATCGACGCCATGGTGGCGAACCCGTCGGCCATTGAACGCCCCATCGTGGTGGCCGGCGACAAGGCCGCTTTGGGGCGTCCGCCGGAAAGCGTGCTGGCGATTTTGTAGAATTTTCACACGAATGAACACGAATAGACGCGAATTCTAGGCGCACAACCTGGGTCGGCTTCCTATTCGTGTTTATTTGTGTTCATTCGTGTAAAGAATCCGGTGCCATTTAAACCAGCACCCCACCACTCCCTGGAACAAACGGTGTGGCGGGCGCCGTGCCTTTGTCCCAGCCTTCGATGGTGCCCATGGCCTTGCCGATTTCCTCGCTGGATTCGGCGAAGCCTTTGGCGATGTCGTCCAGCTCGGGATCGTTGCCGTCGGTCCGCGCGCCGCTGAGCGCACCCTCCATCATGGTCTTGAGCACCGTGTGCATGCGCCGCACGTCATCGACGAAGCGCATGTCATCGGCATGGGGATCGGCTTGCAGATAGGCTGCGGCCAGGGCCTCACGCGGAGTAGCACTGGCTGCTGCGTCCGGGTCCGTGGCGGGGGCCTTGGGATCGCCGGCATCGCTGTATTGCTTGGCCGCCATGCCCAGTTCACGGGCCATGGCGCGGACCATGCGGGCCACCCCTTTGGGATTGACCACCGCCACCAGGGACAGTTCGGAAATCTGCTTTTTCAGCCGCTCCACGGTCTCGCGGGCCTGGCCCTTGGCTTGGTGGGAGTAATCCACGCTGACCCGGTCGGCGGCCTGACGGGCCTGGCGGTAATAGCCATTGACCAATTCGCTGGTGGCCGAGGGAGTGGCCGAGGGCGCACTGGCCGATTTGGGCAAGGGCAGCGCCACTTTCCCTTGGGCACTCACCGACAGTGAATTTGTCATGTCAGCCTCCCTTGGCAGCCTTGATGATTTTGGCGCCGAAACTCGCCCAATTACAAGCACTTACCGCAATTCCGCGCACCACGCCGGCCACCGCATCCCCTCGATAGGGGTAGTCCTATCCCCATTGCATGCTTGCACCGAACGGGCGGTAAAGCGCAGCCTTTTCGTAGGTCCCCAAGGCAAGTGGAGAGGAGCGAATGGGCAGGGAAGCCTACCAAGCCGGCATGGAACAGCGGGTCCGCGATCTTTCGCTGCAAATCGACAGCGTCAGATCCCGATTGATGGACAGCCCCAACGAGCGCCTTAAGGGGCAACTGGCCAGTCAGTTGGCCGTGCTGGAAAACCGCCGCGACGCAGTACGCGAAAAACTGGAGGCCCTGTCGGACGAACCGGACGGCACCTGGGAAGACCTCAAGGCCGAGGTCGAGGACGAATGGGATGCCTTGGTCCAGGATTTCGAAGAACGGGTCGCGAGCTTGGCGTAACGCTTAAACCGTAATGTTCACGGGAGCCTGGGCCATGATGAGGCCCGGCTCCACACCCCCGGGCAACGCCTGATCAATGGCCTTTCCGGCTTGCTCCACATCCTTGGCGAATTGCTCGAATTCGGTGTCGCTGCGGTTCTGATCGGCGGCACGGCGGCGCTGCACTTCCAGAATGGCCTTGGCCTCGGCGAACAATCGGCGGACTTCGTTTTCGAACGTCTTATCGGCCTCGGCCTCGCCGGATTTGCCCGTGGTCTCGCTGAGCTTGGCGTTCAGCTTGTCCACGAACGCCGTGCGCTCTTCCTCGGGCGACAGGGGCTTTTCCTTCGCCTCCGGCTCGGCCCCACCGGCTTTGGCTTCGGCCCCACCGGCAACCCGCTCCGCATCCGACGCGGCAGCGCCCTCTGCCCCGGCATCCTGAGCACCCGCGCTGGGCACACCGGAACTGGGCACACCGACAGGCGCACTGCCGCCGGCGCTGCTGTATTCCTTGGCCGCAACGCCCAATTCGCGCGCGATCCTGGCCGCCTGACGGGCAATGGCCTTGGGGTCGCCGCCGCTGAATTTGCGAAGGTTCTCAAGCTCCTTCTTCAGGCGCTCGACCTTCTGCGCGGCGGCTGCCTTGCGCTCGTTCTTCATGCTGTCGGTCATCTGGGTCAGCGAACGCAGCACTTCGTCGGTGCGTTGCCGCTTCTCCTCCAGCGCCTTGGCGGCTTCAGCCTCCTTGGCGGTCTGGGGAGTTCCCGAGGCAGGGCGCTTTTTCGCCGTTCTGGCCTGCAATAGGGCGAGAATGTCATTCCCGCCGACGACACGTCCAATCATAGCGCCCTCCCATTCTGGAAACGCGTCTTCATGATGCTCCACTTAAGGTTAACGGGAACCAAATAGTTGCAGCAGCCTATGCTTAAGTCCTAGCCCCGCCCCAGAACGGATTGCCGTTGGTGGAAATTCCATGGCGCAACGCCGTGGGGAACATGCGCAATTGATCGGGGTCGAAGGGGTATTGGGGCAGGCGGTCTTCGATCAGCGCCACCAGCGCCTCGGCCTGAGCGGCATCGCGGATACGTTTGCGCGGGTCGCGCCCCTTCTCTTCGCTCAGATGGAATTTATACAGGGCAAAGGCGCGCGGGTCGGGCACCGACATGGGGACGGGGAAGCCGTCTTCGCCCAAGACCACGGCTTCCACCTTGGGGGCGTGCAACAGCCATTTCAGATTGATGATCTCCGCCGGCTTGCCCCCCTTCACAGGCCGCATGGGATCGCGGTCGGCGACCTTGAGAAGATCGACCTCGAAGCCGTCCTTGTTACGGACCGAATAGGCCCGCTCCTCCTGCACGAAGCTGGGATCGATATGGCGCAAGACGTCGATCAGGCGCGGCGGCGGAACCCCGCGCACGCCCAGCTTCAGCCGGCGCGGATCGGCCAGAAAGTCCAGGTCGGAGGTTTCCATCAACGCCGGTTCCAGGATCACCCCGGCCATGGCCTCGTAAGCATAAAGCGCGTGGGTGCCCACCACATGGACGTAGCGCCCCAGCACGCGCTTGCGCGACAGGGCCGTCAGCAGCCACGCCACCAGACGGGGCAGCCGGCCAAGGCGAAGGGCCACATTCATGCGCGCCAATTCCGCCAAGCGCGTTTCCGCATTCCGCAAGCGCAGGGCGGCGTCCTGCTTGTCGCGCCAGAACTGCTCGAACAC
>JACMKT010000196.1 GCA_014380005.1 Rhodospirillales bacterium
AGGCTGCCCGGATGCAGCGTCTTGCCGAATTTGGCCGAAATCCAGATCGCCAGGGCTTCCCGGGTCCAGCTACAGACGCCATCAACCTCGGGCTTCGGTCCCTTGAAGATCACGGCGGCCAATGTCGCCTGCTCGCTCTCGCTCAGCCATTCCGGCCGACGGCCCTTCGGTCGGTCGAAGAGCCCCGTCACGCCCTCGACATTGTAGCGCGTCACCGCGTCCCGCAACGCTTGGCGGTCCATCCCGGCAAGTCGCGCCGCCTCACCACGGCTCAGGCCATCCAGCGCGTTGGCGATAGCGTAGGCCCGTGCCGTCGCTCGCCCCTTGCCGCAATGGCGAGCCCAGGATCGAAGCTCACCCGCCGACATCCCTTCCGATATTTTGATCCGACTCGACATGGCTTCCCCCATCCATTTGGTGGAAACCCAGTGATTCACGACTGCCGCGCCTTGGCAAGCCTGGAGGAGTCATTTCGAGCGTTCGCCGGTATAACTAATTGTTTCAGATGATTTTTATGCGGCACCACGTGGATGGCCGGGTCAAGCCCGGCCATGACGGCGAGGGGGGATGACGAGTCAGTGTCACCACCAAACCGACCCCGCTAATCCGCGACGAACCTGATTTTCACGCCCATCGCAACACCAGCGTCATCATCACCGCCGCGCTTTGTTCGCCCGGTTCAGCCGCGTGGTCCGCTTCTCCTTGGCCGGCTCGGCCTCGTCCACAGCCTCCGCCTCCGCCGCCTGCTGGCCCAAACGGGGGGCCGAGGCGCGCAGGTCGATCCAGGTCAGGGCGAAATAGCCGGTGGCAATCATCACCGACAGGAAGTGAATGACGAAGCTGACCATGCCGGAGGCTTGCTCGACCGTGGCAGTCTGTTCCAGCGAGGCGAAGCCGCTGCGGGCGATCTCGGCCAGGAACAGGAACGGCAGATAGCTCAGCACATAGCCCAGGCCCACGGCGATACCGCCGGCCAGGACCATTTCCTGCAGGCGAGTGCCGCGGACCTCTTCCTTGGTGCCCAGGGCGAAGTGGGGCAGCATCAGGAAGAAGCAGCCGATCAGGATTTGGAACAATTGCTGGCCGGCTTTGACCAGCACGTCGACGTTGGTCTGGCCCTCGAACAAGATGCCCAGCAGCAGGGCCGAAAACAGTTCCAGCCCTTGCAGCGCCTGATAGGCCATGATCCACAGCAGCAGGCGGATGGCTTTGCCCACCGGCGACAGTATTACCGCCTGTTCCCCGCCCACGAAGCGTTGCCAGAAGAAGCCGAAGCCGCCGAAGGCCACGGCCATGAGCGCCATGCTGAGCAAGGCGGCTCCGCCGAACGGCGCGTCCTTGATGAACAGCGCCACCAGCGCCAACACCAGCCAAGGGGCGGCGATACGCACCAGCATGGCGGGGTTTTGCGCGGGCACGCGGAAGGCTTGGCGGATATGGGGCGAGTAACGGGTGACGCTCATGGACGGAAGACCCTTTTGGAACGGGGCGCCACTGTACCTCGCGCACCGCGCCCGTCAAAGGTCGCAATAAATCGTCTCAGGCCGATTTGTTCAGTTCGAAATACCCCCGCACCAGCATGATTTGCCGGATCAATTCATCGGGGGCGATGGGTTTGGTCAGAACCTTGGAGGCGCCCATTTGGCGAATCGCCTCGTGCACCTGCTCGCTTTTGTCACCGGTCAGGATCAGCACCGGCTTGCGGCTGTTGCGGTTGGTCTTGTCGGCGCGCAATTGGCGCAGGAATTCGTCGCCGCCCATGGTTTCCATGTGCAGGTCACAGAGGATCACATCGGGGTCCACGTCGCCCTTGCGCAGCAAATCCAGGGCATCCTTGCCGTTGGTGGCCTCGATGATGCGGCTGGGATTGGCCTTGGCCAGGGATTTGCGGATAATCGTACGGATCACTTCCTGGTCGTCGATGATCATGACGTGCAGGCCGGTTTCGCCCATCTGCATGGTCAGGGCTGCGCCATCCTTGTACTTTTCCACCTGCTTGTTGGCGCCCTTGGGCAACGGCACCTTGTATTCGCGGCAATGAGTGGTCAGCGCTTGGCCCACATCCTCGCATGAGAAAGTGTAGCGGGTAGCGACGCCGCCGCGTGCGGCAGCGAAGGTCACCGCCAAGGCGACGTCCTGAGATGGATCGAAATGGATATTTTCCGGCGCCGCGTTGGGCATAACTTTCCCCACACGTTCGCCGTAGCGGCGCATGGCGTCGAGAAAGTCTGCACGGGGAAACACAAGGACGCGGCGCTCTAATATCATCAGCCGACCCTATGGTGCAGGTGTAGCTTTATTCTTAATAGCGCTGTAGCGGTCCATTGACCAGCGTGACCTTGGAACATTGCGGCTGGACTGGCGGCGCTGGCGGATCAGCCCGTCGCCCCGCACCCGCTCAATGATCCTTGCGCTCGCTCAGCAATTGCCGCCGCGCTTCGCCCACCAGATGAACCAGCTTTTCGCGGATTTCATGGGCGGTGACCTTGCCGTGGAGGTCGCGGGCCAACCGCCCGATGACTCGTTCGTCGTCGGGCGTGTTTTCATGGGCGTGGGTGACCTCGCGGGCGTAGTCATGGGCGGCATGGCCGATCAGACCCAGCAATTCCGCGGCCCACAAGCCGGCCATGCGGTTGCGGCGGTGCTTGACTTGCATATCCATGTCGGTCCCCTCGGGGGGCTTCGGAGTGTGTTCGAACACCATGGAGCTTCTCCCCATTGTCTACCGCGATTGTCTACCGCGCCTCAATCCACGCAACAGTTTACTCCTGTGCCGGGCCGGGCAGAAGCACTGCCTGAAGCATGGCTCTCCAGTGGCAAAGTCGTGGCCCAATGGGGGGAGCTTGACGGCGCCCTTGCCGCGAAATGGTGTAATCGTCCCGGTTGGTGCGGTCGCGCTTCCCAAAAGCCGCCCAAGGCCCTATGTTCCGGCAGGTTCCGACAGGCCTTTGAATACGGTGACATGACCAAGCTCGACCACATCCGCAACTTCGCCATTATCGCCCATATCGACCACGGCAAGTCGACCTTGGCCGATCGCCTGATCCAACAGTGCGGCGCCATCGAAGCGCGCGATATGAAGGAACAGATGCTCGATTCGATGGATATCGAACGCGAGCGCGGCATCACCATCAAGGCCCAGACGGTGCGCCTGTCCTATAACGCCAAGGACGGCAAGACCTATCAGTTGAACCTGATGGACACCCCCGGCCATGTGGACTTCGCCTACGAAGTCAGCCGGTCGCTGGCCGCCTGCGAGGGCTCGATCCTGGTGGTCGATGCGTCGCAAGGCGTCGAGGCGCAGACCCTGGCCAATGTCTATCAGGCCCTGGATGCCGGCCACGAGATCGTGCCGGTGCTCAACAAGATCGATTTGCCCGCCGCCGAGCCCGAGCAGGTCAAGGCGCAGATCGAGGATGTCATCGGCCTGGATGCCTCCAACGCGGTGATGATCTCGGCCAAAGCCGGCATCGGCATCGAAGACGTGCTGGAAGCCCTGGTCACCCGCCTGCCGGCGCCGGAAGGCGACGATAAGGGGCACCTGCAGGCCCTGCTGGTGGATTCCTGGTACGATGCCTATCTGGGCGTCATCATCTTGGTGCGCATCAAGAACGGCGTGCTCAAGCGCGGCCAGAAGATCCGCATGATGGCCAGCAACGCCGCCTATGAAGTGGACACGGTGGGGTATTTCACCCCCAAGCTGATCAAATGCGACGAGCTGCGCCCCGGCGAGATGGGCTTCTTCACCGCCGGCATCAAAGCGGTGTCCGAAACCAATGTGGGCGACACCGTCACCGACGACAAGAAGCCTGCGCCCACCGCCTTGGCCGGCTTCAAGCCGTCCATCCCGGTGGTGTGGTGCGGCCTGTTCCCCATCGATGCCGCCGATTACGAAGACCTTCGCGACAGCCTAGCCAAGCTGCGCCTGAACGACGCCAGCTTCCAGTACGAGCCCGAGACCTCTGCCGCGCTGGGCTTCGGCTTCCGCTGCGGCTTCCTGGGCCTGCTGCATTTGGAAATCATCCAGGAGCGGCTGGAGCGCGAGTTCAACCTCGACCTCATCACCACGGCGCCGTCGGTGGTCTATCGCGTCCATCTGACCAATGGCGAGATGGAGCAGTTGCACAACCCCGCCGACATGCCCGACCCCGCCCGCATCGACCATGTGGAAGAGCCGTGGATCAAGGCCACCATCATGGTGCCCGACGAGTATCTGGGCTCGATCCTGCAATTGTGCACCGAGCGTCGCGGCCAGCAGATGGACCTGACCTATGCGGGCAACCGCGCCATGGCGGTCTATAAGCTGCCGCTGAACGAAGTGGTGTTCGATTTCTACGACCGCCTGAAATCCATCAGCCGCGGCTATGCCAGCTTCGATTACGAAATCGACAGCTATGCCGAGAGCGATCTGGTCAAGGTCCAAATCCTGGTCAACCAGGAACCGGTGGACGCGCTGGCCTTCATCGTCCACCGCGCCAACGCGGAAGCCCGTGGCCGCGGCATCTGCACCCGGCTGAAGGATTTGATCCCCCGCCAGATGTTCCAGATCGCCATCCAGGCCGCCATCGGCGGGCGCATCGTAGCGCGAGAGAGCATTGCCGCCCTGCGCAAGGACGTGACCGCCAAATGCTATGGCGGCGACGCCAGCCGCAAGCGCAAGCTGCTGGACAAGCAGAAGGAAGGCAAGAAGCGCATGCGCCAGTTCGGCAAGGTGGAAATCCCGCAGAGCGCGTTCCTGGCTGCGCTCAAGATGGGCGACGATTAGGTAGTCTTGACTGCAACCGCCAGTCGTGCCCTCCTGTTGACGCAAGCAGGAGTGAGCGATGGCAACAATTGGGATCGTTGGCGGGCTCGGGCCCGAAGGAACCATCCACTATTACCGAAAATTGACTGCTCATTTGAGCGGCCAATGGCCCCATGCCGAACGGCGCCCCGGGGTGGTTATCGACCACGTGTGGATGGACTGCTTTGCTGCGCAACTGCGCGCTGGCGCCGACTCCCAAATCATAGCACTGCTGAGCGATTCCCTCGATCGCCTGGCAATGGCAGGCGCCGACGTAGCCCTGATTGCCGCCGTGACCCCGCACAAATTCCTGACCGCGCTCAACAACCGCTCTTCTCTTCCCGTGGTAGATATGGCCGAAGCCACTCGGAAAGGCATTCTTGCCGCCGGACATACAAAGGTGGGCTTGATCGGCACCAAAATGACCCTGACCGAAAATTTCTTCAAAGACGTTCTGGAAAAAAGCGGCATCCATGTGGCGGTACCGCCACAGGACGACATCTCTTTTCTGAATGACCTTATTTTCGGTGAACTCGCGACAGGCGTAAAAACACCAGCCACACGGGCACGCATCGCCCAGATCGTAACGGCATTGATGCAGCATGCGGACGCACTGGTGGTCGCCTGCACCGACCTCATGGATTTGATAGACCCATCGGTGGCAGTCATCGACCCCATCGAATGCCACATTCACCATGCAGCTGCGATGCTGGCCGATTCTGTAGGGAGTTAAGCCCGGCGGAAGCGGTGGCGCCGTTGGCGTTTGCGGCAGCTCAGCAGCAGCGCGGTGCCCATGGCGCCGATGGCGACCCAGGCGGGCAAATCCAGCACCATGGCCTCGAGGGTGGCAAGCAATGAGGGGCTGTCGCCCAGTTCCGGCCCGCCACCGGTCAACAACGTCACCACGTCAGCAGTGATGATCCCGGCGTAATCCGCCGGTCCCAGCGCCATGACGGCATCGGCAGAGGCCATAAGCACGGCCAGACCGATCAGAACCCACCCCATAAAACGACCGAACAGCATTGCCTTACCCCGGCGGACTTTTGGCATAAAACCCTTTGATTTGTAAGGTTTGCACCCGAGGGAGATAAATTTCAACGCTTTTCCGTGCAAGGTATGCAATGACAATGAAAGAGCGGGGTTGCGGCCCTGCCCTACTTTGTGTATTTTCCGCGCTTCGTCAGCCCCGCGAGGGGAACCGACGGTGCGGAGGGGTGGCCGAGCGGTCGAAGGCGCACGCCTGGAAAGTGTGTATAGGTCAAAAGCCTATCGTGGGTTCGAATCCCACCTCCTCCGCCAATTTTCCTTCCAGAATGAAGTCTCCTCCGCTGCAGCCGAAGTGAAGCCCAGGTGGCGTTTGCCGTTCATGCGGCAAGGCTGTTGTGCCTTGCCGTTCAGAGGTGCCGCTCCTATTCTAAGTCGTCAAGACGACGCGCAAGGCGAAAGCTCAATGGCGACCACGCTTCAGTATGTCGTGCAACAGATCAAGGCGACGGAATCGGAGCTTCGCCGCCGGGGTGTCGCGCATCTGTCGCTGTTCGGATCGCTGGCGCGGGGTGAGGCGCGCGACAACAGCGATATCGACATTGCCGTCGAGATCGAAGCAGGCCGCTCATTCTCGCTAATCCGCATGGAGGACACCCGCCTGCTGCTGGAAGGTGCACTCGGCCGCCCGGTCGATCTTGGCGAGGTCGAAGCGTTCCGTCCTGCCGTAAGGGCCGCGTTCGAGCAAGATCAGATCAAGGTGTTCTGATGCCGCGCGGACATCGGGATCGTATCGGCGATATTTTAGCGGCGATCGCCGATATCCGGGCCGACACCCAGGGCATGCTGCCTTCGACAAAACCCAGTCGTCATCCGCTCGGTTCTGTATTCCATCGGTGTGATTGGCGAGGCGGTAAAGGCTATCGATCCGGACTTCAAGACCGCTTACCCCAATATCCCCTGGCGCGCCATCGCCGGAATCCGCGACCGCATTATCCACGACTATTTCCGCACCAACACGCGGCGCATCTGGGATGTGGTTCAGGACGACCTTGACCCATTGGAAAAAGCGCTGCATTCGGCCATTAACAGCACCGCATCTCGTTGATTTCCAATGAGAGAAGGCTACCGCGCGGCTGACCGCGCACGTCTGGTCCTCAACAGCGTGTCATTGATGCGGTGCCGCTTCCGCCGCCAGGGCTGGGGCGCTGCCGGCGTCGGGGATCGTGAACAGGAAGGTGGCCCCTTGGCCGGGCACGGATTCCACCCAGATGCGGCCGCCATGGCGTTCGACGATCTTCTTGCAAATGGCCAGACCGATGCCGTTGCCCTCGTACTGGCTGCGGGTGTGCAGGCGCTGGAAGATCATGAAGATGCGGTTGAAGTATTCCGCCTCGATGCCGATGCCGTTATCCACAACACCCAGCTGCCAAGCCTCACGCAAACGTTCGACGGTGATGCGGATTTCCGCGGCACGGTCGGGGGTGCGGAATTTCAGTGCGTTGCTGATCAGGTTTTGGAACAGCAGGAACAGCTCATCGCCGCAACAGATGATCTCGGGCAAAGTCTCGGGCAGGATCACGCGGGCCTCGGCCTCGGCAATGACCCGGGCCAGAACGCGCTGAACGTCTTCGAGCAGCGGGCCCAACGGCGTGGGCTTGGGGCGCGTAGTGTGGCGGCCGACGCGGGAGAATTCCAGCAGGTCCTGGACCAGCCGGTCCATACGCACGGCGCCTTCCTTGGCGAAGGCGATGAACTCGTGGCCGTCCTGGTCGAACAGCGAGCCGTAGCGCCGCTCCAGCAGGCCGAGATAGCTGCTGACCATGCGCAGGGGCTCGCGCAGATCGTGGGAGGCCACATAGGCGAATTGTTCCAGATCGGCATTGGACCGTTCCAGGGCGGTGGCGTAGTCCCGCAGATGGGCGGTCTTCTCGATGACCCGCTCTTCCAACGTGTGGCGCGCCCGTTGGTCGGCCAGCATGCGCTGGCGCCAGGCGCGGTGAAGCAGGAAGGCCCAGATCAGAGTAACCAGCACGAACATGGCGTACAGGCTGATGAACCAGCGCACCTGGGCACGCCAGGGGGCGAGATAGTCGTCCTTGGCCAAGCCGATATTGATGAATAGCGGGAAGCGGCCGATTTTGCGGATGGACACCGTGCTGGCGATGTCGTCCCAAGTTTCCTGGCTGTAGAAGGTGGATGCTGACGACCCCTCCGTTAGGAAACGCTGCAATTCCGGCGACAGGGTGCTGTTGCCCCGCAAGGCGCCTTTGGGATCGGGGTGGCGCACAAGGACGGTCAGTTTGTCGTCCCGCAGGCTGATGCCGCCGCCGGGCCCGACGTCGATGCGCGAGAAGAATTCCTCCAGCGTGTCCGCGGGAATGACCGAATAGGCAATGCCAAAAAAGCTGCCGTCGGGGCGATTGATACGCCGCGAGAAGAAGATGGACCACCGCCCGGTGACCCGGCTGACATGCGAGCGCGAGATGAACAGGCCGCCCTGGGGGTCGTCGCGCTGCTGAATGAAATAGTCTCGGTCGGTCAGGACACGCGGCACGCTGGAAGACGGCGCCGTTCCAAAGATCACCTCGCCCTTGTCATTGGCGACCCGGATGGCTTCCAGGGTGGTCAGCAGGCTTTGGCGCTGATTGATGAACGTGTTGACGCCCTCGGAATCCAAGGGACCGGCGCGCATTTCCCGCTCGATTTCGGCTACCGTGTCGAACAGCAGGTAATCGATCTTGTCGATAGTGTCTGCGACATATTGCTCGATGGTCTGGGCTAGGTTACCCGAGGCAGTGGCAGCTGCCTCTTCGTATTGCAGTTGGCTTTGGCGCACCGAGACGCCGACCAGCACCCCCGCGAACAGATTGACCAGCACCACGCCCAGAATCAGACGACCGAGGATGGGGGCCGCGCCCTTTTCGGGCAAGCCATCATCCTGCGCCATAGTGCTCAACACCTTGGCGGGAAGTGCGTGATCCCCAGCGACAATTTCCCCCATTTCCCGCGTCCTCGCCATCTTTCGACAAAGGAGGGTTAATGCTTCACTCCACCTCCCGGTGGAGGACGTCCTTTAACTTTAGTCGCACGTTTCCTGGTAGATTACCAATCGTAAATTGATCACCGATTCAGCTTTCTGTTGCTTTCTTGAGACAATCGCTTTCCATGCGTACCACAGCCGCTCCCGCAAGCCACGACGGTGCGGCCTTGCCCCATGGCCTTTTGTAGGCGGAGGGCTTGCGGGCAGACGCGCGCAACCAGGCATTATCAAGCGCTTGAGTATACACGTTTTCGTAGTAACGTGCCTGCAGGGCGCCCATACTCTGTTGGAAGACGGGCGCCATTGCAGGAGAAAAGCAATGGGATACGTCCATTTCAACTTGGTAAATTCGGGGGATTGCGGTGGCATGGCGCCGGCCGCCCTGCCGGGTGGCGGTTTCGGTGTGGCCGCCGTTCCCGCCGGCCTGCCAGCGGCGCCGGGCACATACATCATTGTCAACACGGCAACCCACAACCGCTATGTCGGCATCAGCGGCAACCTGTTCAACAGGTTCAATACCGGCCGCCTCCCCACCATCACCGAGATGGGGTTCCCCGCCGCCACCATGCAAAACATTTGGGTGACGTGGGGCGAGACCCATGTCCGTGACACCGCGCCCGCCCTTTTCCCCGGGGCGCTGCTTGTTGCGCCCACTCCGGGCTTTGCAATAGTGGCACCGGCCCCGCCAGCGGCCTTTACCACGCTCATCGACGGTGTGGCGGTCAATTTGGAACAGCTGCTGATCCGCTTTGTGCTCACTCAATTGGGCGCAGGGGGGACGGTGTCGAACAACGCCATGGCCTTCGCGGCCTACGTCAATCCCACCCCCAACCCCATTTTGGTGCAGCTGAGTTGGGGCGTCATCGGACTTTTTGGCGCCGGCAATCACCAAGCCGTCTGGCCGGTGGGCGGCGGCGGCTGGTAGGGCAATCCTTACCGGTCAATGCCCCGGACGATGGGGCGCCCCCGCTGGCGGTGCATGGGCGGGGCCGGCGGGGCGGTGGGCCGGGCCGTCGTCGTCATCCTCGTGATCCTTCAGGCGCACCATGAAGCCGCGAATGGCCCAGCCGAACACATAGCCGGTGCCGACGAAGAACCACATGCCGGCGAACAGGAAAATCAGCGCCCGCTTCATCGTATCTTCGCCCGCATCGAAGGCCCCCAGCGCCCACAGCATGGGCGTGGCGAACAGCACGGCGACGGCGCCAACTCCACCCAAGCGGGTGTAGCCGCCGGGCCGCAGCCATGAAAAGCGATAAGTGGACATTCTCCCCTCCTATTCTGGCCTTTTTACTTGGTGCCGCCCCAAAACATTCTCCGCCTTCAAGCATGACGCCGCAAGAGCCAGAGAATGAACATTTTGGAGGGAGGAATAGCGTGACAACACCGCGTGGCAAATTGTATTCCTGAATGGGGCGAGGCGATCCAGAAGGGGTCGCCCGGAGAGGCGGAGTTGTTGGCATGGCGCCTAAGAACGCCTTTGAGATTCAGGTCATGCGTGACGGCCGGTGGAGTACGGAATCGTATATCGATGCCGAAGACACCGCCGTGGCAGCAGCCAAGCGCTACCTGATGGACAAGAAGTGCGAGGGCGCCCGCGTCATTCGCAACTGGGCCCGCGCCGACGGCCGCATGGTCGAGAAGGAAGTCTTCTCGGAAACCCGCACCATCAAGGATGACGGCCCCGTCCGCCTCGTCCAGGTGGATACCGCGCCAGCCAAATGCGAGGCGCCGCAGGATTATTTCGGGGGGCAAAGCCGGTCGCTGATGAACCGGCTGTTCCGCAATTACCTGGAAAAGGTCTACGTCACCCCGACCGAGCTGATCCACAATTACAAGGAACTCAAGCGCATCCAGGACAAGGATACGCTGATTCCGTCGGCGGTGGACCGCATCGCCTTTCTGCAAACGCGCGACGGCGACCAGGAATCCAAGGCGCGCCGCGACGAGATTTTCAAATCCATCGACCAAATGTCGGCCCGCGCCCGCAAGGCCGAGGCGCTGAAGCTGCCCAAGCTGAATGCCAGCTTCAAGGGCATGCTTGACCGCGTCGCCGATCTGGCTGGCGATGACGACACCGACTATTTGGCCATGGTGGTGCTGTCGCGTGACCTGGGCGACTTGCGCAACTGGCTGGGCAAGCTGGACCGGCTGTGCAAACTGGCCATGGAAGAAAGCGACCTGCACTCGCTGGAAATGCTGGATGGCGTCATCGCCGACGTGTTGGGCGCCAATGTGGTGCAAGAGATTTTGGGCTGGCAGCCCAGTCTGGCCATGGCCATCGTGCGCTTGCTCGATTTGGCCGAGGGCAATTTTCCGGCGGAAAACAGCGAGGCAGCCGACACCGTCGAGCTGCTGAATGCCCTGCTGAAGGCCGGCAAGCTGCCGGCCAGCCGGCTGTGCCTGATCGACCGCGCCCATCGCCAGCTGAAATCCGCCAACGCGCTGTACCGCAGCGACCCCAGCAAGGAAAAGGACGCCTTCAACACCGTCCTGGACCGCGTGGTCACGCCCACCGGGCTGCTGTTCGGCGGCGAGACCGCCGACGCGCTGACCACCCGCATCACCCGCATGGTAGAGGAAGGCGGCGCCGCCGGTCGCCGCAGCGCCATCCAGACCGCCTTCAATTCGATGCCGGACAAGGCCATCGGCCTGATCTATCTGTGTGATCTGGCAAATACCGACTTCGCCAAGGAAAATGGGACCGACATCATCGCCCTGCTGGACCGGGTGTACGAAGCGCGCGCGCTGAGCGCTTTGTGCCTGCGCACATTGTCCGCCAAGGACCGCATGATGCGCGCCACCTTCGCCCATAAGGCGGTCAGCGCCTCGGTATTCCCAGCGGCGGTCAAAACCCGGCTGACCGACCATATCGACACCGTGCTGGAGAAATACCTGATCGACGAGCAGATCGTCGAAAAGCTGGACCATCACGAAAGCCCGCTACGCGACCGCGCCGTCCGTCTGGTGCAATTCTGCGCCGCCGGCGTACTGCCCGAGGGCCGCGCCATGACCCGCGCCCGCCAACGCATCCTGGCGCTGCTGCGCGGCGCCAATTTCGATGCCCGCTTCGTGGACGGCATCACCGACCCGGCCAAGGCGCAGAAGGCACTGCGCGACTTCCACCAATTGCTGGTCCGGGCTGGGTTCGGCGGGTAGCGGACGCCGCCCCTAAACCACCGGCGGCACGTGGGTGGACAGGCCGCAATGGGGGCAGGTGTGGGGGTGCTTGACGGCATCTTCCAGCACGATGGCCGCCTCTTCCTCGGACAGGCCCAATAAGAGTCGGGTTTCGTCCAAGAGGCGCCGTTCCCGCCGGGTGATGGTGCCGTCCTCCAACACGCGTTCCACCGCCTCGCGGTATTCCTCGCGCCGGATTCGCATCTGTTCGGAAAAGCCCGAGGCAAGCACACCGGCCGGCAAGGCGATCATGCCCACACCCAGAACGGCGGTAAAGCCGCCCAGCAGCCGCCCCAGCACGGTGATCGGCACCATGTCGCCATAGCCCAAGGTGGTCAGCGTCACCACCGCCCACCACATGGAGGTGGGAATGTCGCTGAAGACGTGGGGCTGGGCGCGGTGCTCGAACAGATACATCAGGCTGGAGGTGAAGATCAGCACCACCATCATGACGAACAGCACGGCGCCGATGGCACGGGCTTCCTGGCGGGCCGTGGCGCTCATGACGTTCATGGCCATGGAATAGCGGCTCAACTTGAACACGCGCAGCACCCGCAGCACCCGGATGGCGCGCAGATCCATTTCCACGAACATGCCCAGGTAAAACGGCAACACCGACAACAGGTCGATGATGGCCATGGGCGAGACCGCCCAGCGCAGCCGCCCCCATACAGGATGGCGGAAACGGGTATCGTCCAGTTCGACCGCCGTCCACAGGCGCAGCAGATATTCGCCAGAGAATACCGCCACCGAGAACAGGTCGAAGACGTGGAAGACCGGTCCATGGGCGATGGACAGGTGTTCGATGGATTCCAGCAGCACGGCCATGACGTTCAACACGATCATGCCGATAAGGAAATAGTCCACCGCCTTGACCCACGGGTCCTCATGACCATCGCCGCCAAGCATGTGATAGACCGTCCGCCGCAGATTGCGCGACCGGTGAGAGCGATGGGATGTGGAATGTGCGGCGTTCAAGGAGGATGCAGTACGGCTGGGGTTTACAGTCTGTTCAACTCGCGCCCTAAAATATCCTCGGCACACACCATTTGGGAAGCACGCCTTGCACCCCGGGGAAAGATGGCCTCGCCGGGCTCGATTTCGGCCAGGAAACATGCCATCGTCTGCGCCCTTCGCGATCCCTTTTGCCGTCCAGAGCCCGACCAATGTCCGATCAAAAACTCCGCGCCGGCAGCGTCGCCCTGGTGGGTGCCGGCCCCGGTGACCCCGATCTGCTGACGGTCAAGGCGCTGCGCCTGATCCAACAGGCCGAGACCGTGGTGTACGATCGTCTGGTCAGCGCCGAAATCATGGCCCTGCTGCCCGACGGCGCCACCCGCATCTATGCGGGCAAGCAGGCCGCCAACCACCATCTGGACCAGACCGAGATCAATCAGCTGCTGATCGGGCTGGCCCGCGAGGGCCGCCGGGTGCTGCGGCTGAAGGGCGGCGACCCCTTCGTCTTTGGCCGTGGCTCCGAGGAAGCGTTGGAAATGGCCCATGCCGGCATTCCGTTCGAGGTGGTGCCGGGCATCAGTTCGGCCTCGGGCTGCGCCACCTATGCCGGCATCCCGCTGACCCATCGCGGCCTTGCCCATGGGGTGCGGCTACTGACCGGACATTGGCGCGAAGGCCATGCGCTGGACTATGATTGGGCCCACTTGGCCGATCCCGACTGCACCCTGGTGGTCTATATGGGCCTGAGCCACCTGCCCGAGATCGCCGCCCGCCTGATGGAGGCCGGCCTGCCCGAGACCACTCCGGCGGCGGCGGTTGAAAGCGGCACCACGCCCCGCCAGCGCCGCGTCCTGGGCACCTTGGCGACCCTGCCCGCCTTGGCCGTCGAAGCCGGGCTGAAGCCGCCGACCCTGATCATCATCGGCCAAGTGGTCTCCCTGGCCGGCGAGTTGGATTGGAAAGCCACCCAGCTATGAACGATGCGGCCATCATTCTGATCGGCCACGGTTCCGCCCGTCACCCGGAAAGCGCCGAGCCCATCCATGCCCTGGCCGCCGATTTGAAGGCGCGCGGGCCATGGACCGAGGTCGCCGCCGTTTTCATGAAGCAAGCCCCCTATCTGAATGAGGCCCTGAGCCTGGTGCAGGCCCGGCGGGTGGTCATCGTGCCGGTCTTCGCCGGCAAGGGCTATTATACGGACACGCTGATCCCACGTGAGGTCGGGCTGGACGGCCCCCTGACCCGCCGGGATAGCCGCGAGTTGATCTACACCCAGCCCGCCGGCTGCGACCCGCGCATTCCCGGCCTGATGGCCTGCCGCGCCGATGGCGTGGTGCGTTCCGCCGGCATCGATCCCACCACCGCCAGCCTGCTGCTGATCGCCCATGGCTCGGCCCGGCCGGGCGGTTCGGGCGAGACCCCCAAGGCCATCGCCGCCGCCATCGCCGCCATGAACCACTTCGCCGAAACCCGGCTGGTCTTCCTGGAACAGGCCCCCTTCGCCCGCGACTGGCAAAGCCACGTCACCGACAGCGGCGAGTTGGTGGTGCTGCCGCTGCTGGTGGCGCAAGGCATGCACGCCAGCCAAGACATCCCACCTTTGTTCGGCCTTTCCCCCGGCGAGACCGGCCCTGTGGATATGGGCGGGCGCCGGGTGCGCATGGCCATGAATCTGGGCGCCGAACCCGAACTGGTGGACATCCTCGCCACCATGGTGGAGCGGGCGCTGGCCTAGCCCCCTCATCGTCATTCCCGCGCAGGCGGGAATCCATGCCTGCCGCCAGACTCAGCCCCGTCATGCCCCCGCTTTCGCGAGGTGACGAAGGAAGATAACGCAAACAATTTTACGCAAATTAACTTCAGTTGCATGTCAAATACATAATTAAAACCATTTGTTGCATTAACGTTTACAAACGAGTCACACTTACCTCGACTGCATTTGGGGTTTCCTGCAATGAGTACCGTTTCACCCCTGAAAACGGCTCGCTCGCCTAAGGCTCCGCTGGCTCAACCGGTGGAGACGGTTCGCACCGTTTTGCGCCGCGATATCGCTGATATCCTGCGTGAGAACCTGCCGTCCCTGGCCTTGGTGCCGCGGGACAAGGCCTATGATTGCATTATGGACGACCCCAATTTGCTGCATCAGGGCTTCCAGCTGCTGCGCACCCGACCCGAATTGTTCAAGGACGTGGTCATCACGCCCCAGCGCGCGTTTCCGTCCTCGGACGGCGACACCCTGTGGTGCGGCCGCACCATGGCGGACGTCATCGCCCTGGTGGTGCGCGCCTGCGCCCGGCGTTATTTCAAGAAGCGCATGTCCGGCCCCAAGCCCAAGGCGCTGCCCATGCCCAAGGTGGGCTTCTTCCAAAGCATCGCCATCGGGCTTGGCCTGTCCGATGCGCCGAAGCGGCCGAAGCGCAAGGCGATGCCGACGCCGGCGGACAAACTGTTCAACGCCATGCGCGAGGTGCTGCTGTACGACTGGCAGGTGCCGCTGATCCCCGCTTATGCCGCGCTGTCGCCGCAACTGGTAACCAAGCTGGGGCCCAAGCTGCTGGAGTACCGCGATCCGCTAAAGCTGCAGGTGCTGGCCGATTACAGCGTCGAACAGGCCATGACCGACGGCAAGACTCCGCTGCTGCTGGACAGCGCCAAACGGCTGCTGACCATCAACACCGACTCCATAAACGCCGAAATCCTGTGGAGCGTTTGCCAGAAGATGCGCATGGCGGCGCTGTTCCCCGGCTATGATGTGGGCGAGATGCGCAAGGCGGTGTCCCTGGTGGCCGCCACCAGCCCGGCGGCGCTGAAGCATCTGATGCCGGTGCTGGGCGACGACATCCGCAAATTCACCCTGTACCTGTTCACCGCCTACGGCAAATTAGGCCCGGTGCGTTATCGCCAGGTGCTGGGCGCCGACGGCCAGACCTGGGCGGTGGAAGCCATGGCGCGCCGCGTCGCCAAGGAACCGCCACTGACCGGCACCCACGAAGAGTGGAAGGCCAAGGTGGAACACTGGCTCGACGCCGCCGTCGCCACCCTGGACGCCGACGCCGAGAAGAAGAGCGAGATGCTGGGGAAGCTGGATAACATCGGCGGAAAAGGGAAGCCTTAGCTGTACCTGACACGATGTGCCAAGCGGGGATCCCTCACATCCGTTCGGGATGACAAGCGAGCATTGGATAAACAGCGGCGGGATAGGGCGTAATGCCCCTTAAGCCGCCACCACGCCCTGCTCGCGCTTGGACACCCGCATCAAGGACAGAGCCAGCCCGCTGCCGGTCCACAACAGAGTGACCGCCAGCGAAACCAAGTACGACCCATTGCCCAGCAGGCTCTCCGGCGCACCGTAGAACGGTGCACGGACGATGTTCAGCGCGTGGTAGACCGGGTTGATGTGCATGACCACGGTCATCCAGCCCGACGCCCCCGACATGGGGAACAGGGCGCACGACAGCATCCACAGCGGGAACAGCAGCACCATCAAGATGGCGTGGAAGCCCGACGTGGTTTTCGAGCCCCAGGCCAGGAAAAAGCCCAAGGCG
>JACMKT010000197.1 GCA_014380005.1 Rhodospirillales bacterium
CCTCGTCGAGTGCTGCTTCAGCAAGCTCAAGCAGTTCCGCCGCGTCGCAACTCGATATGAGAAGACGGCAGCCAACTACGGCGCCGTCGTCACTATCGCCGCGATCATCCTATGGATGCGCTAAGTGTCCACAGCTCCTAGTGCCAGTAAGGGGCGTCAACATTTTATTACGACCAGAATGGCGGACGGCCGATTCCCCGGGGCTTAACGTCAACACGATTGCGCGATCGGTTGATAGGATCGTCGACCTATCGCAAGAGTCCGCCCAATGACCCCCGAATGCTCCGAGACACCCGCCTCTTCAGGCTTCAAGCCCAGGAGGACAGGCCCGCCGAGAAGGATCGAGACGGCGTCGTCCGTTACGATACCCGTCGCCCTTACCGAAGCCAAGCCTGCCCCTTTCGACGTCGCAAACATCGAGAGGTCGTTGCGGAGGACGCTCAGGATGTCCGACGACGGAGGAGCGGTCGACGTCGAGGCGGTCAAGCGGCTGACCGGTCTGGACACCCTGGAGATCGAGATGCCGGACCTCGACATGCGGTCCTACCTGTGCCTCAGGGCGCTGATATATTTCGCGGGTGACGACATCAAGCCTTCCCCGACCGCCTCTTTCAGCGCGCCTGCGGCCGAGCTTCGCCGGTTCATGGAGCACGAGTCGGCTCACGAGTCGTCCGTAAGGTTGAAGCAGACCCTCATGCGCCTGCTCGGCTCGGCGGTGACCATCGAGTACCGCGATCGCAAGCGTCGCCGACGCAGGGTCGAGCACCTGCTCAGCCACGTCGACGTAGAAGTCGGGCCCGACGGCCAGACGATGATCGGCGACGAAGTGAGGTTCGGCTTCGGGCCGCTCGTGCAAGCGATGTTGGATTGTGACGGGGTGGTCTGGCATCAGGTCGAGCTTTCGGTGCTCCAAGCATGCAAGAACGTTTATTCCGCCCGCTTTTATGAACTGTTGAACCAGTACCACGGCCGCCGCCAGCCGGTGATCGAGATGACCGTGGACGACCTCTATGATTACCTCTGCCCTGTGGATTCTTCATACCGGAACAACTGGTCCGATTTCCGCCGGAGGGTGCTCTACCCGGTGATCGAGCTGCTCAACAAGGAATCTCTGTTCACCGTCGTCGGTTTCGACGAGGAGCGGAGCGGCGGCAGGGGCCGCGGCGGCGGCCGCGTCATCGCCGTGAAAATCAAGGTGGCCCGCAAGGGGAGGTCAGCGTCGAAGATCGACGCCCCTAAGGCCGCTGCCGCAAAGGCCTCGGAGTGGCAAGCGGAGCTCAGGCAGCACGACGACCTCATGGCGTATCTTTACGGTGACGGCGATGGGGAGCGGTAATCCCGAGTCTCCGCAGGGACGGTCGATGGAGATGCCATCGGAAGGCCATCAGGACCGAAATGGACCGCATCCTCGGGTCCGTGCATAGGGGTGTGGCGTGATGAGCCCGGATTTGCTTCTGATGGCCTTTTCCGCCGTCTATGTGGCCGTCACGGTGGCGGCGGTCTGCTACGGCTTCATGGCGTCCCACCCTCCGCCTGCCGCTATCGTATTCACACATTTCCCCTCGCGCTGACGCCGTCCCTGTGATTCCTTTTCGTTGAAGGGATCACAGACGCTGGGGCGGTTTGGTGACCGCCGCCTGGAAAAAGGGGGGCCTTTTTGTTGGCTCGCCTTGTCGAGGCGGGCGGCAAAGGGGTTCGGATACGGCGTCTTGGCAGCAACCGGGCTGGGGAAATCCGCTTGACCCGGTTTCTGCGCAACCCGGCAGTCTTGACCGATGAAATGGTGACGGAGGCGGGGCGTCGGACGGCGGCTCGGTGCGAAGGGCGTCGTATTCTGGCGATCCAGGATACCACGGTTATCCGGTCCGATGGCGGCGGCGGCCTTTATCTGCATCCGGTTTTGATGGTGGATGCCGATGATGGCGCGGTGCTCGGCTTGGCCCATGCGGGCTTCCTCGAACGAGAGCAGGGGAAGCGGTCATCGCGGCGCCACAAAGCCGTCGCCGACAAGGAAAGCCAGCGCTGGCTGGACGGCGCGAATAAGGCCGCTGAGATCGGTGCCGCCGCCCTCCAGGTGACCGTGGTCGCCGATCGGGAAAGCGACATCTTCGCGGCCTTCGCTCTCCGCCCTGACGGGACTGATCTTCTGATCCGCGCCGCGCACGACCGCAGCCTGGACGATGGCGGGCGGCTGTTTTCCATGGCCGACGCTTTACCGGTGGCGGGACAGGCCGGGCTCGACCTGCCGGCCAAGCCCGGGCGCAAGGCCCGTCAGGCGCGGGTGGCGATCCGCTATACGACGGTTGCCCTGGCCCGTCCCCGAAACGGTGTCGCGGCGGGGCTGCCCGAAAGTGTGAGCCTGACCCTGGTCGACGTGCGCGAGATCGACCCACCGCCCGGCGAGAACATTCACTGGCGCTTGCTGACCACCCATCCCATCGAAGATCTCGCCCAGGCTTTTGCCATCGTCGGGCTTTATCGCCGCCGTTGGGCCATCGAGCAGCTATTCCGCACGATGAAGAGCCAAGGCTTTGATGTCGAAGGAATTCTTATCGATGACGCCATGCCCCTGCGCCGTCTGGTGATGGCCGTCCTTGTCGCAGCCGTCACCATTCAGCAACTCGTGCACGCTCGCGACGGCACCCAAGGGCCAGCGCCGTTACGGCCGATGATCGACGCCTTTGCCCCGGAGGATGCTCCGCTGCTCGAAGCCTTTTGCGCACAGCTCGAAGGCAAGACCGCGCGCCAGAAAAACCCTCACCCCAAGGGCTCTCTCGCCTACGCGGCCTGGGTCTGCGCCCGCCTTGGAGGGTGGACCGGCTATTACGGAAAACCAGGGCCGGTCGTTATGCTCCAAGGCTGGCTTGAGTTCCAGGCAGCCAAACGCGGCATCACCCTCATCGCCAAACCATCAGATGTGTGAATCCGGTAGCCGCCTGCCGAGAGGGTGCCCTCCCTGCGAACCCGGCGGCGGTCATCCTTGGAATGCGTTTTGCTGTTCGCGGGCTATGCAGCCCTCCTCTGGTTCGGCCTGCCCGCGTTGGGTGTCGGACTCGGCGAGGGGCAGGTCGTGGCGTTTCTGGCTTCCGTGCTGCTCGCCGTCGTGTCGGCGATGTCATGGCTGGCGGCCGAGATCGAAGACGCCCTCGGGCGCAGGCAAAGGTGACCGTCTATGACCGTGTCGACCTGCTAACGCTGTCCCGAAAACCAATACCAGTTCATGGGCTCCGCCCTTCCTGTACCCTCATATGACAATGGCCGAGCCAGCTTGCTTGCCATGGTGGCGCAAGATGCGTACCTTACATCCTTCGGATGCGGTATGGAGGAAGTGGTCCATGCGTGGGTCGAAGCTCATCGTCCTCTGCGCCGCAATGGGCGGCGCTCTAGCCTTGTCGGCGTGCGCGGAAACCAACACGGTGTTCCGGACGACTGAGTACGGGAATGGCAAGGCCATCTTCGTCGACGCCTTCCAGCGCGCGATCCACGTCTCCCCAAGGGTCGAGGAGACCGCAACGGGTGAAAGCAAGAAGACGACCACTTTCAACGTCGTCTGCGCAGAGCTGCCACCGCCGGCATTCGCCGCTTTCGGCAACGCCACATCGGCCGGGTTGCAGTCCGGCCCTCGAACACTCGATCTGTCCCTCGCCGCCGCGCAGGCTTCCGGATACATGGACCTCAAGACCCAACTGACCAAGGTCCACGGGGAATTCCTGTACCGGCTATGCGAGGCCTTCAACAACGGCGCCATCTCCAAATCCGAAGCGGAGATCGAGTACCGACGGTTCCAGAACACGACAGTCGCGCTGGCGGCGATTGAGCAACTCACCGGCTATGCTAGGCCCACCGTGGTGGCGCTTGGAGCAGGCGGAAACGCCGACACCGGCGACCAACTCGCCCAAGCCCAGAATGAGCTGGCATCCGCCCGCGATAACGAGACCAAGACCGCGTCCGCCGCTGCGGACGCCAAGGTGAAGGCGACCAAGGCGTCCTCAGACTACGACGCCAAGGTGAAGGAACTGGACGCGGCCAAGCAGGCGAAAAAGTCGCAAGAGGAACTGAACAAGCTGCAGGCCGAGGTCGACGCGATGAAGAAGGCCTCCGATGAGGCAGAGAAGGCCGGCGCAAACGCCACCGCGGCGGCGAAGGACGCGGTTGAGGTCCGCAAGACGAAGGAAGCGGTGTTCGAAGCTTCCAAGGCCGTCAGCGCGGGCGCGGGCACCTCGCCGGTCATAGTCAACGTCCCCGGCCTCAGCCCGTCGGCAAGCGACAAGGTGGCCGACACGGTCAAGTCGATCGTGGAGACCCATCTGCATCAGTCGTTCGCATCCGACCTCTGCCTCCACTTCCTGTTCGGCGGACAGCAGCCGTCGGCCGAAGACCCGCGTGTGAAATATTGCGTCAACCACCTGAACCTGGTCGACGCAGAGCGGGCGAAGAAGGGCGACCTTTACGGCGTGATGCTGAAGCTCGCGAATCCCGAATTGCAGCCGCGATAGGCGGATTTCGGACAGAGGAGAACAAGATGGGCGAGGCAAAGTCCGTTTCCCAAGCCGTATACGTCGAGATCGGCATCACGTCTTGCTAGGCTCCGCCAACGAGACGAAGGTCTCCGCCAGCCTTAGCTACAGCGACTATGGGCATGCGGTGATCGCAGCCGTGGCGAACCCGTTTTCTGCGGCCATCCTCACTGGCGGCGCCGCGGAGGTGTTCCGACGGCGAATGGCGGGGGCGGAATTCACCGATATAGCCTGCGAACTCACGCGACTGTATCCGGACCATGCCGGCGAGATTCTCTCCGACATTCGCGACGTCGAGTCCTACCTTCTGGATTCAGCCCCGGGCGGTCGGCCACTCGGGGCCGAGGGAGGCGGCGGCGGCGACATTACGGCCGTCATCAGGTTTGCGAGGGAACACGGGCTGTTCACCAACGCCACCGTCGAGGTGTTGACCAAATGCAATCTGCGTTGCGCCCATTGCTTCCATCCGGACCATTCGGGCGCAGGCCCCGATATCGGTGCCCTGGAGACCCTGTTCGGGAACCTTAGACGTTCCGGCGCACTGTTCCTATGCCTGACGGGAGGCGAGATATTTCTCAGGCGTGATGCGGCGGAGATCATCGACGCGGCCCACTCGGCTGGATTCATCATCGAACTGAAGACGAATGGCACCCGTCTGGACAAGAAGACCATCGGAAGGCTCGCGCGCAACCGGATAAGTGACGTGCAGGTGTCGGTGTATGGCGTCTCAGACGGAGCGAACGCGTTTACCGGCGGACACTACGATTTCACCGCCGTCGCCTCTGCGATCGAAGGTCTGCGCGAAGCGGGGGTTCCCTGCTCGGTCTCGTACCAACTCACGCCTGGTAACGTGACCGAGATGGAGCGCGCCTACGAAGTCCTATCACGGCTGACCGACAACCTCTTCTTTTCCTTCTACGTTACACCACGGCTAGGCGATCCGCAGGGTAACGCACTATCCAGGATCGGATATGACCAGCTGCGCGACTATGTCCTGCCGAGGTTGAGGGCGTGGGGGATGGCGCCTGACACGCCTAGCCCTTACCGCACCAAGGACTGCGGGTACATCTGCTGGGCCGGGCACGAGCAGGCGTTCTTCGCCGTCGACGGCAAGGTGTATCCGTGCCCCGACCTTCGCATACCGATCGGGGACCTGAGCCACGCTCCTGCGGAGGAAATCGTTAGGAACCGTTTCGACGCACTGAAGCGAATCATGCCTACGACTCTGCCGGCTTGCGAGGGCTGCTCCTATTTTGACTTCTGCGATTCTTGCATCGGGATTGCCTTGGCCGAAAACGGCACCTTCCACCGGCCCAGTCCCCACAAATGCGACATCACCCGCCTGCAATTCGAGGGGGGAAGCTGATGCGCAGCGGCATATCGACGGTTTCGCCTCCCGTTTTCAGGAAAGGGCGGCGGAAGGTTCAACCCGATGAAACCAGGAAGGAGGTGATACAGATGAAGACCTACACCAAGGGGACGGTCGTGGTGGTCAAGGGGGTTACCACCTGCTCATCCAAGCAGTCCAAGGCCGGCGCCGGCTGTAAAGGCTGACCAATTCGGGGGCGGTCGCGGCCGCCCCCGTTCCGCCACTCCAGTACGAGAATTGACCGCATGCCATTGCCGGGCGGCGCGGCGGCCAAAGCCGGGATCTCCTTCGAGGCCATGTGGACAGCCCTCCAGATGCTGGAGGTGCTCGAAGGGCGCGCCCTGTCCATCCATCTGGAACCCCCCGGTGTGCCGGGGGCGGAATTCGTTCTAAGGACCGAGCGCGGGGAGGAACTCCACCAAGTCAAGCTGCGAGGGGAAAGCCGCGGACAATGGTCCCCGTCGGAACTTCTGCCGATTTTCTCGGATTTCGCCAGCTTCCTGTCCCAGTCCGCGGACAGATCATGCGAACTGATCACCACCAGCCCCCTCGGCGCGGTGGGGGAACTGCTGGTCCGGACGTCCGAAACCCACGCCCCAGAAGATTTCGTGCGAGACTTTGTCACCACTCCGGATCTCAGGAAGGCATGGACATTTCTTGAACGTGTCTGGCCCGGTCTACCTGTCGAGGGGGTGGTCGCCAATGCGGGGAGAATCCGTCATAGGATGATCGATCCGCTCTCGTTAGCCGAGATGGCCAAACTGCGCCTTCGATCTGTCGCGCCGGGAAGGGAAATCGGGGCGCTGATCGAGCCGATGTTGGCGCGGAGCCACGCGCTGCTGACTGGATCCGACATCGCCGGCTTCCTTGGGATACCGTTTCCGACAATGCCGCAGGGAGACAACGGGCTCGACAGGACGGTTCTGCCGCCCGCAAACGTGCGTTTCACCGGGCGGGAGGCTGAACTCGACGCGTTGGCCTCCATTCCGGAAAGTGGACGGGTGGTCGTTCACGGGCTAGGCGGGATAGGGAAGACACAGGTCGCGGTAACGCTTGCCCACCGCTTCGCCTCGGCATCCCCCGGGGCGTGGGTCGTTTTCGTCGACGCCGGTTCCGAGGCGTCGGCGACCCGGGGGCTGATCGACGCGGGTGAGCGCATGGGGGTGTTCGGAGCCGGCGGCGTCCCCCAAGACCGAAGCGCGGCGCTCCGCTTGGTCCGACGCGCATTCAACGGCATGCGGGACTGGATGTTCGTGGTGGACGACTGTCCCGGACCGGAGGAGTTCGCTTCCTTGTTCGGCGAGTTCTCCCGGGGGCGGATCATCGTCACTTCGCGGTGTTCCGAATGGTCACCTGACTTCGTCGCGATCGCCCTGCCTCCGCTGCCGGCCTTGGCATCCAGGGAGCTGCTGACTGCACTGGCGGGCCGAGGAGAGGCTGAGGCGGCCTCCGGGTTGGCCGATGCGCTCGGCCACCTCCCCCTTGCGATCGTCCAGGCAGGCGCGTACATCCGCCGGTGCGGGATCGACCTCCCTGATTATCTTGACCGCTTCAAGGCGAGCGCCAGGACACTCTTCGGCCGCCCGCCGCTGGACTACAAGGAAACTGTCTTCACCACCTGGAGGATGTCGTTCGCCGCCGCAGTCGAGGAAACGCCTGTGGCAGGCGACGTGCTCAATCTTCTCGCCTACTTCAACGGTGAGGGAATTCCGCGCTGGGCTATCGAGCAGACCCCTGAACGACTCCCTGCAAATCTGGCCGAGGCGGTGCGGGACCGGTTCTCCCTCGACTGTGCCCTCGCCGCCCTGTCGAGGCTTTCCCTCGTTGCCGTCGAGGCCAACGTGATCTCGATCCACAGGCTTGTCCAGCTGGTGGTTCGGGAAGGTCAGGAGGACAGGGCCGAATGGGCCGAGGCGGCCATGCAGGCGCTTAGCGGCGCCTTTCCGTTCGACGTCCTCTACGATCCAGCGGCGTGGCCGAAGTGCGAGCAGCTCAGGCCGCATGCCCAGGCGTTGCTGACGCTGTCCAAGGAGGGGCAACTGCGCCTTTCCGTCGAACACCATGCGAGACTGGCAAACCAGCTAGGCAACTACCTCTACTTCCGGGGCGACTACCAAGCGGCAGCCGACCATTACCGGCGGGCATACGACATCGACCGCGGAAGCAACGACGCCGATCCCAAGGAGATGGCGATCCACGCCAACAATGTCGGCAACGCAAAGCTCCGGCTCGACGATCTCGCCGGAGCCGGAGAATGGTGCCGCCGCGCCCTTGAGATCGCCGCTTTGGCGGAAGGATCCCAGCATGAACTGCGCGGACTGATCCATTCGACCTTGGGCGAGATATTTCGCCTCGAAGGGCGTTTGGAGGAAGGGCTCGTCGAATTCAGGGCGGCAACCCGTCATGCATTGGCTGAAGACGGACGCCGGAACAGGAAGGTCGCGATCCGCATCGGGAATGCCGGACGCACGCTCTTGCAGATGGGAAGGCCGCGACAGGCCCTGGCGAAACTGAGGCTTGCGTTGGCAATCGATCTGCGGCAGCCCGACGGCGGCGATCATCCGAACGCGGCGGTTAGGATGAGGAACATAGCCTCGGCGCTTGCGGAGTTGGGGCGGCACGCGGAGGCGCTTTGTGTGCTCGAACGGTGCATCGATATCCGGGCACGCCACCTTGGCGATGAGCATCCTCTGACCGTAGAGGCCAAGGCAGCCCACATGGCCCTTCTCGAAACCAACGAAGGCTGACGGCGAACCACGCGTGCCCCCGAACGGGCCAATTCAGAGTGGCTTGTCCATGATGTCATGCTGCCATGGATGACCTGAATGACCGGCCTGCACATTCGTTAACCGCCAGGCCGTGTGAGTCACCTCAAATCCAACCGTGACCTCATGCGCTCATGAAGGCATGACGCCGAGTTCAGCCGCCCCGCAGCCTGACGCCTTCCCCCTGACCGCCGGCCGCGGGCTGGAACTCGATTCCCGCCGCTTCCAAAGCCCCCTTCACCGCCATCACGGTGCTCATCCGAGGATCGCCGTAGCCGGTCTCCAGGCGTTTGACGGCATTCAATGAAAGGATGGCGCGGTCCGCCAGCTCCTGCTGCGACCAGCCCAAGAGCGCTCTCGCGGCCCGTATCTGACGTGATGAGATCATGATCTCATGAGAGGTGCAGAACCCGCCTATGGCCACGACAAGGGTCAAAAAGACCCTTGAAAGGGTCCAAGATCGATAATAGCCTCTCCGCACGCGACGCATGACGTGTCCGATGGGACGGCAAGCCTCGCGCGTAGAATCCGATGGCCGACGCGGGTAGCTGTGGCAGTACAGGTGGAAAGTCATGACAGTGGATCGGGCGCTGTCGGCACGTTGCTGGCCGTCGGGTTCTGGGGGACCATCGTTTGGGCCGTCGCGGGCAACAACTTCGCCCCGCTGGTCCTGACCGCCCTGTTTTTCCTTGTCCACCTCTGGCACAAGGACCGAGCCAAGGCGCGGGGAATGGCGAAGACAGCCGGGGAGGCCTTCGAGCGCTTCGTGGGCGGCCCGGTGGACTACTACGACTGGGCGAAGGAGGGCGGAAACACGCACTGCATCGCCCTGTCGGTCGCCAAGAAGGAATTCTACATCTATCAGAACGGCCTCATGGCCCGGATCCCGGTGCAGGACATCCGCTCGTACGACGTCGACTACATGGAACTGATCGGCGGGAGCATCGCCGACAAGCGGGCCAAAAGCGGCGAGCAAATCCGGCTCTCGGGCGTCTTCGTGAAGACCAAGAGCCTTGACCATCCCGAAATCAAATTCAGGACCGCGAACAAGCGTCTGGTTGAAAAATGGTTGGAGATCTGGACCCAGCTCCAGGAAGGCAGCCTGCCGACGACCGAGGGCGTCAGCGTCGGGAAGGCAGGCTGACCGTCACTCGAACGTCATCCTGACGAGGAAGGGCGGTGGGGGCAGAAGCGCGTGGACCTTCATCCTGTCGTCGGGAGACAGGACCAAGTTGACGCCCAACCCTTCAGCCGGCTCCGACAGCAGGAGAAGTCTGTGGTAGACGTTGGTGTATTCCGAGGTCGGAGGAGCGCCGCCGTACAGGACCGTCCTGACGTATCGCATGACGAAGCCGGCCAGAAGGTCGGCAGCCCGCACCCCCGGGGACGACGAATCCACGAAGGTCAGCGCGGCCTGCTCCTCGAACATGTAGTCGGCGTGGGGCACCTCCATCGTCTGCCCGGCGACGGCGAGCCGCTCCGCCCCGGACTTCGAGGCTCGCAGGATGTCGTCGAAATGGTCCTGACGGTCATGGAGCAGCGTGACCCCGCCGACCCGCCGTCGGTGCCGGAGGTTCACCCGGGCATAGATGTTCGTCAGCGACGTCAGGTTCGGGAGCATCCAGACTGGCTGCCCCCGCTTGTTGTCGTCCGGCAGGGGGAGGAACATCCGCCATGTGCTCTCCCTGTCCGGGCCAAGCTCCTCGAAGAACTCGGCGCTGTCGGCCACGCTGTGGGCGAGACCTTCTGCGACGTCGCCCTCGGGGCGGTCTCCCAGCCACCCGGACAGCGCGGCGTAGGCGCCGCGGATTCCGTCCGCCGACGGCTTCCGGCACGCCGCCACGAAGGCGCCGAAGACGGATGGAGGGGCTTCCGCATGGATGTGGCCGGCGAAGGCGTTTCTGACCAGAATGGCCCCCGGCGTGGTGTCGCATTCGCCCACGGGCGGCATGACCAGCGTGTTCGCCATGTTGGCAGCCAGCATGAAGGCGTTGTAACTGCCATCGGCATATTGGACGAAGACAAGCCGCTCTCCCACGAGACAGATGCATTCGCGACCATTTCCCGACCTGTAGCGGCCTCCGGCCGGCTTGGCGTTTTCCATCGGCGTTTCCCTTGCGTTTGATGTCCGGATCCTATCCCAGCGCAACCCATGGCGATTGTCCGGTGGAATGTGGATGTCGAGTCACACGGCCCTAGGATGATCAGCTCCCTGACCCCAGAAGGATGTCCAGGGCGTCGATCGGAATGATACCGAGGTCCTCCGTGTCTCCGACCTCGCCGAGGCTTTCGGCTCCGGTCACGGCGACGCCTATGGCCTTTACATCGCGGTCGAGGACCGGCCCGCCGCTTCCGCCGGTCACGATCGGGGCGTTGGTGAGTATCCGCCGGATCTCAGAGACCGGCCGGAAGCCGACGACTATCCCCGGCGTCCGCTCGCCAAGGAAATGCTCACAGTTCAATGCCACCCTCGGACGGATTGAGACGTTTCCCCGGAAAGCTCGCAGGCGGACGCTGCGTAAGAGCGCTGGAGAACCGTCATGGCTTCCGAGAAGCCCGCTTTTAAATACCTGCCCTTCGACCGCCACCACGTTGCCGCGCGCATCGATGGCCTGTCGCAGGATTCGCTGAGCGAAGCCGCCGCAAGGGTAAAGGCGCCGCCTTCCCTGACGCATGCGTCCGCCCTCAACCACATCGTGAAGTCGCTCGGCTTCAAGGGGGGGGGGCGGCCATGCGGAGGAAAGCCTCCGCGCCTTCATGGCCCGGAATGGTCTGCTCGAACGCCGGGACGTGCTCTCCGTCCCGGATTGGCAGCCTGCCATCCGCCTCAGCCTCCGGCAGGTTGCCGACCGGATCTTCGCCTCGGGCAAACCCATCCCGAAACGCATCTTCGTGGGACATGGCGTCGACGACCACGCGTTCCTGACCGCAGCCGCCGGGTGCGACGGCCTGAAGGTCAGTTCCATCGACGCCATGGGCGGGTGGGGCCGCCCGGAAGGGTTCCCCTTCGACGAGGTCCGCGACGTGCCGGTGGCCGAACTCTCCGTGCCCCTCGTCGATAGACCGGCTCGCGAAACATTGCAGTATGGACCACTCAATTTTGCAATAGCCTCGCAAGGGGTGGCCGGGCCGGGTGGTGGGTGGATCATTTAAATTTGCACTGAGGTGTCCGCCTGGGGCAAGTCTGGATCATTCAGATTTGCACTAGGCGGGCGGTTCCGCTTCGATGGCGGTGGTGTAGCCGCTGCCTGAAAGCGACTGGGTGACCTTGGTGGCCATCCACTTTCCGTCAAGCTGGGGATCGAAGCCGGACAAGGACAAGGGGGTTTCGGCGAAGATGCCGGGATTGCCGATGGACACGGTCAGGGTGGCGGCGCCGGTTCCACGGTCCAGGGCTTCCTTCTTGGCCTTGGCGCCCGCACGGGCAGCGGCTTCGTTGGGGAACGGCTTGCGGATGGTAAAGCACGGATCGCCGTCGCCTTCCTTGACCTCGCGCCGGGTGGCGCCATCGGTGTCCTGCCAGTAGGCGATGACCGATTGATAGCTGGCGCGGTCGGACAGTTCCACATTCCATTCCGAGCACATGTCTTCGGTGATGGCCACTTCGGCCAGCGCCTTGCCGGTGACGGTCTTGCCCTCGCCTTGCTTGGTGAAGACCAGATGGCCATCGGCGGGTTTGAAGATGGCGCCATGGTCCTTTGCAACCCGGCTCAACAGGTTCATGTCGCTTTCGTCCACCTGATCCAGGTGTGCGATGGACAGATTGGCGAAATCCTGGCCCACGGCGGCCTTTAGGTCGTGTTCCTTGGCGATGCCGCCCACCAGCGTGCCGATGGTGATGTTATCGAAGGAACGGGTCTTGTGGGCCTTCAGGGTGCTGGTGGCGCCCAGATCGGCGCCGTTGCCGGAAATCTTCAGGACCGAAGGACGGCCACCCCGGCCCGCCTTGTCCACGGTATAAGCCCCCACATGGGTGGTGCCGGTGTGCTTCCAGCCCAGATAGACTTCGATCCGTGCCCCCTTGCGCGGCAGGGCGATGGTCTTCAGCGGGTCCACGATTTCGATTGACACGGAATCGGACTTGAACCCGGCTTCGTCGGTGGTGGTGATGGACACCAGCCCGGCTTCCACCGCCTTGGTGATGTCGTTGCCGTCAACGGCGATGGCGAAGGCCGGGATCATGGCGTCAATCCCACAGCTTGGTCTGGCGGGCGCCCAGGGCCGAAGGGGCCACGTCAGGCAGCTTGATGGTGCGGCGCGTGGTGAAGACCGGACCCATGGCCGCCAGCCCCGGATTGGCAGCCAGGACGGCTTCCAGCGTACCATCGGCAGTGCCGTAATGGTCCCGCACCACCTTGTCCAATACGTTGCCTTTTTCCACGTCCTTGGTCTTCATTTGGCGGGTGCCCTTTCGCCGTAATAGGACAGGTCCAGGGAGAAATCCCACTTCATGGCCACGGCGCCGGGACCGAAGTTCTGTTCGCCGTCATTCAGCCCTTCCAGGCACCAATAGCCATGGACGCCGCCTGAGCCGTCCACCAGCAGCAAGGGCTGCAACGCCTTGACCATCTCGCGCATCTTGGGGATTTGCGCCCGCCCACCACGCCAGAACGGGTAAACCACGCCCTGGATGGATTTGGTCTGGTCCCACCCAACCCCCTGGCGGGCGGGATTGATGCCGATCCGGTCCACGGCGGCCCACTTGGCCTTGGTGCTGGTCTGGATGCGGTTGAACGACGCGGTATCGACGCCGAAGCCGAATTCCCCCAGGCGCATCATCACGCGGCTATTTGTCATAGAGTTCACCGCCGCTGGCGGCCCCCTGGAATGCCTTTCTGACTTCCCCGCCGATGGCGGCGGGGTCTTGGCCCGGCTGGGCCTGCACGGTGATGTTGATGTTGCCGATGTGGTAGACCGGCCCACCGCCGCCACCGCCCCTGGCCACCTTCGGCGCTTCAAACCCGCCCACGCCATTGTCGTTGACGGCGTTGTCGTTGACGGCGGCGGGCAGATCGGCGCCATCGGCCCCGGCGGCGCCATCCGCCTTGTCGTCGCCTCCCATCCAATCGGACACGGCCTTGATGGCGGTGCCCACAACCGGGATGGCGTCGAACACCTTCATCACCCATTCCACCGCCGGCTTGACCACCTTCCAGATTTTGTCCCAGTTGGAAATGACCAGTTCGGCTACGGCGATCAGGCCGGTGCCGATCAAGCCGATGGGGTTGGTCATCACTGCCAGCTTGACGGCGCGCAGACCGCCCAAGACGGCGGCGATGGGCCGCCCAGCGAAGGCCAGCATGGACACCCCGGCGGCACGGAAGCCGGTGACGGTGCTGGCGAGGGAGAAGCCGCGCACCTTGGCGGTGGCGATGGTGGCGGCGGTGGCGGTCTTAACAAAGGCGATCCGGGTGTCGAGCATCACCCCCTTGACGCTGGTCCAGGCGAAGCCGATGGCCAGCTTGGCCACCTTGTAGGCTATCAAGGCGGCAGTCGTATAGACGATGCCCTTACTTACAAGGGGGAATTGTGCGGACAGATCGTTAATGGCTGATGCGGTCGCGCCAATGGCCTTAACCACATCCTTGACCGCAGGCAGCAGGGTTCCGCCGCCGCCAATAGCCCCTTCATTAAGGCGATTGTTCATGATCTGGATTTGCGCCGCCGTGGTTTGCGATTTCTCCTTGAACCCAGCCATCATTGACCCGGCATAATTGGCCTGATCCCCGACCGTTTTCAGATGCTGCTTATAGATATCAAGGCCACCAATCAGCCGGTTCATGTCGTCAGAATATTCAGCCCCGAACATGTCGGCCATCAAGTTCATGCGCTTGGCCTCGTCCAGTCCTTGCAGCGAATCAAGGAAGTTCACCAAGGTTCCCTGGGCATCCTTGAGCATGGACTGCTGCATGTCCTCAGCGGCCCAGCCGATTTCCTGCAACCCTTCCTTAAATTTCTTGGTTCCGACGGGGGCCGCCAGAAGCTTGTTCATCATGGAGTTAATGCCAGTGGCCGCGACTTCCGGGGCAGCCCCAAGATCAATAAAGGCGCCAGACAAGGCAACCAGTTGCTGGGCAGACATATGGGCAGAGACACCCGTCCCGCTGATACGCTGCATCACGTTCAGTATTTCTGATTCGTTCGAGTTACCCGCATCCGCTACGGAATTGATGGCATCGCCCACCAGTTCCAAATCGCCGACAGCGAGGTGCAGCACATTGCCGATTTTGCCCATGGCGGTGCCCACGGCATCCGGGGCCATCTCGAAGGCGGTGGACATTCGCGCCACGGTTTCGGTGTAGGTGCGCAGATCCTTTTCTGCGACGCCAGCCTTACCACCAGCCGTCACGATGGCAGCCAATCCTTCATGGGCGATGGGAATTACCCGCGCCATATCCTTGATGGCGCCTTCCATGGCCTGCAATCCCTTGATGGGGTCGGAGAAGGTGACCGCCTTCTTCACGTCGGACATGGCGCTTTCGAATTTGATAGCCTGATTGATGGGAGCAGCCAACGCCGCCCCCAGAGCTACCGTCTCGATGATCTGCCCCTTCAGCGCAGTCCGGGATTCTGTATTGGCCACCTTGGCGGCCATGGCTTTGTTCAGTGCTTCCCTGCGATGGGTCAGAGCGGCCATGGACTTTTCCGCCGCGTCCAGTTCCACCTTCACGGTCTTGATGGACACGCCAGCCGCTTTCAATTGCACGTCCATGGCCTTCAGGCCGGTGGCGGTGCCCATGAAGGCGGCTTTGGCCTGATCGGCTTCCTTCCGGGCCGCCGCCACCTTGTTCTTCAAATCTTCGGTGGGGCTGGCGGTGGAGGCCAGTTGATCGCCCAGGGCTTTGGCCTTGGCGGTGGCCCGTTGCCATTCTTCCTTGGCGGCGGCGGTTTCTTTTTTCGCCGCCGCCCAGCCCTTCATGGTGACGATCCGGGTATCCACCGTCTGGATGATGCCATCCAGCTTGGTGGCTGCGATTCCCGCCGTGGTGAAGGCAGTGGCGAAGCCATCCTTGAGCACCGCACCGATATCAACCTGGACCGTCATCACCGTCATGATTGTTCCCCCTTCAAATCTTCAGCCGCCTCGTCTGCCCATCGGAACACCTTGGTGATCGGCCACGCCGTCAGGTGGTCGATGGGCTGGTGAAAATGGCGGGCGAGAAACCGGATTGCGCTTCGCACGCCGAGCCGATGAACATCGGCGGCGTACCGGCCAAAAAATCGGCGTAGACCATCTGGACACGGCGGTAGTCGGGGAATTTGATCTGCCCCAGTTCTTCCGGAGCCAGTCCCATCATGCCAGCTATTCCCCGCTTCTCACGGGCCACGGGATCGCCGGTCTTGTCCGCGTTGATGGCTTCCACCTGATCCAGCGACGGGCAAATCATCTGCACCTTGGTGGACTTGGCGCCGCCCACGTTGATGGGAAAGGTCAGGGTGATGGTGGCGCTGCCGTCTTCCTGCCATTCCACGCCGATTTTCTTCCAGTCTTCCGTCTTCATAATCGCTCTCCGGTTAGTAAAAGGGTAGTTACTGGCCCAGCGCCGCGCGCATGTCGGCCCAGATATCGACGCCATCCACGATCAGGATGTTGTTCATCTTGTCGATTTCGAAACGGGTCACGCCGTTGTCTTCGTATTTGTAGTAGTCCAGGTCGAGTTCGTAGCCCTGTTCACCAGCCTTGCCCGGTTCCCAGGTGCCGCTGGACAGCTTGGTGATCTTGGGGATCAGCGTGATCTTCAGCGGGTCCACGCTGTCATTCAGCGACCGGGCGGCGGCCCGCAGCACGATGGGAGTGTTCTTCTCACGCCCGAACATGCCCATCAGGGTGGCATTGACATCCTTCAGGGTCAGCTTGGCCTTAAGCTCCTTCAGGTCCAGCTTGATGGTGGTGGAGCCCAGGACACCGGCCAGATTGGCGACTTCGGTGGTCCATTCCAAATCGGGGTGATCGAACTTGGCCACACGCCCGGCCAGCGAGGTGCCGCCGACGAAGACGCAGAAATCAACGGGGACGCGCAGCCCCTTGGAACCGAGCAACTCAGCCATTACAGGCCTCCCTTGAACATATCGGCGAAGAAGTCGTTGGCCAGCCGCGACACGGTGATCACGTCACGGGCCGGGGTGGGCGAACGGTAGTCGTAGTGCAGGAAGGCCTTGCCCATGGCCAGATTGGTGGGGCTGTTCAGATCGCCGTCCGCCCAGACGCGGAAGCCGATCAGGGCGCCCTGGTTTTGCAGGTCACGCAGGAAGGCGCGGGTCTGTTCGGCCCATTCGTCGAAGAAGTTCTTGGTGATGCCCGCGTCCACCAGCCGCTTGTACGATTCAACCAGCGAATCGCCGATGATGTCATCGGCGGCCACGACGCTGAAGAAGCGCCACATGGTGTCATCGGAACAGGTGTCATCGCCCCACAGGCGCACGCCGCCGTCCATGACCCAGGTGTTGACCTGATGCTCGTTGAGGGTGTTTTGCTCGCAGGACGGATCGCCCATGGTGAAGTCGATGGGCCGCGCCGTGCCCAGCACGCCGTTGGCCACCTGATTGGAGGCGGACCACCAGAAGCCCTTCTCAAAGTGCCGCTTGACCGCCAGACCGGCGGCAACGGGCGAAGACGGCACCACCTTTTCCGAACCATCGGTGGCCCGGATGACCAGCCAGGGATCGAAGGGGCCGACCACGCGGCGGCTGCTGAACATGGCGCGATAGGCGATGGCCGCCTGGGTGGTGGTGTTGGGGCCATCCGGGAAAATCCAGCCGCGCAGGGCATCGGCCAGCGGCACCATGGCCGACAGCACGGCCTGATGCTGGGTGAAGCCGGGGGCCAGCAGGATGCGCGGCCACAGGCCGGTGATGGCACGGGCATGGCGCAGGGCGGCCAGCCCCTTGCGGCTGCCATCGGCCTGCACGCCGCCGATGATGTTGGTCTGGGTGGCGTCGGCATCGGCGCCTTCTTCCACCCGGATCACGACCACCCGGCAACGAACCTGCGCGAAGATCAGGGCAATGGCTTCCGGCAAGGTGCCGGTGGTGCCCAGCTTGGCCGCCATCACGTCATCGCCCAGGATGGCCACGGGGGTATCCAGCGGGAAGACATCGGCTTCAGCACCGGGCGCCGTGCCGACGATGCCGATGGTGGCGCTGTCCAGGGCGACAACGGGGCGCGGGCCGGAATCGTCAATGATGCGGCGGGCGCCGTGGTTGTAGGTGGTGGGGATGGGAAAGGTCATGGGCGTGCTTCCTTTTGCTTAAACCGGCCAACCGGCGGCAACGTCATAGGTCTGAAGGTCTTCCAACCCGGCGGCCCAGATGGCGGCCAGATGGCGGCGCTTGGCCCCCAGCAGGGCGCCCATCGTGGCGGTGAAATCGTCGGCATGGGCCAGGATGGCGGCGGCCAGATCGGCAAGGGTTTCGCCGTCCAGCAGCAAGGCAGACAGCAGCGGCGTGGCCGGGGCATCGGGAGCGCCTGCCGCCGCAATCACGGTGCGGGCCTCGGACAACTGGCGTTCGAAGGTATCGCGCTCATGGGCCGGATAGGCGGCGAACAGGATGGCAGTGCGCCGTTCCAATTCACCGACCACCTGCTGGGCCAGGATGGCGCGGGCCGCCACCACATCGGTCACGCCGTACAGCGGCTTGGCCATCTGATCGGCCATGGCGGCGTAATCGGCGGCCTTGGCGATCATGGCGTCATAGGCGGGCCATTCTTCCTCGGGGATGGGCTGGGTAGCGCCATCGTCCAGGATGGAGATGGCCAGCACCAGATCGCCCCGGCGCTCGAAATTGACGGCGACGATGCCGGGGGTCAGCAACTGCCCCGGTTCGGCCTTAGCGAAATCTGCGACGGTATCGAACACAGCTTCTACTTCGCCGTTGCAGATGTAGGTCACGCCGTTGGACTGGCGGACAAAAGCGGGATAGGTGACCTGCGGCATTGATGGCCTCATGAAGCCGGAGTGATGAAATGTGCGGCGTACCACTTGGCCCGAGGCGTGATGGTGCCGGAATAGGTGTGGCCGTGGGTCCAGATGTAGTCGTCGTGATATCCGCCCATGGGCTGATCGTCCTGACCGCCTGATGCCTGCCAGTGGTTATGAGTGATGGTGACCGCCGCGATGGCGCCGGTGATTGACACTGTGCCCTCGGAACCGCCGACAGCGCCAATGGCCAAGCCGGTATCAGGATCAGAGCCCAGCGGCAGGCGCCCGCGCAAATCGGGCGTGCCATTTGTGCCGTCGCAAAGCCGCCAGCCTGTGGGGATGGAGGCTGCTACGCCGTCATAGGCCATCACCATCCGGGTCTTGACCTTGCCAGTAACCGTGGACCGGATGCACAGCAACGCGAGATAGGGCGGCTGCGGTACGCTGACTGATCCGGGAGTATCGGCATGCACATGTTCGCCACGTGCCGGGACGCTGTAAGATGCTTGCCCGCCACCGTAATCAAGGCCGGTGGTGGCGTTTTTATGGGTGTGACTGCCCGCAATAGCGGAGGCCAGCGCGTAGGTGGCCGTGCCTGCACCGCCGGATTGACGGGTATCATCCCCCACGCCTCGGATAAATCGGCCCTTGGCGTTCGCCTGGACAGACCAGCCTGCGGGCGCGGCGGCATCCACTGACCACACCACGGCCCCTGCGGGCAGGACCGTCTCAAGCACTGCCTTGATGTAAACAAGGGTGTAGTGGGGCGGCACCCAATCGACCGTAGCAATCAGCGCATGGGCGTGACCGCCCGAAATCAACGTGCCGCCGATCCCAGAGGCGGTTTCTCCCGCTGTCTCGATCTTGCTGCTGGCGGGGCCGCTATGGGCACCGTCCGTTGAACAGGTAGCCGTGATCGCATTACCGCCACCGGCCATGCCCACGGCATGGGTGGCGTCCGCCCCAATGACAAACCTGTCGCTCAAATCGGGCGTGCCGTTGGTGCCATTGCACAGATGCCAGCCAGCCGGGATAGATGCCACAGCGCCCTCGTAGGCCACAATGACGCCCGCCGGAACAGGCACGCCGCAATTCATAACGCTAATGAGTTGAGGGCCAGCGCACAGCATCAGCGCACCTTGCCCTTCAGGGTCACGGCCAGCTTGCGGCCCTTGGTGGCGCCGCCGGTCTGGACCACCTTGAACACCACCAGATCGCCTGCCGACAGATTGACCTTGGCCGGGTCAAGCACGCCCGCTGTCAAGGCAGTGGCGCCCGCCGCGATCTTCGGCTTGGTGGTGTAGATGGATGCCCCATTGACTTCGATATCCAGGATCAGATCGGCGCCCACCGGGGCCACGCCCGCCACACCGACTTCGCCCAGCACGGTGATGTTGCGAGCCAGCGCCACGGCGCCATAGCCCTGGGCGGCCAAATCCTCGCCCTGGAAGTCCGGCCCCCAGCCCGCCATGAAGGGAATGTCATAGGTGCTGGCCAGGGCGATTCCCGCATCCAGCACCGCCACCGCCACATCCAAGCGGGTGTCCACCATGGTGCTGATGGCGACGGTCAGTTGGGTGTTGTCGGTATCGGACCATTCCACCCCGCCGCCCACTTCCACGGTGTGCTGGACCTTGCCCAGGACATAGCCCAAATCCTGGGATAGCGCCGTCACGGCGCCGTTGCCTTCCGGCATCACCACGGTGATGGACTGGGCCGGAAGGTCCGACCACGCCAGGACAAATTTGAACAGCCAGGGCACATCCGGGTTGCGGAAGCCCAAGCCGTTCTCGGAAGACCACACCGCCAGCAGAACCCCGGTATCGGTGATGAAACCCACTTCGCCGATCCAGAAGGCCGGTTCGCCGCCCGCCAGTTCGGCCTGGACGGCCACCTGATACGGCGATGACGACGACAGCGGCCCCACAGGCACGCGAACATGTTCGTCCAGCAGGGCAGTCTGCGCACGCGCCCCGACAGTGGGCAGGCCATCAGGGTCGCGAACCTCATAGACGCCCGAGCCGAGAGCCACATGGGAAATCTTGACGGCAACGCCCTGGCCATGGGCGGCTTGCAGGGCGGCCAGCCCGGCGGACGTGAAAGCGGGTTTCCATTGGGCGCTCATGAGGCCTCCATCAGATAGGTGGTCAAGCCCGCGAAAGCCTGGGCGGCGCAGGCGACTTTGATGGGCATGCGCAGGCCGTTCAGGTCAGTGGTGCCGGTCAGCTTTGGCATGACCGTGACCGTGGCGACGGGTGCCATGGCCATTTCGCCATCGATGTCGGCGGCGGCCCAGAATTCCGGGTGCTGGCTCTGGCGCTTGGTGGCAATCACCATGGCCTGCGCATCGGTCACGGAATCGCGGTCAAGCAAGCGGTTGTCATTGGCGCGAAGGACGGCGCGGAAGGTGCCGGGAATGCCCGCCGGTTCCATCTCGTGCCACAGGGTGATTTCCATTTTCAGGCCGATGGCGGACAGTCCGCGCTCGATCCCATCCACAAAGCCACGGCGGGCATTGATCGCAGGGGCGTCGCCAATCAGCGTCCGCTTGAATTCCTCGGGCCATTCGGTGCGCCAATAGGGCACCGACAATTCCCAGGCCAGCCACGGCAGGTATTCCGCCGGGCACGCCCACGGGTTCCACAAGGTGGCCAGGGCATCGGCGGCCACTTCCAGGCGGGTCAAGCGGGCGGCCAGCACCTGTTCCATGGTGCTTTCGAACCACGTGGCATTGGCGGGCAGCAGGCTGGGACGGTTGGTGGTCATGGCGCCACCCCGTTGACCGTCAGAACGATTTCGCTGCACAGCGCCGCTTCGGACGGCCCGCAGGCCACCGGCCCGGCGGGTTCGGCTACGGTGATGGCAGTGACACCGGCCACCGCCAGGGCGGCATGCACGAACGGGATTTCGATGGACCGGCCCAGGGGCGTGGCGCCGTAGACCTCGGACCACTGGGCATAGGCCTGGACCTTGGCCCGCGCCGTATCGACCACCACGGTGCTGTCAGGACCGCTGGCCACGCCCAGATCGGCGACGATGCGATAGGGCTTCACGGTGGCCAGTTGCACCGTCACGCGGTCACCCTGGGGCACCTTGGTGCTGTTGGCCATGACATCGGCCACGGCGGCGACACAGGCGGCCTGATTGGCGCCGGGACGCGGCAGGACATAGACGGTGATTTCGCACGGGCTGGGTGACACGGAATAGGCGTCGAAAACATCCGGCACCGAATCCATGGCCAAGGATTCGTAGAACCCATCCGGCGCGCCGTTGCTGATGGCGTTCCAGTGCAGCACGAAGCGGCGGCGCAACCGGTCATTGGATTCATAGGTCGGGGCAATGGGCGGGCTGGCGGTGGGATCGCCGGGGTCGATGACCTGGCGCTCGATATCCGCAAACGCCACCAAGGTATCCAGATCGGTGCCGGTGGCGAAGGCCACCCGGTTGGCGAGGTTGGAGGCGTTGATGCGGGCGGCCAGCAGGCCTTCGCGGAATGCCTGGGTTTGGATCAGCTTGGTGGCCGGATCAGACTCCCGCAGGGCATCGGTCAAATCCACGCCATCCGCCGCGCCACGGGCCAGGAAATCCGCCTTCATCTCCGCGATGATGGTTTCCATGGACACCGCCTGGACGATGGCCGGGGGCGAAATGGCGGACAGGTCGATAACCTGTTTCATCGCGCACCCCCTAAGGGGATGGCGCCCAGCACCACAGCCTTGCCGGTGGTGGTCAGGGTGCCTTCGGGGATGACCACCAACTGGCCTTCTGCTGTCTGGATGAAGCGCACCGACGTAACGGTGATGCGGTCCTCATGGCGGCCCAGGCAGTCGGCGATGGCGAAGACGAAATCCACCATGGTCCCGGCGTTGACTGGGGCGTCGATCAGATCCATGAACGTGCCGCCATACCAGCGGCGCAGGGCGCGGGTATCCAGGCGGGTGGTGATGATGTCTTCCACCGACTGGGTCAGATGATCCAGCCCGTCCAGCAGCTTTCCGGTGCGCCGGTCCATGCCCGCCATCACGCACCTTCCCCAGGGCTGACCACCTTGGGCGGGCTGAAGCCGTAATCGGGTTTGCCGACAACAACGGCGCCCGTGGTCCAGCTTTCGGTTTCGAAATTAGCGCCGCCCTTGTGGGTGATGCGGCTGGCATAGCCAGCAAAATCGGTTTGGTAGTAGCCGCCTTCGGCAAGGCGCAGAACGATGTTCTTGGCCTGAAGAACCAAGGTCGCGCCGCTGGCCATGCCATCAAACACCAGCCGGTGATTGGCCCAGTCATAGGACAAGCTGGTGCCATCGGGATAGGTGCGCAAATCCATGGTCCCGCTGGTGGACGGCGCGGCATTACCGCCGCCATGCAGCCCCCGCAGAATGGCGCCGCAATTGCTGTCGCCGTTGGGGGACAGCACCATCACCTGTTCGCCCACGGCGATGGGGGTGTGCTGCTTCACGGCGCTGGCGGCGGGCTGGAAGACCTTCAGCATGGCGGTGCGCTGGCCAGGAACGAAGCTGACGCTGGCCCGCTCGTAATCGGCGCCCACGTCCACCACGGTGCCATAGCGCACCAGCCCGGCGATGGCCTGGGCCAGCAGTGCCAGTTCGAAGCCAGGGTCAGACATCGTCATCCCCCGGCGCTTCCGGCACGGGCGAGGCCGGGTCATAACGGTAGATGCCGCCCTCAATGGCGAAGCGCAGTTGGGTCACCAGCACATCGGCGCCTTCAATGGCGCCGTCTTCGCGGGACTTCAGTTCTGCGATCAAGCCGTAAGCGTGACCTTCGCCGGTCAATGTGTCGGGCGGATCGACGCGCAGGCGGTGCTTGCTCAGGCTGGCCAGCAGATCGGCACCAATGCCATCGGCCAGATCGGCAATGATTTCGCCGATCACATGGCCCTCAAAGCCGTTCACCAGCGCCCAATCGCGGTAATCCAGCGGGCTGTCCCGGTTGAAGTCCACCCGTTCGGTCCAGAACCCCACGCCAACGCCGAAATCCGCCGCCGCCAGATGGGGCGCGACTTCAGCGATCCGGGCAATCAGTACATCGCGGAGTTCGGGCAGCATGGATCAGCCCCCCGGCAGGCCGAATTTCACGGCGATGAACGTGGCCACCGAGGTAGCCAGCGCGGTGACGATAGAGCCGCCTGCCTTGTTCAGAACGTTCAGCCAGGGCGTGCCTGCGACAACGCCCTTGGCGTTCTCGCGCACCTCTTCCTCCAGCCGGGCCACGGTGGTGACCACGTTAGACTGACGTTCCTCCAGCCGCACCACACGCTCCAGCACATCCAAGGTGCGGGCCTGGGTCGCGGCCATCTGCTTCACCAGCGTCTCAAGGCCGCCGACACGCAAGGCCAGATCATCGGCCATCAAATCGCCCCCATGAAAAAACCGTTGCCGGAAAAGGTTTCGCCCTGTTGATCCGTGGCTTGGGCGGCCAGGATGCGGGCCAGCAAGTCATCGGCCCGCGCTTTCAGGCGGGCGATGGTCTTGCCTTGATCATCCGCCCCCAGGAAGTGCGGGCGATTGGCCGTCAATTGCACAGAACGGGCTGCTGCTGCGGCGCCGTCCTGGGTGAAGGTGTGCAGGAAGGGAAAGGCCGATGCGGCGGCCAGGGCGGTGATGGCTTCGGCGGCATCTGCTTCAAAGCCAGCCGGGACATCGCCGCCCCCAAGCGCATGCCCAACGTCACGCACCGCCCCGGACAGATGCCGGTCCAGGAAGTCCCCTGGCACAGCATCGGTCCAGCGGACATAGGCCCGCAGATCGGCGGCGGTGACGATGGGCAGGGCCATGGCTTACGGCCCAGCCGGGGGAACGCCCATGACGAACGCTTCGGGCACAGCCACGGCGAAGTCATTGGAGCAATCGAAGGTCAGTTGGATGACGCGCTTGCGGGCATGCGGCTCCCGCGTGCGGGTCACGTCCTTGGCCATGCCGAAGACCAAGAACTTCGGCGGGCCGACCACGATATGGTTCCGGGGAATGAACTCGCAGGGCAGGATGTCATAGCCGATGTATTGGCGACTCTTGTCCTTATCCGAGCGCACCGCATCTTCACCCCGCTCATGGGCGTACAAATCCGCGTCGGAGGTGTTCATCATGGCCACCGACTGGGACTTGTACTTAGTCGGAACCTTGTCGAACAGGGCGCCGATGGTCTCATACCACCCGGTGACGACGGGGGTCACGTTGACCACCTGACAACGGGCAGCGACGGCATACTCAGTCAGCAGCTTGATCCAGCCGACATTGAGGCCCAGGAAGTCATCAACACCCAAGTCACCATGACCATTCCAGGCCAAGTCCACCAGTTCCCCGCTGATCTGGGTGACGAAGGCGTTTTCAATGATACTGGGAAGTTCGGGGTTATCCTGGTTGTCCAGCAGCAGGCTGTACTTGATGTCCACGAACAATTGCTGGGATTGGGCATCCAGCGTGTAGCCCAGATTGTCCACACCGGTTTTCTGATCGTCGGTGGGCTCAAAGCCTTCGGGGACGCGGCGCATGGACCGGGACGGCACGCCCAGCACGTTGCCTTCCTTCTTCAGCTTGCCCATGGCGTCGGTGGTGACGTTCTTCAAGAAGTCGTGCTTAAAGACGCTGGTGAGGAAAGTACGCGACTGCTGGGCCGTCAACTGGCCGGTGACAGTGATGTCCGTGGGGCCGATCAGGCCCTTGGCGAGCAGCACCATCTTGGCCACAGCCAGATCGCCGCGCTTGTAGGATTTAGCCAACCCTTGGGCCAGCTTGGACAGATCGGCGGCGGCGATGGTTCCGCCGCTGGCAGCGGCGGCGTCCACGGCGGCCAGAGCCTTGAACAGGGGGGCAAAGGAGAAAGTCTTCATGGCCTTCCCCTTACATCCAAGATTCGGCTGCGGCGTCGTCGCCACCGCCAGCCAGATTGCCTTCGGTCACGCCCTTGGCCACCGCCTTGGCGACGAGGTCCGACATGGTTTCCGGCATCTTTTCGACGGCCTTGGCCAGGGCTTCCATGGTCTTGGCCAAGTCGGCATTGGCCGGGGGCTGATCGGCGGGCGGGGCGGATTTGATCAGCCCCTTGGTTTCCAGGGCCTTGATCACCTGTTCGGTGACCGTGGCGGCCATGGCGGCCTGTTCTTCGGGGGTCATGGGCACGGCGTCATCCTTTTTGTTGACGATGTTTTCAAGCGATTTCAGGAACTTATCCAGCCAGGACGGCTGGGCCTGAGGGGCCTGATTGGGCGGCGGTTCCAGTTCGCCATACCCGGCCAGCGAAAAGCCGGTGTACTGACCGGCCTTCAGCGACTTCCAAAGGTCGGGGTCCAGCACCTTGACGCCCGCCGCCCACGAGCCTTCCGGCTCATCGGGAAACAGCGGATCGCCTTTGCGGATGATCCAGCATTCGACCACCCAGGCGTCCTGCTTCGCCCAGTTGTGCTGCTTGTCCACGTTGCCGGTCAGCGCATTGCGCATGAACCGTTCCATGGCCTTGCGGATGGTGGACGCGTCGGCCCAATGGCCATGGGCATCCACGGTATCGGCGGGATAAACGATGCCGTAAGCCACCTGAAGCTCGTCATCGGACTTCTGCATGCGGAAGGGCAGCACGATGCCCGAGACCTGGGCATCACCACTTTTCAGGGTGAACGTCTTGCCGGTGGCCGGGCGGTCCACCACGGAAATGAACTCCACAACCAGATCAGTGATCTTGGAAGCGGATGACAAATCCTGGGGCTGGTCTTCGCCGGGCATGGGGACACCTGTGACAGGGAAATACATCCACCATAGAGCACGGGGAAATTGCCGCTGGAATACCACCACAAGAAGAAAAGGCCATATGTAGCCTTTTCTTTAGGTGCGGGGGTTCCGGGGGCGCCTAGGGCTGGGTCATGGTCTGATCCATGACCGATACACCCCAAAATCACGGCGAAGTCCTGTCCAAGGCGCTTCTGCCCAATGCGTTCGATCCGCTGGCTTCCGTGTCCATGGACACGGATGGGGCCGTGTCTTGGCCCATCGCGCCATCTGCGCTGCTGCTGATGTATCTGACCAGCCCCGAGCACAACCGCTGCATCCATCTGATCGCCGAAGGGGCGTTCGGCGGCGGGCTGGTGGACAAGGACGGGCAACCCATTAGCGCGATGGAAGACCTGTTCGAACAGGGCAGTGCCGCGACCTTCGTGGAACTGGGCATCGACCTGGGAACCTTCGGCAACGCCTTTCTTCAGGTCATTACCAACAACGCCACGGGCCGGGTGGTGGCCCTGCGCCGTCTGCCCGCCATCACCATGCGGCGCCTGGGCCGGGCTGGGTTTGTCCAGACCGTACGCGACGGAATAGGCAACGAAACCCGGACCCTGTTCGGGCCGGAAGAAATCATCCAGTTGCGCCCGCCCTGCCCCATGGGCGGGTTCTACGCCCTGCCGGATTGGATCGCGGCAGGCAACATGATCAAGCTGGCCCAGGCCGCCACCGAATGGAACGCCAAGTTCTTCGAGAACGGCGCCATGCCGGAATACGCCATGATCGTGAAGGGCGGCCAGTTGTCGGACACCCAGAAAGAGGCGGCGCGCGGGTTCTTCCGCCGCGAATTCCGGGGCCTGGACAATGCCCACAAGACCTTGCTGCTGTCTTTCGACAACAACGAAGTGGAAGTCGAGTTCAAACGCATCACCGCCGAAATGAAGGACGGTGATTTCCTGAAGATGCTGGATGCGGCCCAATCCCGTGTCCATCTGGCGCACGGCGTGCCGCCCCGGCTGCTGGGCATCATGCATGCCGGGCAATTGGGCGGCGGCGGCGAAATCACCGGCCAGTTCAAGATGTTCGAAGACTTGCGGCTGGCCTCGGTGCGGCGCCGCACCAAGGACCAGATCACGCCACTGGCCCGGCGCTTGAAGCTGGCCCCGGATGCCCTGCGCTTCCGCCCGCTGGACCTGACCGCGCCCGATACCGACCGCCAGCAGATCAAGGATTGGCTGGAGGCGGAAATCATCGACCGCGACGAAGCCCGCCGCCTTGCCGGGATCGACAGCGAAACCGCTTTGGCCAAATCGGCATCGGGGCGCCTGTCCGTCCTGGCCAAGCTGCTGGCGGATTCCTGATGACCCAGAACAAGCCGAGGCGCGGACGCCCCCCGGCTGTTCCGGCCAGCATCAAGGCAGTGGCCGAGAGTCATTACCTGATGGGCTACAGCCCATCGGAAATCCAGACCCATTTGAAGGGTCTTGGATACGCGGTGTCAGACCGCACCATCCGCACTTGGGCGGACAAGGGCGGCTGGAAGACCCGCCTGGGTGAACGCCGGGGACTGCCCGGCAATCTGGATACGGAAATCGCCCGGCTGGCGGCCAAGAAAACCATCACCACGGGCGATGCCCAGAAGCTGGCCATGCTGTCCAAGACGCGCCAGCGGATGAAAATCATCCTGCCCACGGCCAAGCCGCGCCCGGTGGTGCTGGCCGCGCTTCACAAGGACTTGCTGGCCAAGGCCCTGGCCCCGGAATACGGCCTGCGCAGCTATCAGGCGCGCTACTTGACCAGCACGGCCCGCTTCCTGCTGCGCCTCAAGGCCCGCCAGATCGGCTTTAGCTGGGTCATCGCGCTGAAGGTGGTGCTGAAGGCGGCCTCGGGCCGTCCGCAATTGGTGGTGTCCGCGTCGGAACGCCAAGCCAAGGCCCTGCTGGGGCTGGTGGTCAAGCACTGCGAACGGCTGGGCATCACCCCCGACGACGTGTCGTCGGACACAGTGACCATTGCGGGCACCAAGATCACGGCCCTGCCGCCCAATGCCGCCACCATCCAGGGCTTCCCCGGTGACGTGACCATCGACGAAGCGGCCTGGATCAGGAACCTGAAGAAGATTTGGGAAGCCATCATCCCGTCCATCACGGCGGTGGGCGGCACGGTGGAAGTGAACTCCACCCCGTTCCTGCCGGGCAGCTTCTTCTGGCGTTTGGCGACGAACCACGACAACCGCTGGGGCCAGTTCGAACGGGAAACCATCACCATCCACGACGCCATTGCCGAGGGCATGGACGTGCCCGGCGGCGTGGACGAACTGCAATCCCTGTTCGATGCCGACAGCTGGGCCATGATGTACCTCTGCCAGTGGGCAGAGGACGGCAAGGCGTTGCTGTCCTGGGCCGATCTGGAAGCCGCCAGCAGCCCGGTGGATTGCAGCGCCAATTACGATGGCCCGGTCTGGATCGGCATCGACGTGGGCCGCACCAACGACCGTACCGTCATCGTCGCCATCGGGCGCGTGGATGACCGCCGCTATGCGGTGCTGGACTGGTGGGAATTGCATCAGCAGGCCTTCGCCGTCCAGCGCGAAACCATCCTGCAACTGCCTGGGCTCTATCCGCTGATCGCACGCGGCCAGATCGACCGTACCGGCCTGGGCCGCCAGTTGGCGGAAGAAGTCAGCATGGCCCAGCCCGGCATTTTCCGGGGCGTCGATTTCACCAGCCAGTCCAAGGAAAAGTGGGCGCTGAACCTGCAACGCATGGTCCAGGACAAGACCCTGATCCTGCCCAACGATCCCGGCTTTCTGGTGGGTCTGCACAGCGTCAAGAAGGTGGCGGGTCAAACCGGCGTCAAGTACGAGGCCGCCCGCGACGCCAACGGCCACGGCGACAGCTTCTGGGGCACGGCCCTGGCCGCCGATGGCCTGGGGCCGGTCAGGCGCATCAGCCTGGAGTGCGAGTTGCTATGATCGACAAACAGCGCGTCTGCCTGATCACTGCCGAGAAGCTGCGGGAAATCGCCACCCGCCAAGGCGTCGTTCCTTTCGACAAGGGCGATCTGCGCAAAAGCCATGTGGTCCAGCCAATCGGGTCCAGCGGTGCCCGCGTGGGCACCAACATGCCCTATGCGCGGGCCGTACATGATGGCCGCCCGGCGCTGGTGATCCGCCCGAAGAAGGCCAAGGCCCTGTTCTTTCCCGGTCTGAAACACCCCGTCAAGGCGGTGCACCAGAAGGCCCGTGCGGGCAAGCCGTGGCTGCGCCAGTCCATCGGCATCCTGGCCCGCGAAGGCCTGTCATTCCTGGTCCCCTATGTGGGGCCAGATGTAGCGGACCAATTGGCCCGCGCCCTGTCCAAACACAATCTGAAAGTGACCAAGCCATGAGCAATGAAAAGGTTGCCATCATCGGCGTTGATCCGGCCAGCGGGCCGGACAGCACCGTGATTTCCATTCGCGGAACGTCCATTCATGTCGATCTGACCCGGCTGGCCGAACCGGCGGGGCCGGATGCCTTTGAAACCATCATCGGCGATCTGCTGGCCGATGAAGGCGGCGACAAGCTGACCAACCGGCTGGCCGACAAAGGCGGCCTGACCCGGTGGGGCATTTCTAAGCGCGCCCACCCGGATGTGGACGTGGCCAACCTGACCCGCGACGGGGCGGTGGAGATTTACCGCGCCAAGTATTTCGATGCCGCCCGCATCGCCGATCTGCCGGTGGTGCTGGCCAAGCTGGTGTTCGATGGCGCCGTCAATCACGGTGTTCCGGCGGCCACCTTCATGCTGCAATCGGCCTATAACGCCAAGGCCAGCGGCGACAACCGGCTGAAGATGGATGGCGTGATCGGCGACAAGACCCTGGCCGCCATCGCCGCCTTGGACTCGATACAGGTGCTGGACCTGACCATGCTGTTCTGCGCCGAACGCATGAAGCGGTATGGCAGTGACGCCACCTGGAGCGCCAACGGCAACGGCTGGTCCAACCGCCTGTTCGGCAACATCACCCAGGCCCTGATGCAGGGCGTGACCACCGAGACGGTCTAAGGGAGGCGACAATGAGCAACGGGATTGACACCCGCGCGGCGATCATCAACGCCGCGTGGGAATTCTGGAGCCGGATCGATCCGGCGGGATGCGGCCAGCGCGCTGAATTCAGCGAGACCGAGGCCGCCGCCATCATGGCCGCGCGCCTGCAAGGGCTGATCGACAGCGACTTCGGCGACAAGGCCCGCCCCCAGGGCGAAGAATAGGAGGACGCCATGTTCGGATTGGATGACGCCCTTGTCGGGCTGGCCATCAAATATGTGCCCGAATTGCTGGGCGAAGTGTTCGGCGACAAGACTGGCGAGGCCGCCAAGAATGTGGCCCAAACCGTTACGGCCCTGACCGGCCACGACAACGCGGACAAGGCCAAGGATGCCCTGGACGCCAACCCCGATCTGGTCTTCCAGCTTCGGGCCAAAGCCATGGACCTGAAGGCGGCACGGGAGGAACGCCAGCATCAGGAACGGATGACCGCCATGGCCAACGCCGTTGCCCTGGCCGTGGCGACCAACACCGACCGGCAAGGCGCCCGTGACCGTGACCGTGAATTCATCAAGGCGGGCAAGACCAACACCCGCGCCAATATCATGCTGCTCTGTGCCGCTATCGGCATCATCGGCGGGATTGGCTTCATGGTGATGGGCAAGGTGGACGGCAACACCGCCGTGGGTGGCTGCATCATTTCGGTGGTCAGCCTGCTGGCCGGTGCCCTGAAAACCGCCTTTGATTTCGACTTCGGCGGTTCGGCCTCGGAGCAGCACACCATGGGCGTGTTGGCTGGGTTCAAAAAATAGCACTAGCGGCGGCGGGGAAACCCGCCGCCTTCAGGCCAGAATTTTGGCCTTTTGCTGTTGGAACTCTTCATCGCTCAGAATGCCTTGCTCCTTGAGCTTGGCAAGACGCTCCAGCTTTTCGAGCACGTCTCCACCACTGTCCGGGCTAACCTTCGGCGCGGAAAGCCGCCCCTGCACATATTCAGCAAACAGGCGGACAAGGCGCTTATCGCAATTGGTTATTTCGGCGGTGTTGCCGGACGTAAATATCTTCAGTTTGCCTTGAATCAGTCCTGTCTCGAATTGGACGGACGAAATCTTTTCATAGTGGAATTCTTCCACCTTCAGGCCGCCGAACATACCCTTATCGACAAACAAAATTCGGCTCATGGTGGCGACAAAAACACCAAGGTTATTGCCGTAAACCCCCTGTAAAATTGCTTCTACGGCCTCCGTTTCCGTGAGAATGGAAGGAAGTTCCTTGACCTCGCGTTTCCACAAGGAGCTATCCAATCCGCTGGCTTGCTTGATCTGTTGTTGAATTTGTTCAAGCGTCGGCATGCCAGCCCCCCTTGCCTTGTTGTCGAAATTGACGTTGGCGCATGAGAGTCATCCCCTCCCTGCACGTTTCCATGCCGCCACACTTTGATAAACCTTGCGTAAATCATCATCCGACAGATTGGACACACTTTCGACGCCGTAAGCGGCGGTAAGCAATTTGTTCAGTTTGTCGGACAGCGCCAACTGCTTCACGTTGGTGAAGATGTAGGCGTATTGCCGTTTGCGCCATTCCGCACCGGTCTTTCGTGGCGCCGACGCAGCAGAAGTGATGCGACCGATCCACATCCGCAGGTATTTCTCTGCCCTGGAGTAATTTGCCGAGGGGATCAGGCGATAGGAAGGCACTTTGCAATGACTGTTCAGGCTGGTCCAGACAGCCTTGAACGTCGTTGGTCGCTTCTTGATCTTGGCCTCCAGATCGACGATCTGGCCTACCAACTCATGCAGCTTGGCCGCCTGAACATCGGAGATGTGTTCCGCCCCTGGCTCGACCTTGGCAACGACCCTAGGGCGGGCCGGAGCTTGATTAATGACGATGACGTTATTGTCGCCAACGGCCACCGTGTCCCCTACCACAGACCTGACGCTATTCTTATTCCGTACCGACCGGCGCAATGGGGCTTCCGCCTTGCTTGCCGCCGCCGTTGCCTCGGAAAAGATTTCTTTTAGCTTTCCTTCAATCTGCGCCTTGCGACTGTCCATTCACCCATTCCCTTAGGCCACCAGCCTGAGGAAGCGAGCCACGGTTGGGCGCTCCACCTTTTTATCGGCAAGGAAGTAATCGTACAGCAGGGGGATCACCTCTGCCTTTTTCCTCGCCGGAAGGGAAACGCCTTCCGAGGCACACATATCCTCAAGTGCCTCGATGATATCCGAAAGCAACCCTTCGTCGAAAGGGGTGTTGTGTGCAGCCAAGTGCGTGATGTGCATATCTCCTTCGCCCGTAATGAGCCAATGAATGCTGCATCCGGTTTTATCGGATACATGTACGCATTCTTCGTATGGGACGGAGTTGCGAGATTTCCTTGAATTCAGCGTGGTAGGGGGGATGCCCAAAGCCTTCGCGACGGCGGCATCGTTGGGTAATTCAAGGGCCTTGGCTATCCGAGCGATGACGCTGGCTGCCGAACGGGGGTTATCCGTGTCATCCGACATATGAAGATTTCCGTTTGCCACTATCCGCAATTTGCGTATAGTGTTCTCACCATGAAAACACACACCGCCAACCATACCGCCCCAACCGCGCCCGGACCAGAGATGTTGAACTGGGTCATGGGCGGGTTTGTCCGTCAGGGCACCACCCTGACCGAATGGTGCCGGGACCACGGGGATAGCCGGGTGCATGCCCGCGTGGCCCTGTTGGGGCAGCGCAACGGCCCCAAGGCTCAGGCGCTCCGGGCGCGGCTGCTGGCGGCATCGCAGGGGGATGCCTGATGGCCGCCGACGACGTGCGCCGCACCCGCGACAAGCATAAAGATGCCGGGCTGAAAAAGACCGAACTGTGGGTGCCGCCCGAGATGGTCGCGCATCTGAAGGCCATTGAGGCTGTGCTGCGCGGCAAGAAGGGCGATGACACCCTGGCCGCCCGCGTGGCCTCGCGGCTGGCCCTGACCGCCGATCTGATCGGCGCGGCGCAAGCCCCGGCCCCCGCCTTTTCCCGTGACGATGCCAGGGCCGCATCGGCCTCGCTGGTCAAGGCTGGTTGAGCATGACCCCGCCGCCCGTCCCGCAACCCTGGCTTTCCGCCGAAGAGATGGCGAACACCGCCAATATCTCGGTGCAGAAGGCCCGCCGTGCGCTGCAACGCGCCGGGGAAGCGGGCGAGACGTGGCGGAAGACGCAATTGCAGGTGCGCTGGGTGGCCGGGCGCGGGTCCAAGGGCGGCAAGTGGGAAGTGTCCCGCGACAGCCTGTTGGCCGCCCTGAAGCGGCAGGGTTCGAATTCCGAAGAGGGTTCCAATTCCCGCCAGGGTTCGAATTCCGAAGCCGCCACCCCGGCAGGGTTCCATTCGGACCATCAACAGGGTTCCAATTCGGTGCCGAACCCGGTTCCGCATGTGGGTTCCAATTCCTCGAAACAGGGTTCCAATTCGGTGGTCAGCTTCGGCCATTCGAACCCTGTTGCCGACGCAGAGAAAACGAACCCTGCCTTCGGAACTGGCGAGGTGGTGCCTTTCATGAAAAAGGCCATAGCGCCTTACATGAAAAAAGACAGCACCCCCGGCCTTCCGGCTTACATGAAAACGCTTGATGCGGTTTTGACCGAAACCGCGCCCGATTTGATCCTGGCCCACGGTGATTGCGTCACGGTGGATGAATTCGCCGCTTTGGCCGGGTGCGGCGCGCGGCAGGCACGCAAGTACTTCGCCGCCGGATCGTGGCAGGGCTTTGACTTCTCCATCACCAGCAAGCCTGCCGCCGGGGTGCCCGGCGGTGAAGTCCGCGTGGTGCTGTTGTCCGATCTGCCCGCGCCGCTGTTCGAACGGGCCAAGGCCCTGGTGGCCGCTACCGTCATTCCCACCGCTGCCTTGGTGGACGTGGCAGAAGGGGAAACCCAAATCCGCCCGCGCCTGGAAACCGACGCGGCCACGCGGGTGGCGCTGTGGCGTCTGGATTTGATCAGCCCGGCCTTGGCCTTCCCGCGCCGCTCGCCCGAACGGGGCGCCAAGGTGCTGGCCGCCGCCGGGCGCCACCGCCTGCCCAGCGGCGCCACCAGATCGGTGGAAGTCCGCATCCTGTACAACTGGATCAAGCTGTACGAAGAGGGCGGGCTGAATGCCCTGAAGCCCAAGGAACGGGCACGGGGCACCCGCCGCGTCATGGTCAGCACCGCCTGGGATGCCGCCGCGCCCCTGCCGGTTTTCATGAAAACTCAGGTGGCCGACGAACTGGAACGCTATGTGCGCAGCCTGTGGGCGGCGGGCACCAATGGGTGGCGCCATGTCTGCCAGTTGTCCAGCGCCAAGCTGATCGAGTTGAGCCAGGGTGCCGGGTGGCAGGGCGAGGTGGCCGATCTGATGCCCCATTGCCAAGTGCCGCGCCGCATGGCGGAAAACTGGCGCTCGGCTTCCCTGGTGGCGTTGTCGGAACGGGACGCCAAGGCCTATTTCGACCGCGTGTTGCCGCGCATCAAACGCACCCGCAACGGGATGATGCCCGGTGACGTGGTGGTCGGTGACGTGCACCACATGGACGTGCTGTTCCGGCGCGACGATGGGTCCGAGGCCACGCCCAAGATGATTACGTGGCACGATATCGCCACCAACCGCATGTACGTCACCCTGATTCTGCTGGAGAAGGGCGAGGGCGTTAAGCGCATCCATGTGGCCATGTCGTTCGCCGCCATGGTCAAGGCCTGGGGCCTGCCCAAGCGGCTGTATCTGGACAACGGGTCCGAATATTCCTGGGCGGAAATGCTGGCCGGCTTCGCCGAACTGGCCGGGTTCGCCGACGATTTCCAGGTTTTGACCTTGGGCGAGGCCCCGGAAATGGCCCGCGCCGTGGCCGCCGTACGCAAGGGCGCGGGCGCCGTGATCAGGGCGCGGCCCTACAACGCCCCGGCCAAGCCGGTGGAAGGCCAATTTTCCAATCTCGAAGCCAACTACCTGTCCATGATGGATGGGTGGATCGGCGGCAACCGCATGAATTCCAAGACGAAAAACGTCGGCAAGAAGCCCGAGCCATTCGACGGCACCTGGGCGGAATTTCATGAAAATGTCGCCACCCTGCTGGCCTATTACCACACCACGCCCCAGCGCGGCTGGCTGGACGGCAAGACCCCCAACGAGGCCCTGGTTGCCGCCATCGCGTCCGGCTGGGGCAAGGTGGCGGTGGCCGAACATGCGCTGTTGCTGTCCTTCGCCGATGAAGATACCCGCGTGATTGATCGCGGCTGCTTCCCCTGGGGCAGCACCACCTATCGCCATGACGCGCTGTTGCCCATGCCGGGCCGCAAGGTGCGCGTGCGGGTGGCCAAGCACGATCCGCGCTTCGCCTTCGTGTTCGACGGCGACAACCTGCTGTGCGTGGCCGAACCGCGCCAGGAATACGAATTCCTGGACGGCGCCGGGGCGCGGGAACAGGCCCGTCAAGCCAAGGTGCTGCGCCGTCACATCGCCGAAGCCCGCGCCGATTGCGACCGCCTTGATCTGGTGGACGAGGCCCGCCGCCACATCGCCCAGAAGGGCGCGGCGCCCGAAATCCCCACCATGGCCCAGATCGACATTTCGCCCGAGGCCAAGGCCATGGCGGAAGCGATGCAACAAATTTCCGACGAACGGGCGGCATCGCCAAAGCCGCAAAAAATCGTTCTGTCCCAATACGCTACCGATGAAGACGCCCTGTATGGGCAGGAGGATTTTTCATGAAAACGGCAGACACCGACTTCATTCAAACCACCTATGCGCGGCGCGCCCTGGAGATGGCCAACAACGTGATGGCGGCGGGACGGTCGCGCCGTTGCGGCCAGATCGTCGGCAATCCCGGCACCGGCAAGACCGAGGCGGCGGAATGGCTGGCGGCGGAAATGGGCGGCGCCTATGTGGCGGCGTGGCAAAGCATTTCGGTCAACGGCCTGTTGCTGGCGGTGGCCCGCGCCCTGGGCGATGACCGCCTGAAGGACAACACCGCCAACGACCGGGTGTTTTCGGTACTGCGCGGATTGGTGCCCAACCGCCTGATCGTGGTGGACGAAGCCAATCTGCTGAACTGGAAGCATTTGGAAGCCTTGCGCACGCTGCCCGACCAAAACGGCGCCGGGCTGGTGCTGGTGGGCACCTTGCTGTTCGACGAATACCTTCACGCCAGCAAGGCCCAGACCTTGGTGGCGCAGCTTGCCAGCCGGATCGGCACCAAGTCGGTGCGGTTCGAAGCCATGTCCCTGCGTGAAACCACCGCTGCCATCATCAAGCCGCGCTATGCCGGTGCCGAGGCGGATGCCTGCAAGGCGTTCCATACCCTGTGTGGTGGCCGGTGGCGCGAGGCGGTGGAACTGGCCGAAACCTGCGACCGTATCATGGCCGTCAACAACGTCGCCTTCGGCCTGGACGTGGTGCAGTCCGCCGCCGCCGCCTGGGGCGTGGTCGGCGCCAGGGGGAAGGCCCGCGCCTGACCCCAGAACCAGCAACCCGCAACTGGAGGAATCATCATGGCAATGAACCCGAAACTGACCGCCGTGGAATACAGCAACGGCGTTACCAACAACACCGCGATCAACGGCATGTTTTTCTTTTCCGGCACCGGGCCGAAGGGAATGACTTGCAATAATTGCAACTTTGCTTACAGCGCCGGAACCAAGCCGGAAAAGGCGAAGTGCAAAAAAACGGCGGATTACGACCATAAAATGGCGAGCGCATTCAATCCCATCTATTCCGCCTGCAAGTACTTCGAGCGCCGCCCCACGCCACTGTTCGTCACCACCTTCGACAAGTTCAATGGAGTCAAATAAATGACCGCTATCACCATGCCCGAGGGCTTCCGCGTGGACGCGGAAGGCAATTTGATCCACGAAAACAACATCTCGAAAAGCCAGAAGATCGAAGACGCTCTGGCCACCCGGTTGTGCAAGCGCGCCAAGCGCGTTCAGAACGCCATGAGCACCTTCAAGGAAGTCGTTTTCGCCGCCCACCAGAAGGCCATTGACGAGGTTCTGGCCGCAAACGGCGCCAAGAAGGGCGGCCAGAAGGGCAACACCCGGTGGATCAGCTTCGACGGCACCTTCAAGGTGGAAATCCAGGTCCGCGACCGCCTGGAATTCGGCCCTGAACTTCATGCCGCCCAGGTGCTGTTGGGTGAATACCTGTCCGAGGTTTCGACCGACGCCAACAGCGATCTGCGCACCCTGATCAACGCCGCCTTTTCGGTGGGCGAGGATCAGTCCTGCAACGTCTCGGACGTGTTGCGGCTGATGCGCTACCAGATCAAGCACCCCAACTGGATCGCCGCCATGGAGGCCATCAAGGCCGCTATCCGCGTCACCGGCAGTTCCACCTATGCCCGGTTCTACGAAAAGAACCAGCGCGGCGAATGGGACGCGATCTCCCTTGATTTGGCGAAGCTGTGACATGCCCACACCTTGCCACCAGCACGCGAGTAACCATCATGGCTGAAATCACCATCACCGCCACCGCCCTGACCGACGATGTGGTCAAGGATCGTTTCAAGACCGCCTTGCGCCGCCGTGTCGGCGTGGGGCGCCCCTGGTCCATCACGTCCCTGGCCGCCGAAAGCGACGTGGCGGAACGTGATCTGCGGGCCTATCAGGACCAGTCCGGCTGCATGCCCACCATGGCCAAGTTCTTCCGCCTGGGCATCGCCTTGGGGCCGGATTTCATGTCCGAGGTCCTGAGCGTGGCCGGGTTCGAAGGCCTGCGCCATGTCGCCGCCCATGACAGCAACCCGTTCACCGCCCAGATGGCCTTGGCCGAAGCCATGTTCAAGGTGGCCGGATGGCTGGCTGACGGCAAATTCGACCACATGGAACGGCGCGAGGCCATCCCGCTCATGCTGTCCACCATCGCGCAGTTGAGCGCCTTCGTGGCGGGCCTTCAGGCCGGGCAGGAGGGCTGATCATGCGCAACAAGCTGATCGCCAAGATCAAGGTGGGCGTCAAGAACACGGGCTTGGACGATGACGACTACCGCGATTTCCTGGCCATGCACGGCGGCGGAAAGCGTTCGTGCGCCCACATGTCGGACACCCAACTGAAGGCCGTGGCCGCCGCCCTGGAGGCCAAGGGCGCCTATCCCGATAAGACCAAGGGCGGAAGCGGTGACGGGCGCCCCACCGAGGCCCAGCGCCGCAAGCTGGCCGCCCTGGCCCGCGACATGGGCTGGGACGGCCTGAAGGATGACCGGCTGGTGGCCTTCGTGACCCGCACGGCGGGCGTGGACGATCTGCGCTTCCTGACCCGCACCGCCATGACCGATGTCATCACCGGCATGGAACGCTGGAGGGACGGGAAATGAACTGCCCGAAATGCTCCAGCTCCGACACCAAGGTGGTGATCACCCGTACCAAGGGCGACACCGTCACCCGCCAGCGTCGTTGCGGCCAGTGCGGCCACCAGTTCAGGACCGAGGAAACCCGCCTGTCCGTCAAGGTGGCCACCCGCCGGGCCGGGAAGGTGGTGGCCCATGCTTGATGCCGCCGCCGCCCTGGCCGCCGTGATCGAACGCCGTTCGGTGCGCGAAGTGCTGATCAAGGATGCCGAGGCCTGGGACGCCCTGTATGGCCAGCTCCAGGACGCCTATACCCGCGCCTTCGACAAGGCGGCCCAGGACGCCCTGAAGGACGCGCTGGACCGCCTGCGCGATTTGCCCCCCGGCGCCTTCACCCAAGCCGATGCCACCCACATGCTGGACGTGCTGGAAGGCCGTCTGGGCGGCGCCGCGCTATCGGGCCTGCTGAACGGCCCGGTGATCAACCTGACCGATGCCCTGTACCGTGTCGGGGCGGCGGAAGTGGGCACCGCCGCTGGCGTGGACATCGCGTTCGGGCGGCCCGATTTCGACGCCCTCAAGCTGATCCAGAAGGACAATTTGCACTGGATCGACAATTCCTGGAACGCGCGGAACAACACCATCTTCCGCAAAGCGTTGGAAGACTACTTCGGCGACGGCATGAGCCGCGCCGATCTGATCCAACGCTTTGCCGAGGAATTCCCGGCCCTGGCCGCCAAGGGCAAGGTGTATTTCGAACTGCTGGCCGATCACGCCGCCACCAAGACCCGCGAAATGGGCCGGGTCACAGGATACGAGCGGGCGGGCATCGAGTATGTCCAGGTCCGCGCCCATCTCGACCACAAGACATCCGCGATCTGCCGGAACCTGCATGGCCGCGTCATCGCCGTGCGCCGCCTGTCGGACCAGCGCGGCCAATACCTTGATGCCGTGCGCCGGGGTGATGTGGACGCGGCGAAGTCCGCATGGCCCTGGCCCAGCGACAAGGCCGCCAAGGCCATGGGAACCACAGCGACCCGCGACTTGCCCGCCAATATCGGCAACCCGCCCTATCACGGGCGATGCCGCACCATCACCGTGGCTTACCTGCCCACCGGCGGCGCCGTGTCGGAATGGGAGCGCGCCGCCTATGACCGCGAGCCGCTGTCCAGGAAGCAGACCACCGCCCTGATCGACCATTGCAAGACGGCTTCCTGGCGCAACGCCAAGGGCATGGCGGAACACTTCGACAAGCACGGCAAGGCGCTGTGGGGCTCGCTGGACGCCTATAACGCCGCCGCCGTCGATCTGATCCGGCGTGCTGACCGCGACGTGCACTTGGCCGTGCGCGGCGGGCGCCTGAAAGCCCTGTTCACCCGCACCGAAACTGGCCGCCGGTCCTATGAGATGGCGGTGGTGGATGTGCTGGGCCAGGACATCGAAACGCTGCACCGCCGACGCGGCGCCCTGTCCGGGGCCGCCGACACGGTGCAGGCCATCAAGCAACCAGCCAGGGGGATTTCCAAATGGCTTTCCAAGTAGGTGACGAGAAGGAATTGGCGCTGCTGATGTCCTTCCTTGAGTGCCGTCCTTTCATCCTGGAAGGGCGGAAGCTGTACAATTACCTGGGTGATTTGATCCTGCCCGCCCGTTCCGCGCTGGAATTCATCCGCGCCGATCTGGTGGGGATGGATGTCGGGCGGGTGGAAGCCTTTGACACCTTCGTCAAGGCCAACCCCGACGCGTTCAACACCTTCTTCGCCGCCGAACACGCCCAGGTGGACCGCACCACGGTGCTGGAAAACTGGGTGTGGGACGAGAACGGCAAGACGCCCGAGGTGCCGGAAGCGCACTGGTGGTGGGCGCCGATCAGCAACACCAGCGAGCAGGGGGCGTGATCATGGCCGAAGTCACCTTCACCCCACCGCCGAATCACCGCACCTCCGAAAGCTGCGCCACCTGCGCGCAGTGGGACAGCGGCAACGACTATTGCCGGAAATTCCCGGCCTCCATCCGCTACACGGGCGGTTACCGCGACATCTATGACACGGGCTGGTCCGGCATGATCTGCGACACCTGGGAGCCCAGACTGACCGAAGGAGCCGCAGAATGATCGCCCCCCAGGATCGCAAGAAGCTGCGCGACACCATTGCCGCCCTGAAGGCCAAGACCACCGGCAACGGCTGCACCGAATTCGAAGCACTGGCCGCCGCCGAGAAGGTGTCCGAACTGCTGTCCAGGCATGGCATCGCCGATTCCGCCGAACTTGAGTTCGATCAGGTCTCGGTGGAGATCGGGCGCCGCACCGTGGTGGACAATCTGTGGGGCCAAGTGGCTGTGTTCTGCCACTGCAAACTCTGGTATCGCGGCGATGGCCGCCGCTGGGCTGCGGTCTATTTCGGACGGTGGAACGACGCCGCTGTGGCCGAATACCTCCATACGCTGCTGGAGCGCCACATCAATGGCGCCACCAAAGCGTTCCAGAAGACCAAGGAATACACCCGGAGGCGTTCCCCCAAGACCAAGCGGGAGGCCACCAAGGCGTTCCAGGAAGGCTTGGTGGCCGCCCTGGCCGACAAGCTCTGGGCCATCCAGTGGCGGCGTGTGCCCAAGGTTGAAGGCACCAATCATCAGGCCTTGGTGCTCTCGCCCCTGGGCGCCGTCGAAGCCGAGATGGACCGGCAGAATATCCGCTTCAGCGGCAAGCCGCTGGCCCCAGTGAAGGGTGCTTCCAAATCTTTCGACAACGAGAAAGGCAGCGGCGCCGCCGCCGCCCGCCACATCGACATCAACGCCGCCATGGGCCGCACCCAGCCGGGTGTGGCCGGGCTTCTGACTTAGGGAGCCGATACGCCATGACCATCTGCGCCTTCCCCCACAAATCCACCCCCAGCGATGCCGCCCGCATCGTGAGTGTTTTCGAACGCGAACTGGCCGCCCTGAAGGCCCAGCCGCAGGCCCGGAACCATGACAAGCGTTGCGCCCTGTATGGCCGTCTGATCGAGGAATACCGGGCCAAGGCCGGGATGACCTCCCGGCCCCAAATCGCCGTGGCCGGGAGGTAGTGCCATGAGCCAATCCAAACGCATGTCCCTGGTGGAACAGTTGCTCAACGTCGGCTCCGGCGTGGTGCTGGCGCTGATCGTCGGCCAGATCGTCTATCCGCTGTTCGGCTACGCCGTGTCCGTGAAGGACAATCTGGGCCTGACCATCATCTTCACCCTGGTCAGCATCGTGCGCGGCTATGTCTGGCGCCGCGTCTTCAACCGCCTGCACCAGCGCAAGGTGGGGTGGGCATGAACGCCGATCTGTTCCATGCGGGAGTGCGGCGCCAAGCCGTCTTCCACCCCCACAGCCGCGATCATCGCGTGTGCCTGATCCGGGAATGGGGCGATGCCGACAAGGCCGTGTTCATCATGGCCAACCCCAGCACCGCCGATGCCAGCACAGATGATCCGACTATCCGCCGCTGCATGGCGTTCGCCCGTTCCTGGGGCTGCGGCGGCCTCTGGGTGGTCAACGCCTACACCTATGTTTCGCCGTCGCCCAAGGCCCTGAAGAACTGGCTGGACGGCCTTGGGCGGTGGGACCGGGAATACTGGGAAACCGAGGCCCTGGGCTACACCATCGCCGCCACTGCCGGCACTCGCGCCCCAATCATCGCCGCCTGGGGCAACCTGATCCCCGATCTTCAATGGGCTGCGACGCTGGCCAGCACCCTGATCCGCCAAGGCCGCAAGCTGCACCACTTGGGCCTGACCAAGGACGGCCACCCCAAGCACCCGCTGGCCCGTGGCCACCACCGCATCCCCGACGATCAGCAGCCCATCCCGTGGGCTGGGTATGGAGTGATCTGACCATGACCGCAATTTCTTCCGCAGACCTTTACTGCGTCCGCGCCGGGTACGAATGGGCGCTGATCGCCATGGATGAAAACACTGGGCTGGTGGCCGTCCAATCGAGCTTCGGAGCATTCAACTACGTCTGGCCCCCGCAGCACCGATCCCAGCCGCTTGATGAATTCGTGACCACCCTTGATTTCGGTTACTTCATGTCGAAAACGCGCGGCCTGGATGCCAAGGAATTCGACCTGGACGAAACCATCAAGGCATTCCGCCGCTGGATCATCGACGCGCGCCGCGCCACCAACATCGACAAGGATGAGGCGCGCGAGGCTTGGGATGCCCTTGAAGATATCCGCATGGAAGACCCGCGCACCGCCGAACACATGGGCACGCTCATCAACGATGACAGGGCACGACTGCACGCCGCTCTGGGCGACGACTGGTGGGATGGACTGCGTACCTCGTACAAGCCCGAATGCACGGGCTTCTGGGACATCATCTGGCCCGCTTTCACCATCCAGGTCTGGTGCCGCCACGGGCTTGAAAGCCCGATGATCGGCCTGTGACCAACGCCCCACACCGAAAACAAGCCGAAAAACTGAAGCTTCCACTGATCTGCGCCCAACAAGCCCCTTACCCGCCCGGCCCGGCGGGTGGGGCTTAAGGACGTAACAGCCATCAATGGAGCGCCTATAATGCGGCTGATCCGCGTCTTCCCCCGCAAGACCAAGGCAACACCGGACGATGACCTTGTTCGGTTCGGACCTCCCGATATCCTGGACTATGCGGACGAAGTGCACGTTTCCGTCGCCTTCACATGGGATATCCCTGCCGCAGAAAAACTGGCGGAACAGTGGAAGTTTGTTGCCCCGGTGAAGATCGGCGGCCCGGCCTATGAAAAATTGGGCCAGATATATCCATTGGACTTCGTGCCCGGTCGCTACATTAAGCCCGGATACACCTTCACGTCGCGCGGTTGCCCGCGCCGCTGCTGGTTTTGCTCTGTCTGGAAACGCATTCCGGAGGCCACGCCCATCCCGAACTTCGCCGATGGCTGGAACGTCCTGGATGACAACCTTCTGGCATGTCCACGCCCTCATGTGGAAGCGGTATTCGACATGCTCAGGCGCCAGAAGCACCGCATCTCCTTTACCGGCGGGTTGGAGGCCCTGTCTCTTCAAGACTATCAGGTTGACCTGCTAGCCGGATTGTCGGCCAAACCCGTTTGCTTCTTCGCCTACGATCCACAAGACGAATTCGAGACCCTAGCGAGCGCCGCGCGGCGCCTGCTTTCTGCCGGGTTCACCAGAGCATCGCACCGCCTCCGCTGCTATGTTCTGATCGGCTTCCCGAAAGACACTTTCGAGGCCGCCGAAAAGCGGCTCAACGACATCAAGAATGTAGGCTTCACGCCCATGGCCATGCTGTGGCGCCCGGAAGACAAGGCGGCGGAAAAATATACGCCGGGTGAAGAATGGCACCAGTTCCGCCGCATCTGGACGCGCCCGGCGATCATCCACGCGAAATCCGCCGCCTGACCATGATTTCCACCGTGCTTTATCATCTGCTGACCGGATCGTGCCGTGATGTCGCGTGGACGGCGGAAGACGTTCTGGAGAATTGGCGCAGCACCGGGGCGGATGACGCCGGGATCGCCGACTGGCTGCGCATGATCTTGCCGCACACCGTGGCGGAAGATGACGTGACCTGGGTGGAGATCGACGGCACGCCAACCGCCGCCAAGTTATTCCCCGATGTCGTGATCTGGACCGCTGGCGGCGTGGCCGCAATGCCGGAACTGGTGGAAGCTGCCCGCCAATTGCTGGCCGCCGATGATCCACCGCCCAGGCCCGTTGTGGCGCCGCTGGCGCCCCTAAATTCCAAGCCGGTGCAGATGTCACTGTTCTGACCCGGCGATCATTCAGCAAACGGCGCGGATCACCCCGCGCCGTTTTTTTTCGCCCCCGTCGCGGCGCCCATTTTGATTCCGCATTTGGAAAATCGCGGCACCACTTCGGAATTAATTCGCCTCGCGCCAGTGCAAAAATGAGTGAGCCACCGGCCAACCTTGACCGGCGCCCACGTTTCTCGCATTTTCCAAGGAATACCGCAGATCACAGGCGCCCGCCGATGGCGAAATCATCCCCTTCCGCCACTGACTCCGAACGTGATCCGCCAGTGCAATTTCTTCCAATCCCCCCTATCGACGCCTCCGGCAAAGCCATCGGCCGGTCGGTCGAGGACAACGTCTTCTGCTTCGTCCGCAGCGTCGGCGGAGCGCTCCTGCTGCGTGAAGTCTCCCTCTTCGCCAACCTGATCGGCGACCAGCTCTGCGACTTCGGCGACGGCCACGATCCGAACCCCGTTCCGCAGATCTACGAGCAGGGAGGGCCGGTCCCCGCCGAGACGCGGGACCGGCTGGAGCAGGCGGGGCGCATCCTCAGAACCGTCATATCCTCCTGCAAGTCCGGCTGGGTCGACGTCGTCCGCTGCAACGCGAAGCTCTGCTTCCTGAGGGACGCGGACGGCGGGTACGACTTCGTGTTCAGGCAGATGCGCACCACCCCGTTCCTGTCCGAAGGGCGGCCCGATTTCGAGGATGGAGAGGAGCGGTTCGCCCGCTGGCTCTACTTCCGCTACTCCGGTTGGCTCGAACGGGACCAGCACGTCGCCGAGACGGCATTCTACGAGTCCGGCGGCAATGTCGCCGGCTACAACGGGGACGCCATCCTCAGGGGCCGCCTGGAGAGGTCGGGCGTATACGTGCCCAAGCCGAGGATCGCCGCTCCCGCCCCCGAGAAGGGCTTCGTCACCGCCAAGCTCGGTCGCCGGCGTCTTTGCTTCTCCGAACTGTTACCGTGGCGGAGTTCCGCCACTTCGTGAAGCACTGCGTCGGCTACGAACGGCGCAGGCGTCGCATCGATGGCATCGAGGACTGGGAACCGGTCAACCATCCTTCGGACGGCGCGGCCGCCTTCGACCGCCGTCTCGGTCGGTTCTTCGATCCCTGCGGCGTGCCGTTCGATGGCCATCCGCCATACATGGACCCCGACGAGTTCGACTGCTGGGGCTTCCGCTACGTCCCGTCGGCTGTGGAATGGGCGGAGTCGGAACGGAATCTGAAGGTCCTCCGGTCGGCGTGGTTCGGTGAATGGCTCCAGTCGAAGGGGGCGGCCATCAACGGGTTGTTCCTGTGCTCCCAGTCCTGCATCGGGATGGTGGCCGAGGTCCGCGTCTCCGCCGAGACCGCCTGCTTCTCCGCCCTCAGCACTGGCAAGTACAAGTCGATGAAGATCGGCTTCCGCCTTGTCTATGAGGTCGACGCGGAGGCCTGACCATGCGCTACAGCAGATGCGCCGAGATCGACGGACTGGTCCGTCGGCTCATCCGTTCCGGGTGGACATTCCGCCGCGGCGGCAAGCATGGCTGGGTGGTTTCGCCCGACGGCAGGGCGTCCGTCACGGTGCCCGGGACGCCGAGCGACTGGCGGACGCCGCTCAATTTCATCAGGGATGTCCGGCGGTCGGGGGGCGCGAGCATGGTCTGAAGGTCCGGGACAGGCCGGCGCCGCATTCATGCGATTCTTGCATCGATCCGGCGTCTGCTTTGCCTCCCTCTTCCAGAACGGAAGGATGGCTGTGAAAATCGCCTTCCAGAACGGAGAGAAAGTCGCCTTCCAGAAAGGAGGGATGGCCCCGAAAGCCTACTTCCAGAACAAAAACATGACTGCGGAGGCACTTCCTATCGGGATGCGGCAGGGTCACCCCCTGCCGTCATTGTTTCCGCAGTGCTCACAGACGGTTCTTGGCGATCTGTAGACGGCCCGTCCGTCCCAAGGATCTTTCATCGTCTCGGGATGATAGTGGCCTGCGACGATCTCCGGTGGCAGGTCCCGGTCGAGGATGAATGTAAAACTTCGTTGGTAGACGTGGGCGGGCTTATCCACGGTTTGCCTCGTCCACTCACTTAGGAGAAGCCTGGACAGCGCCTTTCTCATCCCCAGCGTCACCCAAGAGAGCGGAAGATCGACTTCGATCATGGTCGGGACGCCACGTTCCAGAAGCGGGTGCCTCCAACTCCGCCCGAGAACGGCGGCGATCCATTCGCTCCCGTAGATGAGGTAGTGCGCGGCGTGCTCCAGCATGAAACGGTCATCCAGCACCACGTAGCTGCGATGTTCGTCGGTCGCACTCGGAAATTCCGCCATGCGCTCGGAAAGCGTCGGCGCCATCCAGCGAAGCCGCTCGTCCTCCGCGATCATTGCTCGGAGCCGCGCTTCCAGTTCGTCCCTGCGGTGGGCGCGGATTCCATGGATGAGATAATGGCCGGCGTCCTCCGTGCGGCAGCCGTGGAAGCACCTGACGACCATGCGTTCTAATTCGTCGGCGAATGGTTCCTCGACGTCGAAAATGTCGGTTCGGATTTCCGATTCGAGCATTTCCATCCACTCGGGATCATCGGCATAGAGGCCCGAGGTGTCCTCTCCGCGGAGACGGTGAACCGCTGCGTCGGTCAGCCTCGGTCGAAGCCAGTCCGTGACCAACGGCATCCACGTCGAGGGAGTGCCCCATACGATGGGCTTCGAGGGGGTGGACATCGGGCGGCGTCACTGCCCCTTGATCGAGGGCATGAATATAAGGATCAGGAAGAAGATCGCGGAGGCTGCGTACAGGCCCCAGATGGTCTGGCTGGCCGTGACCTTGTAAAGGCGGACCGCGTCGCGGATGGGCTTCACCGCAAGCTCCCTGTATTCCTTGCCGCTGAGGGCGACGTGGACGCTGCGGTGCCATTTCCGCATGTTCCTCAGGTCGTCCCGGAGGGACTTCCCGCTTACGTTCCGCTGGAGGAGCACTCCCGCCCACATCACGGCGAGGACCACGATGCCCAGCACGATGGCGGCCCCCGTGGCGTCGCCCTTGGCGGCCGTCAGCGCCAGCCGCAGGCCAAGTCCCGCCGCGAGGGCGACGATGCTCGCCACGAATCCGTTGGACAGCCGCTGGGTCCGCTCCACGATGCGGCCGACGTCGTCGCCGACGGCTTTGCGGAGGTCGGCCATGGCCTTCAGCGTCTCGGCCGACTTGGAGCGGGCGTAGGCGCGGAAGTCGATCCGCGCTCCCTCCAACGCCTCCGGCAAGTGGCCGGGAAGAGCGCCGCACCAGGAAGTCCCCTCGGGCATGACGGCCGCGAGGCGGCGGGTGAACATCTCATGCCTCGCGTCCGCGCCGCGCTCCATGACCAGCCATTCGGCCGCCTCCGCGATCCGGGGGAAGGCCCCTTCGCCCAGCATCTCCGCGTCGAACTCGAAATCGCGTTTCCGAGCGCCGTTGAGGCGGACCATCAGCTTCCCGCCTTCGGACCAGACCTCGGTGGCGAACAGGAGCGCGAGCCGTTTCGCGGCCTCGCCGCGCCATGCCTCCCAGACCGTTCCGGCCCCGTGGGGGGCGAGGGGAAGCCAGCGAAGCGGATCCTCCGGCACCTCGGCCCCGGTCAGGTCCCTGACCAGTCCCCGTCTGGGGTCGCCGGGTTCGTTCGCCGGATCGGGCGTGACCGGCGGCAGGCCATCCATCGGCGTCCCGTCCCAAGGCTCTACCCTGAACCTGCGGGTGGAGAATGGAGAGGAGGTCCCGATCGTCAAGACGAGCACCTCGGACGCAGCCGACAGGGCCGGGTCCCGCAGGTGGTCGCGGAACCCGTCGAGGGTGGCGAAGAACACCCGCCCTCCGACGGGTTTGCCGACCGTCAGGTGCAGCTCCCCCACGGCGACGCCCTCGGGGCTGATCTCCTCGTATTCGGCGTCCCGCAGCGACACCGACCACCCCTTCGCCGCCCGGAACGCCTCGACGGCGCGGATGACCGCTTCGACCCGGTCAGCGTCCACGTTGCGGGCGATTTTCAGGGTGGCGACCGTCTCGGTGGTCCTGGGGGCGGCTCCGAGGAGGTCAATCAGAGATGCGGGGCATTCTGTCGAGTTCATCTTCCCCCGCCAACCCGGTCGACTGCACCGTTATGGTGACGCCGCCGCCTTCCTGCTTCTCGATCTTCACCACGCCCTCATCTTGATGGTTCTTGCTGAAAAGCAGAACCACCTTTTCGTCGGTGACCACCTTGCGGAAGTCGGCGCTCGGCTTTCTCGCCCCCTCGAACTGGAACGCCTCGGTGGCGAGCCCGCATCCGGAGAGCTTGCCTTGGAAGGTCTTCAGGATGGGGGCTTCAGGAGCCAGACCTTGCACGATCGCCCCGAGGAACTCCTCGGGCTTCTCATGGTCGAATCCGTCCATCCTCGCCATGGCCTCGCGCACGTACCGCTTCGGCGCCAGCGCGACGTCGCGCGGGACCTCGTCCTTGTGGGCTTTGATGGCCTCGACGGCGGCGTCTTCCAGCCGCTGGGTCATCTCGGTCTGCTCCATCGCCCGCTTGATGTCGAGAAAATTGACATAGTGCTGGCTGGCGTCGCGGTAGCGGCCCGACGAATGGTCGATGACGACCAGGCGGTCCTTCTTCGCCTCCTCGTGTTCGGCGCCGGCCCGCCCGAGGCGGATGACCGCCGATTTCTGCATGGACTTCCGATCCTTGGTGAAGGTGTCCATCAGGCTTTTCAGGTCGGGCACGGGGTTCCCGTCGGCGTCGAGCACCGGGTTGCCGTTTTCGTCCTTCAGGTACGAGTACGAGATGACCTGCTGGTGCTCGTACTTGATGATGGCGGCCAGACGCTCGCCGCCTACGTTGAGGACGAAGAGCATGAGGACGCCGGGGGCGAACCGCCTGTCGGTCTTGACCTTGGTCTTGAAGCGGGCCGCGATCTCCCTCGACACCTTGACGAACTCGTCGCCGTCGCCGACGGCAAGGGCGCGGCGCAGGAGCGCGGGCATCCCCGATCCGGGCGCGAAGTGGTACGCGGCCCCCTTGACGGTCTCCTTCACCCGCTCGACGAAGAAGTCGGTGAACTGCGGCGGATCGACCTCGGCAAGGAAAAGGGGATCCTCCGACTCCGGCCTCACGACGTGGAAGATCATCCGCTCTATGGCAAGCGCCCCGGTCTCCTCGTCGTTCAGCAGCGTCATCTTCGTATGCCCTCGCCTTTGGTAATGCAACCCTCAGACGATCATCCGCGCGGGCCGCCCCGTCAAGACGGTTCCTTGCGGTGGTTGTCATGACGCCATGCATTCATGACCACATGTGACATTGCCGACGAAAAGGCCCGCATTGGCGGGCCTTGACGGGGCGATGCTGCCACTCCCCTGAAAGTCAGCCGCCGTTCACCGCATCCTTCAGCCCCTTGCCGGCGCGGAAGACGGGGTTCCTGGCGGCCGGGATAGCGATCTTTTCGCCGGTCTTCGGATTGCGGCCCTTGCGGGCGTTCCTCTGAACGACGTCGAAGGTGCCGAAGCCGGCGAGACGGATGCCGTCGCCGCCCTTTAGGGATTCGGCGAGAGTCTCGAAGACAGCGCCGACGACCTCCTCGGCCTTCGACTTCGGGAGGCCTGTGATGTCGGCCACGGCGGCCGTGAGTTCGGAACGGTTCATGGATGAAGTCCTCGTGGTTGCTTCCAGCTTCTTGGATATTTGGCCATGGGGACCGACGTCAAAGATTTTATAGTGAGTAACGGCAAATCATCGGCCGCTTCATCACATGTAATCGTCGTATGGCTCGCTGACCTCGACCTCGCCACTGAGGATCCTGACACTGGCAACCCCGGGCGGATTGCGGGTGAGTCGCGCGAAAACCCTGATCTCCGGATCAGCCTCGAACTCCGCGGCCCCATGCTCGACGCCGTAATAGATGCCGTCCTCGCGGTCGTAGGACGCGGAAGACATGTCGTCGAAAGCGACGTTGACCATGATAGGGACTGTCGCCTCCATCAGCACCCCGAACTCCTTCGGCGATTCCGCGACGACCTTGAAGTCGGCGATCTCCACGTCGCCGCTCCGCATCGCGTGGCCGGTGACCTCGCCGTCGGTGAACGAGTCGCCGACGTACACAGGGATCAGTTCGTCGATGCACCAGCCGATGCCGTCGTGGAGTCCCCTCACGACTTCTGGCTTCGACAGCAGGCACTCGACCTTCTCGCGGATGTCCGGGGTCTCGGTGGCGGCGAGGGCGTCCAGGACGTCTTCGAGGGTGGCCATGGGGATCAGGATCTCGGCTGCGCGGACAGTCTCCGTCATCGCCTTGTCCCTGGTCACCACGTACATTTTCTCGCCGTTGTCGCGGCACCACTTCTCCAGCGCCTTCACGACGAACGCGTCCGGGAACTCCTTGGAGTCCGGATGGGCGAACGGGGGAACCTTGTCGAAGTACATCTTGAAGACGTCTGCTGCGTGGATGTCGGTCGCGATGTGGATTTGAGCGTTCCAGTCGTAACGTATCCGGTCGTGCAGCTTCTCGAAGGCGGCCTCGGCGACCGCAGCCGCGTCCAACTCGGGGATGTCCGCCTTCACGGTGTCGGGAAGCTGCTTCCTCCAGCGTCCGTACTTCTTGCGGACGGCCTTCAATTCCTGGGCCGTCTGGGCGACGAAATCGCGGAGTTGACGACGGATCTCGGCGAGCGTGATGTCGGTGGCGTGCAGAACAAGGCCGCTGCCCTCGACCGCGGCGCCCAGCGCGTTCAGGACGGGGCTGTCGTAGTTGTGCCCGAGCTGGCGGTACACATCCGTGTCGAGGAACACATGGTGCGTCAGCAGCTTGGCTGGCGCTTCATCGGTCTTCTTTGCCATTTCGGATATCCAGTCCCTGTCCGATGGATTCTGATCATGTGGCGATGGCTGTCAACCGAAGCGTGCGGGATCGTTGCGCTCTCCATGGGAAGCCGGCCAGATACGGTGTGCCGTTATTCCGAGCTGCCCCGATTTCGGCAGTGCGGGACTGACCACCGCAGTGGAAGCTCGGCTGCCACCTTCGACGCATCATCCATGGAAATCAATGAGTTGGCTGTGACCTGCGGACACCTCCCGTGGATACCCTCGGGAGCCCTTTTGGCGGAAACTCGGGTACACGGTCGGGTGCATTCTCGGGTACTTGAGAATGTGCTGAAATTCGTAACGTGTTGAAAACACAGAAAAAAAGCCCAAGCGCGAGGCTGGGGCTCAAGTTTAGGGAGGACTAGTTTTGCCGGGACTATGTTGTTGAAATCGTTATAAATCAGGTAGTTAGCTTTTGGCCTGTATCCCAAATTGTATCCCATACCCTTTCCCGAGTTGCTAACAGCCCAGGGGGCTTACTGCGTTAGGCGGATGGTGGGGCGGACAATTATCAGGTCAGATATCGTGTAAACGCTTCCCAAAGGTATTCCGCGGCCTGAGCGGGCGCGAGCGGCTCGCGTTCCCGCCCCATGAACGCCATGCCCATGGCCTTGAAGAAGATATCGATGCCATCGTCATCGACGTGTAGGCTTTCGTTATACGACCCGTCATGGTCGATCTGCGCCTGCCCATGGGAGAAGCGGATTTCTCTGCCAGTGCCCGCCAGCCATATTTTGCATCGCGTCCGGCTTTTGCCGTCCACGTAGATTTCAGCCGTGAATTTGGTGGCGTCCACAGGGCTGAAGCGGCATTGGACGTGGGGTGCCTGGTCCCCCTCCGCCTGCTTGAGGGCTGCCTCGAAGTAGCGGGTGATATCCCCAAAGCCATCGGCGGCGAACTGGTCCCGTTCCGCGTCGCCAATCTTCCGCTTGATCCTGGGAATAGTGGCCGAGCTTTGAGGTGCTACGACCGACTGCTGGTGCGCTGGCACTGGCGGCGATATTGTTTCGTGCGCCCAGTGCAGCGCGAACAGGTCAGACTCTCCAGCTCCCTTGGCCAACTGGCGCCGTCCAATGCCGGTGCCTGCAATGTTACGGACATGCTCGCGTCTCAGCTGGGCAAAGTAGTGATCCGAGCACCACACCTGATTGGGATCGACGACGGGTTCGATACGAGCCGCCCGGTCGATCCCGCTGCTGGTAACGTCAACGATCGAGCCAGCCTCTTCCACCAACGTGACCTTCTGGAGATCGACGCAGATCCGGATCGCGACCGGATCAGGGAAGTCGTTCCGCTGCCAATCGGTGGTGCGGAACCGGTCTTTCACCGACAGGGCGGCCTCGGCCATTTCGGTAGCATCCACGCCGCAGATGAAGAAGCCATCGCCGGTATGCTTGGCGATCAGAATCTGGAAGCGTCCCTTGATCTCCTCCAGCAGCCGGTGGATCAACGCGTTCAGATGCACCTTGAGGCGGTCGTCGGTGATTTTTGATGAACCGACGATGTTGGCGACCGATTGATGGCTGAGCGGTCAATTCAGCCCCAGCAAGGTGAGCTGACGGTGAAGAACTTTACCGGCAACTCGGTGTCGAACAGCTGTAGGCGTTTTGTCGTCAAAACGCTCAAAAGTGTTTGTATGCACGTGTGGGTATGGGGTAGCGTGCCGGATAGATTATTCGCAAATTAGGAGAGTCAGCCGTGGAAAGGCCGCGATATATGCGTTGGCTCTTTCCTGTTTCGGTCGGAGTGCTTGTGGGGGTTGCTTTGGTGGCACTCTATTGGCTCTCTTCTGGGCGGGGCGCATCCATTGGCTTCTCTCCTCCTGATTTGGCGGAGGAATTGGGCCGCGAAGAGCTGCTTCGGTCGGAAATTTCTCTGCTGAGGGAAACCCTGAACCTCAAGCGGCAGCGCTGCCCCAGGCCGGTGGCATCCGTTCCGGTCAAGGGCAGTGCGTTGGTTATTCCCCCTTCGGCACGCCAAACCGGCGATCTCAGCTTCCTTGACGGGTGCTGGAACAACGACACGGGCCTTCAAAATGCCAAGACCGGCGAGCGGGTGACGGTGCTGTACTGCTTCGACCGTGTCGGTGGTGGAAACGTCAATTACCGCGAGCGGGCAAAAGCCTGCACCGGCTCGGTCTTGGCAAGGATCGACGGGGCTGGAACGCTGAGCATAAGCGTGGGGTCGGCGTCATGTAACGACGGGCAGTCCTACGCAACCGAATTCGTCCGCTGCCAGTCGAAGGACGACGGGCGGGCGGATTGTCATTGGCAGAATGAGGCGGGTCCGACAACGGCTGTATTCCGCCGGGCGGAATGATGGGGCGGAGAGTTGGTGGATGAGTGCAGGTAATCGCAAGACGTCGTTGATCAGCCTTATTGCCGGGGGCACGCCGCAATTTCTTGATCTCGAACTGGATCTCGCCCCGCTGGCGCGCATGAGGTTGCATTTCCGCGAGCAGGTGCGCCCGGTGCCGCCCGATGCCGATGGTTATGTTCCCCGTGACCTGTTCTGCCTGGAATGGGATGACGAACAGCAGGCCCATGTGGATCGCGTTTCCGGCAAGGAAGGCGTGCCCGATTACGAGGTGGGCGCCAACAAGGCCATGGCGGTGTTCCTGGATCGCTGGGTTCCGCTGCCGTTTTTCCGCATCAAGCCCGACCGCTGGCCCGATGGGGCGCCGCAATTTGAACAGGGGCCCAGCAATTGGGCGCGCGTGCGGGTGGTCAAGGCCCCGAGCGAAACCGGCGGGGGCGATATCTACCAAGCGGTGATCGCCTTCGATACGGTGGTGGAGGAGCGTCCGCCCGAGCGTGAGCCCTATTTCGCCCTATCGACGGAAGACGCCAATGAGAACGCCCAGTTCTCCCTGGCCCACCAGGAGCGCGACAATGCTTGGTTGTTGAATTGCGGTTGGGTGGACGAGTGGCTGCGCGCGGACCATGAAGCCTTCAAGACGGCATTGCGTAAGGGCCGCAAGGCCCGACCGGACGAAGACGATTATGTCCTTGAGCATCTGGCCTGCTACCTGACCTTTCTTGAGGTGCTGCATCAGGTCGCCGGGATTCCCACCGTGCGGATCATTGACCCGGCGCAATACACCCCCATCGACGTGGATCTTATCCTCGACATCGGCAATTCGCGCACCTGCGGCATTCTGATCGAGACCCGGCCGCAGGCCTCCACCAATCTCAACGACAGCTACGTGTTGAAGGTGCGCGACCTCAGCCAGCCGGAGCGGGTCTATACCGATCCATTCGAGACCCGTATCGAGTTTGCCGAGGCGGAGTTCGGCAATGCCCGCCTGAGCCTGCGATCGGGGCGGGAAACCGAGGCTTTCGTGTGGCCTTCGGTGGTCAGGGTTGGCCCTGAAGCCGTGCGGCTGGGCACCCAGGCCTGGGGTGGCGAGGGCAGTACCGGCATGTCCAGCCCCAAGCGTTACCTGTGGGATGAACGGGCGCGCGTCCAGCAATGGCGCCTGAACGGTGTCCAGTCCGATGGACTGCGCGAACCCCCGGTGACGCGCGGCATCTATGTCCAGTATCTCAACAAGGAAGGCTCACCCCTCGACCGGCTCGATGAACCGGCGGCGCGGCGCAACCCCATCTTGCGCAAGCAATCGAAGGACGTCGCTTTCGAATCCCGCTTCACCCGCAGTTCGTTGATGATGTTCTTGCTCAGCGAGGTGTTGTTGCACGCGCTGGTGACCATCAATTCGCCCGCCCAGCGTGCCACCCGCGAGCATGCGGACATTCCGCGGCGCTTGCGCCGTGTGCTGATCGCCGTTCCCACCGCCATGCCGCTGGCGGAACAGAAGATTTACCGGCGTTGGGCCAATTGGGCGGTGGGCATGGTCTGGCGATCGCTGGGCTGGCATGACCGCTGGTACGTGGAACGCGGTCGGCGCAGTGCCAAGCTTGAACGGCCTGATTACCGCCTCAGCCCGGAAGTCCGCTGTGATTGGGACGAGGCCACGGTCTCGCAACTGGTCCTGCTTTATAATGAATTGTCCGAGAAATATCAGGGTGACGTTCATTATTTCTTCCGGCTGCTTGGCAAGCAGCGCGAGGGCTTTGGCAACAATGCCAGTCTTCGGGTCGCCAGCATCGATGTGGGCGGCGGGACCGCCGATCTCAGCATCTCCACCTTCGAAGTGCTTGGCGATGATTCAAGCGCTGGCCGCATCCGCGCCCATCTGACCTTCCGCGATGGTTTCAACATCGCTGGCGACGATGTTCTTGGGTCGGTTATCGAGGATCATTTCCTCAAGGAATTGCGCGATCACCTCGGGCGAGCCGGACTGCCCGACCCGCGCGGAATCCTCGCCGGGCTATTTGGGCGCGATGTGCTTGGCCAAGCTCAGATGGAGCGCAACCACCGCGCCCAATTTGCCCGTCAGGTCGCGGCACCCATCGGTCTGGCCTTGCTGGACCTTTATGAAGCAGCCGACATGCGCATGCCGCAGCCATCGCTGACCCGGTCCTTGCGCAGTCTGTTCAAACCTGAGGCCATGCCGTCGGAAGAGGTTCTGGCCTATATTGAGGAACCGATCCGGCAAGCCGGCCTGCGCGAATTCAGTCTGCTTGACGTGGATATGCGCATCAATATTCCGGGCATCGACCGCACTGTGGTCAATGAGATGTCGCGCATTCTCAGTGATTTCTGCGAAATCGTGCATCTCTACGACTGTGACTTGCTGCTTCTGACCGGGCGGCCCAGCCGTTGGCCGGCCGTGCTATCGACCGTGCTGGCCAAACTGCCGGTTCCTGCAGACCGTATCATCTCCATGAACGATTTCCGCGTTGGCCGTTGGTATCCCTTTGCTGATCACACCGGCCGTATTCAGGACCCTAAGACGACTGTGGTGGTGGGCGCCATTCTCGCGGCTCTGGCCGAGGGGCATTTGGAGGGCTTTGCCCTCGACACCTCGTCCATGCGCTTGCGCTCGACGGCCCGGTTCATCGGTGAAATGGACCTGGAAAGCAAGCTGACACGGTCGAAAGTGTGGCTGACCGTCGATGTCAACGATGTCGAGGAACGCGAATACACCAAGGAAGTGACCTTTTCGGGGCCGCTGGCTGTGGGGTACCGCCAGATCGACGCTGAACGCTGGACCACCACACGCTTTTACATGATCGATTTCGCTCATTCCGAAGCCCGCTCCAATGCTCAGGGCCGGCTGCCTTATACGTTGAGGCTGAATTACCGCGTTGCCGCCTTCGACGAAGAGGCAACCAACGCCCCGCCCCGCGACGAGGGTGAACTGGTCATCGAGGAAATCCTGATGCGCGACGGGGCGCCCGTTCATCCAGGCGATCTGGAGGTGCGGTTGCAGACTTTGCCATCAGACGAAGGGTTCTGGCTCGACACCGGCATCTTCAACATCGTCTAGCGGATTGAGGGGGAAAAGGAAGATGTTCGAGGAAGATCGCAGCCTGGCCACCGCATGCCGCGGGTCCGCCGATTTGGCCGAAAAGGCCATCGGATGGATCGACGATAACCGTGGACTGGTCCGCAACGAGGCCGAGGTCTTGACCGCCGAAATCCGCCGGTCCATCCGCCAGCTGAGGAAGCTTGGCGCGGCGGCCGAGCGCAAAATGTGCGTCGGCGTGTTCGGTCCCAGTCAGTCCGGCAAGTCCTATTTGATTTCGGCTCTGGCGCGCGGAGATGATGGCAATCTGCTGGCTGAGTTCGGTGATGCCCGCCCCGATTTCGTTTCCGAGATCAACCCGGAAGGCGGCAAGGAATCCACCGGCTTGGTCACCCGCTTCACCATGACCCGCCCGCCCGGCCTGCCCCAAGGCTATCCGGTAAAGCTGCGGCTGCTGTCCGAGACCGATCTGGTCAAGATCCTGGGAAATTCCTATTTCGAGGATTTCAACCACGAGGACACGCCTGACTCCGCCGCCTTGGGCAAGGCCCTCGATGCCTTGGCCAGCCGTCAGGGCGTTGGCGTTGGCGGTGCACCGGATGCCGACGATCTCAGCGACCTGCACGAATATTTCCGGGATAATTTCCGCCACTGCGCCAGAGTGCAGATGCTGGAATCTGCCTATTGGGTGCGGGCGAAAGAATTGGCCCCGCGTCTCGGCATCGCTGACCGGGCGCAATTGTTCGGGCTGATCTGGAATGGCGTCACGCGCTTCAACGAATTGTTCGCCCGCCTTCAGGCAGCCTTGGCTCAAATCGACTTCGCGCCCGAGGCGTTTTGTCCGCTATCGGCCCTGATCCCGCGCGAAGCCAGCATCATCGACGTGGCGACTCTGGCCGGACTGGCCGATGAGTCCAGCTCGGGCGGGCTCGATGTGGTTGGCAGCAACGGCCGCCGCGCCACCTTGCCGCGGGCGCAGGTGACCGCCTTGACCGCCGAGATCACGGTGGTGATGGTCAACAAGCCCGATGATTTCTTCGATTACACCGATCTTCTCGACTTCCCCGGCTATCGTTCGCGCAAAAAAAACACCGACATCCAACGGACCCTGGCTTCGGGCGATGCGCTGGAGGAACTGTTCCTGCGCGGCAAGGTCGCCTATTTGTTCGAGCGTTATTGTGCCGAGCGGGAACTGACATCCATGCTGTTGTGCATCGGCCCAGGTCCGGCCGAAGTGCAAACGCTGCCCAAGGTCATTGATGCCTGGGTGCGCGCTACCCACGGCGATACGGTCGACCGGCGCGCTGACGTGCCCACCACCCTGTTCTTCGTGATGACGAAATTCGACATGGAATTCGTCAAGAAGAAGGGGGCTGCGCAATCTGAAGAAAGCCGGTGGAACACCCGCATCGAGGCGTCGCTGACCAGCTATTTCGGCGGCATAGGCGATTGGGTGGAGCATTGGCGCCAGGGCAAGGCGTTCGACAACGTCTATTGGGTGCGAAATCCCAACGTCCGCGCCGAGGCCCTGTTCCAGTACGACGCCGAGGGGCGCGAACTGGCATTGCGGGCTGAGCAGGAAGCCTATGTGGGTGAATTGAAGACCGGCTTTCTACGCAGCAGCCTGGTCACCCGCCACGTCGCCGATTGCGAAGAGGCATGGAACGCCGCCATGAGTTTGAACGATGGCGGCATCGGCTATTTGCGCCAGCGCCTGCGTCCCTTGTGCAATCCCGATCTGAAGCGCCGGCAAATCCAGGGCAGCCTTGCCGAGGAACGCCGCCGCCTGTCGGGCCGGTTGGCGCTGTATTTCCGCAGCGACGACAAAGAGCAAGAGCGTAAGGTCAAGAACGAATTAGCCAGGACGATTGCTGGCCGTTTGGCGGCCAATTCCCAAGCCCAGCGCTTCGGACGGCTGCTGCGGGCGCTGCAAATCGCCGACCATGAACTTTATGATCTGTTTTTTCGTGTGGATGATTTCGAGTTTGATGTCGAGGACGGCGGCGGGGCGGTTAGTGCGGCACCGGCGCCGACAATTGTCGGCACCGGCTTCTCGGCCGTGGATTTGCTTGGCGACATCTTTGGTGCAGCCGCGCCGGTGCTTGAGGAAGAGACCTGTGACGACACCGCCAAGGCGAAGAAGCCTCCTAAGGATGCGGCGGCCATCCGCGCGGCCGAGGTCGAGAAGTTCTGGATCGATCGTATGACCAGCTTGGCCGAAAATCAGCACATGCAGGCATTCTTCGGCATTCCTCCCCAGGAATTCGGCAGCTTCATTCATGAATTGGCGGTGGGTGCAGCACGCCTGGGGGTTGACGCCAAGATTGAGGAAGAGATCCGCATCGCCTCGCGCTTCCGTAACATCAAGCGCGACAAGCTGGTGTGGAAGCAGGCCAGCCGTGCCTCGGTCGCGATCAATTCCTACGTGGACTGGCTGGGCTTCGACCCGCGCCAAGTACCGCCCGAGCGTCGCCGCGTTTCCATCGGCGGGCGCGAGTTGGCTGTGTTCCAGCCCCATCCCGAAGTGGGCGGCTTCCCGGTCGTGGCCGAAGACCAGGCCGCATACGACGTGCAGTATTACCGCGACTGGATTGCCTCGCTGGTGGCGCTGATTGGCGGGAACGTCGATTTCGAAGGCGGGCTGACGTTCGACCCGGCGCAAAACCGAATTCTTGGTGACATCCTGGCGGGAATGGCCTGAGGGGAGAAAAGGCGTGAAAGTTTCAGCGCGGCAAGACAGGTCCAAGGGACCCGGCAATGCCATCATCGAGATCAATGAATTGGTGCCGCCAGCCGATGCGGCGCAGGTGCAATTCGCCATTGACCACCAGGGCCATTTCCTCAGTCCGCTTGGGTGGCAGGCCGGGCGCACCGATCTTCAGGCCGATACGGTCGAGGTGGTGGAGAACGGATTGCGCCTGCTGATCGGCCCCGATCTTGTCGATCACATGCAGCCGGGCACCTATCGCTTTGAATTATTGTTCCCATCCGGGGCCACTGTCGTTGCCGGTCTTCCCTGGCGCAATATTGCCCCGTCTGTTACCTCAAGCCGTGGCGGTGGCGTGGCGGCTGCCCCCCCCAGCCAGCGCCTGACCCGCCAAGTGGAACCGCAGGCCGCCGCCGCTGTCGCCGCCCCTGTGGCTGCTGCGGCTGTGGCTTCTGTGGTGACGCCTGTGGCAGCCTCCGTGGTGACCGAGGTAAAGGCCCCGGTCATCCCCGTGGCGGTCCCTGTCATAGCAGCAAATTCGTCCCGGACAGGATTGATTGCCGCTGTTGCCGTGCTGGCGGCGCTTGGCGTCGGCTGGCTGTTGCTCGGCAAGGACAAGGGCGGCCCGGACGTGGCCGTGATCCCTCCCGCCGTGCAGACTCCGAGCAAGCCAGAGCCCGCGCGTCAGGCAGAGGCGGCTCCTCCGGCCGTGACACCTGCGCCGGTGGTGCCCGCGCGTCAGGCAGAGGCGGCTCCTCCGGCCGTGACTCCTGCGCCGGTGGTGCCCGCGCGTCAGGCGGAGGCAGCTCCTCCGGTCGCGCCCCCTGAGCCGGTGGTGCCCGCGCGTCAGGCGGAGGCGGCTCCTCCAGTCGTGACTCCTGAGCCGGTGGCGCCCGCGCGTCAGGCGGAAGAGAACCGTCAGGCGGAACAAGCCCGCAAGGCTGAGGAGCTTCGGCGGATTGAAGCGCGGGGGGGCCGGGCGGGCCCCCCCGCCCCAGACGCCCCCCCCCGGGGTGTGGGAAAACCCCCGGGGGGGGGGGCCAGGAGCCCCCGA
>JACMKT010000198.1 GCA_014380005.1 Rhodospirillales bacterium
AATGCGGCAGCGGATACCGCTTGCCCTGTCGCCGCCGTGGATCGGGAACGTCCGCCAGCGCGGCCAGAAGATGGGAAAATGGAACCATGGCGCCCTCCTTCAAGGTGCCCTCCATAGATTCACATCTCCTCGCCCAAAGGCAGACTCGTTTTCACGCCAAATCCGGCCCCATAGACTCGCATCCCGTACGACTTGCGATCACACCCCAATCCCAGCCGATTCAGCGGAGCTACCGCTCCAGGCACTCCACTGAAAGCGCGAGTCCGACAGGCTGCTAGGGAAACCTATCCGATGGAAGCCAAAACCTCCGAATGCGGAATCGGAAACCCCATACTGCACAGCACTGCACTCATGCGGATTTGCTTAAAATCCAATGAATGCGTGCCGAGACCTCAGCCCGGAACGGTGCCGGACAGCAACCAGGCTGCCCCGAAGACGTAGAAGGCCATGCCGGGCACGGCGGCAACCAGGGTCTCGAGAATGAAATGCTTCATGGCAAACGCTCGCTTCGCGTTGAATTCCTGCGAGCCTATTCAGCAAGCGCCGTACCAGTTCTGTAGCTGCGAGAAGAATGGGAGAAACCTGCGGTTTTTCTGCGCACAGGCAGCGCCCATCCCCGGAACCGGGAACAAACCTTTCCGAAAAATGAAAAGGCCCTCCCCGTCGCCGGGAAGGGCCTTGGCACGCCGAAGCGGCGTTCTTAGTAGCGGTAGGTCTCGGGCTTGAACGGGCCCTCGGCGGCGACGCCGATATAGTCGGACTGCTTCTGGTTCAGCACGGTGAGCGTGGCGCCCAGCTTGCCCAGATGCAAAGCGGCGACCTTCTCGTCCAGCCACTTGGGCAGAACGTAGACCTTGCGCTCGTACTTGGTCGGGTTGCACCACAATTCGATCTGCGCCATCACCTGATTGGTGAAGGAGGCGCTCATGACGAAGGACGGGTGGCCGGTGGCGCAGCCCAGATTGACCAGACGGCCCTCGGCCAGCAGCAGGATGCGCTTGCCGTCGGGGAAGGCGATCTCGTCAACCTGCGGCTTGATGTTGTTCCACTTGAAGTTCTTGAGACCCGCAACCTGGATCTCGCTGTCGAAGTGGCCGATGTTGCAGACGATGGCGCGGTCCTTCATGGCCCGCATGTGGTCGACGGTGATGACGTCCACATTGCCGGTGGTGGTCACGAAGATGTCTCCACGGGGAGCAGCCTGCTCCATGGTCGCCACTTCATAGCCTTCCATGCAGGCCTGCAGGGCGCAGATGGGGTCGATCTCGGTGACGATGACGCGGCAGCCCTGGCTGGCCAGGGATTCGGCCGAGCCCTTGCCCACATCGCCGAAGCCGGCGACCACGGCAACCTTGCCGGCCAGCATGACGTCGGTGGCGCGGCGGATGCCGTCAACCAGGGATTCGCGGCAGCCGTACTTGTTGTCGAACTTGGACTTGGTCACCGAATCGTTGACGTTGATGGCCGGCCACAGCAGGGTGCCCTTCTTCTCCATCTCGTACAGACGGTGCACGCCGGTGGTGGTCTCTTCGGTCACGCCACGGATGGAAGCGCCGTTGCGGGAATAGAAGGTGGCATCGGTGCCCAGCTTCTTCTTGATGGAGGCGAACAGCACCTCCTCTTCCTCGCAGGTGGGGTTGGCCAGGACCGACAAATCCTTCTCGGCGCGCATGCCCAGATGGATCATCAGGGTGGCGTCGCCGCCGTCATCCAGGATCATGTTGGGGCTGCCGCCATCGGCCCATTCGAAGATGCGGTGGGTGTAATCCCAGTATTCTTCCAGGCTCTCGCCCTTGACGGCGAACACCGGAATGCCGGCCTCGGCGATGGCGGCGGCGGCGTGGTCCTGGGTCGAGAAGATGTTGCACGACGCCCAGCGGATGTCGGCGCCTAAGGCCTTCAGGGTCTCGATCAGCACGCCGGTCTGAATGGTCATGTGCAGGGAACCGGCGATGCGGGCGCCCTTCAGCGGCTGGGTCGGGCCGAATTCCTCGCGGGTGGACATCAGGCCGGGCATCTCGCTCTCGGCAATATCCAATTCCTTGCGGCCCCACGCGGCCAGCTTGATGTCGGCAACCTTAAAATCGGTCATGAGTGTCTGCGCCCTTCCAGGGGGATGTGTCCTGAGGGTGCTTGTACCAGCCCCTTGGAAGAAACGCAACATGATATAAAGATATCTTTATGTGGGAATGGACTTAGGGGCGCGGGTCGCGGCAGCGGATGAGACGCTTGGTGATATAGCGCCCATCTTCCTGACTTTGGGATTGGGAGACCGTATCCCAGCCACCCCGGCATTTGTAATCGGCGACGGCGTTGAATTCGTTTTCCACCACACCGATGGCTTCGGGGTTGGCATCCCAACTGGCGCCGACCAGTTCACGGGTGTCATCACCGGCGCAAGCGGCGAGGGAAAGGGCTGCAAGAACGGCGGCGAGAAGGCGAGGGGACATGGCAGACCTCCTGGGGAACATGCCCCATAAAGGAAGCATACACCATGCCACCACAGCCATGTTCGCCAACGTTCAATTGTGCTAACCCTTCCACAGCGTAGGAGGAGGCACATTGGACGATCTGGTTGCCACGGTCATGGATGCACGGCTGATTGACCTGCTGGAATGCTGGCGCCGGTCCTTGGCGTCGGGGCAGATGCCGCGTAGCCCGATGGACAGCTTTGCTGACCACACGGACCATTTGCTGATCATCGAATTCGACGGCCCGCACGCCCGCTACAGCCATTACGGCGCCGCCTTCATCCGCCATTTCGGCACCGACCTGACCGGCCTGAGCATCGACGTGCTGCCCACCGAAATCCTGCCGGCGGACCGGCGCGGCATGCTGGAATTTGAATATTCCTATGTGCGCCGCATTGTGCGCCCGCTATGGCGGTCCTACACCGCCGATTTCGGCGCGCAAACCGCCGAGACGTGGCAGCGCCTAGTGCTGCCCATTGGCGACGACCGCTTAGTGGTGGGCGCCTATCCCTGCGCCACGGGATTGGACGCGTCCTCGGGCGCCACATCCTCGGGCGCGAATCTGCTGCGGTTGGTCATCGACCGGGTGCCGGTGGTGCTGACCGAAGACGGCAGCGTGGCCGATCTGGCCCTGACCCTGCGCGATTTCAGCGACACCCGCCAGCACGCCGCCGAGATGGAAGTGCTGGCCGCCCTGGACCCGCTGACCGGTGTCGCCAATCTGCGCCACTTCCACCATCTGTCCGGCCTGGAACTGGAGCACGCCCGGCGCATGGGCCGGGCGCTGTCGGTGCTGGCCCTGGACATCGACCACTTCAAACGCATCAACGACAATTGGGGCCACGCCATCGGCGACGAAGCCCTGCGCGCCTTCGTCGCCGCCTGCCGCACCGCCCTGCGTGAGCCCGACATATTGGGCCGCTGCGGCGGCGAGGAATTCGCCGTTACCCTGCCCAACACCGGCACCGCCGGCGCCGCCGTCATCGCCGAACGCCTGCGCCGTCAGGTCGAGCGCATCCGACTGCCCCTGCCCGACGGCCAAACCCTACAATTCACCGTCAGCATCGGCGCCGACACCATCGCCCCCGCCGACCACCGCCTTGAACCCGCCCCCTCCATCGCCGATCTGCTGGCCGAGGCCGACAAGGCGCTGTACCGCAGCAAAGCCAATGGCCGCAACCGCGTCACCGTGGCTGGATTGGAGAAAATTCTTGCCCTGTAAAATCTGCGGCGCCCCCACCGAAGCCTCTGCCGACACCTGCGGCGAACCCTGCCGCATCAAGCTGGACTGCCAGCGCATCGCCTGGGACCGCGAGGCCAAGAAGGTCGGCGTCAACGGCTATTACCACCGCCGCTACCAAGAGCACGTGCGCAACCACGACACGCGCGGCGCCAAGGTCATGCACAAGGAATGGGAAGCGGCGCGGGAGCGGTTGGGCGAGCGGCCTTAGATAGATCCTAGTCGAATCCGCTCACGATCTCCGAGCAAACGCTTGCCTTGTCCTGATGCGAAATAATGCCATGGTGGTTAGAAGTCGTATCGTCTATAGCCCCAAGGTTACGGATCGCGGGCTGCATAGAGAAATATTTGGCATCCAGCGGATTGAGAGCAACCACGTCATGGGGGGCAAACCCGTTAAACCATCCGTGCTTTTGCCCCAAATTCTCAAGCGGGACTGCCAGCGTCCGCGCGATGGCGCGAATCCCCAACGGCGAACCTAGAGTCACGAATTTCAAGACGTTGGGCTTTTGTCGGGCGCCATGGAAAACTGGTCCTACGGCAATGGGTAGCGCCCCCCCTGGACTTCGGCTAAAACACCTCATCCTTTGCGGAGAGTTTCATGTCCGATAAGCCCGAGCCGCCCGCTGATGAGCCCATGCCCGCCGACGCGCCCGTGCGCGAGCAGGCCGCCACCTTCCGCCCCGTCGCCGAGGGCATGGAAAAGCACCTCAACGTCTATCACCCGGTGCTTGATCACGGCTTCATCGCGGTCAAGGACTACATGGGCGACGACGTCTCGGTGCTGCAGATGGCGCGCATGAGCTATGGCAAGGGCACCAAAAGCGTGGCCGACGACCGCTCGCTGCTGCGTTACCTGATGCGCCATTTCCACACCAGCCCGTTCGAGGGCTGCGTCATCAAGCTGCACGTCAAGCTGCCCATCTTCGTCATGCGCCAATGGGTGCGCCACCGCACCGCAAGCCTGAACGAATATTCGGCCCGCTATTCCATCCTGCCGGACGAGTTCTACATGCCCGATCCGGCCCAATTGGCGGTGCAGTCCAAGGACAACAAGCAGGGCCGCGGCGACAATCTGACGCCCGAGCAGGCGGAAGAAGTCCTGCGCATGCTGAAGGACGACGCCACCCGCAGCTTCGCGTCCTATCACACCTTGCTGAACGCCGATGAAGACGGCAACACCATGGACGAAGACCGCATCGGTATCGCCCGCGAACTGGCCCGCATCGGCCTGCCGGTATCGGCCTATACCCAGATGTACTGGCAGACCAATCTGCACAATCTGATGCACTTCCTGCGCCTGCGCGCCGACGTGCACGCCCAATACGAAATCCGCGTCTATGCCGAAAAGATGCTGGATATCATGGCCGATTGGGTGCCGGTGACCACGGAAGCCTTCCGCGACTACCAGTTGGAAGCCGGCCGCCTGTCGCGCATGGAACTGACACTGGTCAAGGATCTGCTGGCCGGCAAGGCCACCATGGCCGACGCCGAGCGTTACGGCATGAGCAAGCGGGAAATCCGCGAGTTCCAGAACCGCTTCGAAGTGTGATCATAGGGCGGTCCCGGTGACGCTGATCACCGGGACCGCCCTATCCCGCCCTAGCCTTTCAGGCCATTCTGGGTTACCGCCACGTCGGTGACGCGGGCATACTCCACGTAATCCACATACAGCAAATTGACGATCTGGCCGAAGCCGTTGGGAACGCTCAGTTCCTTCAGGGCTGAAGCCAGCTTGCGGTTGGCCTCGGTGGAGAAGTTCCACACATCCGTGGGCGGGGTCCGCGTCCACGACAGCAGGAACATGTCGCAAGGAACATTGCTGTACTTGCACATGCCGGTATAAGTGCGGAACTTGTCAAACTGATCCGCCTGCATGGTGTCGTACGACATGGTGTTGGAATACACGTCGAACACCCGCAGATCGCCCTGGGCCGGATTATTGGAATCCCAGTCGCGATAGACCCAGATGCCGTCCACCGGGCTGTTCACCGGCTCGCTGCCGTCGCACACAACCACCACACGCCCGCCATTCTGGACCAGTTGCGAAAACGGCGCTTCGGCTAAACGCTTGCCAGCCAATTGCTGCTTGGTGACCAGCCAAGTACCAAGAGCGGCTTTGATCTGCGCGGTCATCTTATCGTAGACGGTGGTGCCTCTACCGAAACTGTCGTAATGCGATATTTTCAGCACCACCAGTTCCTTACCGCCGCCTTGCATGAACCGCGCGACCTGACTAAGCACGTCGGTCAGGGCCGGGCCGGGGATGGAACCGTGGTGGATGTTGAACGAGCTGCCATTCCATTTGGGCCGCAGATCGAAGTAACGAATGCCGTAATCCAGCTGTGCGTAAATGCTAAGGTCCTGGGTCTTGCCCACGATCTGAAAGCCGCCCTCATACATGCCGGAATCATGGGAGGCGGGCAGCACCAGGGTCTTCAAGGTCTTGCTGCCCAGGGCTTGCAGCCGGTCGGTCATCCACCGCGCCCGGTCCATGATCAGGCAGTTGGACGCCCACAGGGTGCGCAGGCCTTCGGATTCGTGGGTCTGCACCGCCATATTGCCGGCACAAGCCACCGACGGCTTGGCGCCATCGTCGAACTGAGTGGAACCGTCTTCCCAGACGATGCTGTCGCCGTTGACGCGGCCCATGCGGCGCCAGAGCCCCACGTATTTTTCCGACCGGTGAACCTCGATGACGGCGCCGTCATCGGTGATGGCCACAGAGGGGGTGATGCCGGTGTCGTATTTGGTGGAATTGGCCCAGAGGATGGAGGTGTCGTTCTGGATGTGACCCACCCGGCACCATAATTCCTTGTCATCCTCATAGACGCAGACAGCAACACCCGAATTGTTCAGGGCCACCTGAGGCACATGGCCAGTAGCGAATTTGACGCTGCCGCCCCATTTGATGGAGGTGCCGTTGACCTTGCCCACATGGCACCACAGACCGCTATCGGACTGGGATTTGTGGACCTCCAGCACCACGCCGTCGTCGTTGACGGCCACCGACGGATTGGCGCCTTCGTCGTAATGACTGGAGTTGCCCCACTTCACCCCGCCATTGGACACCGTGCCCACATGGCACCATAGGCCGCTGTTGGACTGGGATTTGTGAACCTCCACGGCCACATTGTGGCTGTTCAGCGCCACCGACGGGGTTTTACCGTCGTCGTAATGAACGGAGCCGCCCCACTGGATGGTTTCGCCACTGACCGCACCCACACGATGCCACAGACTCGAGCCCAATTCGGTGCGATGGACTTCCAGCACCACATTGGCAGCGTTGATGGCGACGGACGTTTCAATTCCATCATCATATTTAGTCGCCAACCCGAAAAATACGCTTTTCATTAGCCCCTCCCCTGAAAACACAAGCCCGCAGGCTGTGATCCCGGGAACGGTACCATCTAAAGTTAACTAATCAATGCGAATTTGGCACGTTAGAGATGTATACCTTAGCTCTCCACCGAGTACTGCTTCTCGGTATTGCGGATCAGTTCGATGCCCTGGATCATTTCCGAGGCCATGAAATCGGCGCGCTTGACCGGGCCGCCCGAATTGGGCCGCGGGAACATGCGGGCGAACGAGTTCATCTTCACCGTCAGGCCGCACAGGGCGCCGCCGATGGTCACGTGATAGCGCTCGATCAGGATTTTGACCTGACGGAACTCCTCTTGGTTGAGGTTGCTCCACATTTCGCGGGTGCGCTTTTCGAAGACTTCCAACCGGCCGGTGATGGAGGCCGAGATGTTGTTGATGGTGTCTTCGATGGTGTCGCAGGTCTTCATCAGCCCTTGATCCTGCCTGAGCTGGAAGTGCGAGCGGATGGGCTTCATGCTGTCGACGCAGGCGGTGAAATAGGGTTCCAGCCGGTCCAGGCAGTGGCGGAAATAGCTGAGCGACAGGAAGGTGTCGCCGTAATCCTCCAGGAAGCGCGGCACGTCCCAGATTTCGATGTTCAGGCTGTGGGCCATCTGCTCCAGCCGCTGGCGCGCCTTCTTCACGTCGGGGTCGCGGAACAGCTTCAGCAGATCGTCATAGGTTTCGACGTTCACCGCCTCTTCCGCATAGATCAGCTTCATCAGCGGGCGGGTGAACATCAGCATGTATTTGGTCAGTTCGCCGGCCTTTTCCGGGCTCAGCTTCAGGGCCGAGTAGTCGTTGACCGGAATGCCATGCTCACGCAGGGAAATGCGCAGGGAATAAACGTCGTAGCTGGGCAACAGGGCAAGGCGGCGCAGGACGGCGTGATCGGGGTGCAGCTGTCCATCCGGCCACTCGAACATGCGGGGCAGGCTTTCCACGTCCACCTGACCGGAACCGGTCTGGGCATCGGCAAAAATCTCAACAACGCTTTTCAGCCGAACGTTCTTGATCAGCTTGGCGCTTTGCAGTGCCGGCGTTTCCAGCGGTATGATCGACAACGGCAACACGAACATGGAATCCATGTCGCTGTCGGCAATGCCTTTCAACTCGTCGTCCATAGAACCCCAACTACCAGACGCTTGCGAGTCGCATATTGACGCGAATTCAGGCGATGGGGAACCGTGAATGTTGCCGAAGCAATGATGAACGCACAGCCCTGCCCTCACGATTAAGTGAACTTCCTGAACTTGGGCGCTATAATGCCTCGCCTGCGGGCCTGATCGGAGAAGCATCCGTGTTCATACGCCCCCTTTTCCTGGCCGTCGCCATGGCGCTGGGCTGGAGCGGCATCGCCGCCGCAGAGGATTTGCGCTTCTTCCAAATCGGCACCGGCCCCACCGGCGAAATCCGCTTTCCCATCGGCGGGCTGATCGCCAACGCCCTGTCCAACCCGCCCGGCTCACGGGAATGCGAACGGGGCGGCTCATGCGGGGTGCCCGGCCTTGTGGCCGTGGCGAAATCCACCGGCGGTTCCGTTGCCAATGTGGATGCCATCCAGGCGCGGCGGCTGGATGCCGCATTGGTCCATGCCGACATCGCCTTTTGGGCCAATCACGGCACCGGCCCGTACAAGAACAAAGCGGTGCCCAATCTGCGCGGCATCGCCATGCTGTATCCGGAAAGCCTGCATCTAGTGGCGCGCAAGGATGCCAACATCCGCACGGTGAGGGATTTGAAGGGTAAGCGGGTATCGTTCGGCGAGGTGAATTCCGCCACCGCCACCCACGGCCAGATCATCCTGTCCGCCTATGGCCTGACCGAGCGCCAGATCAAGCTGTCCCCGCTGAAACCCGCCGCCGCCGCCGAGGCCCTGACCGTCAACAAGCTGGACGCCTTTTTGGTGGTGGACGGCCAGCCCTTGCCGGCCATCACTGAGCTGGCCCGCACCCTGCCCATCACCGTGATCCCCATCGACGGCAGCGAAGCCGACCGCATCCGCGCCCAATACCCCTTCCTCACCGCCGGCACCATCGCTGCCGAGACCTATGACGGAATTCCCGAGGCGGTCAAAACCTTGGATGTGGGCGTCGCCCTGATGGCCCCCGCCGAAGTGGACCAGGATCTGATCTACGGCGTCACCCGCGCCCTATGGCATTCCTCGACCCAAACCCTGCTGCTGCGGGGCAATCCGCGCGGCAAACTGATCCATCTGGATTCGGCAGCCTTGGCCCGGATGGGCATCCCGCTGCATGCGGGAGCGTCGCAGTTTTATGCGGATGCGGGGATGAAGCAGTAAGGCGGGGCCGGGTGATTTACCACCAAGGGCACCAAGATAGCGTGCCGAAGGGCATTCAGCGAGCCACCCGGTAGACAGCTTTGTGCCCTTGGTGGTGAATCTTACTGTAACGGCGTCCCGCAAACGAAACAGGCCCTCCACCCCGCAAGGGATGGAGGGCCTGCGTCATTGGCGATGCTTAGACGTGCAGGGCGCGGCCCAGCACGGCAAGGCAGGCTTCCTTGACCGCTTCGCCCATGCCGGGATGGGCATGGCTGGTGCGGGCAACGTCTTCCGACGCGGCGCCGAATTCCATGGCCATGACCAGCTCGGCGATCAGATCGCCGGCGAAGGCGCCGACAATGTGGGCGCCCAGGATCTTGTCGGTGGTGGCGCAAGCCAGCACCTTAACAAAGCCCTCGGTCTCGTTCATGGAGCGGGCGCGGCCATTGGCGGTGAAGGGGAACTTGCCGGCCTTATAGGCGACGCCGTCCTTCTTCAGCTGCTCTTCGGTCTTGCCCACCGAAGCCACTTCCGGCCAAGTGTAAACCACCGCCGGGATGGCGTCGTAGTTCACGTGACCGTGCTGACCGGCCAGCATTTCCACCAGGGCAACGCCCTCTTCTTCGGCCTTGTGGGCCAGCATCTGGCCGCCGATGACGTCACCGATGGCGTAGATGCCCGGCACGTTGGTGCGGAAATGTCCGTCCACTTCGATGAAGCCGCGCGGGGTCAGATTGACGCCGACCTTATCCAGGCCCAGGCCGTCGGTGTAAGGCTTGCGGCCAATGGCCACCAGCACCACGTCGGCCTTCAGTTCCTCGGCGGGGCCGCCGGCGGCGGGCTCGATGGTCAGGGTGGCGGAACCGCCCTTCTTCACCGCCTTGGTCACCTTGGTGCCCAGCTTGAAGTCCATGCCCTGCTTGGCGAGGATCTTCTGCATGGATTTGGACACTTCGCCGTCGTTGAACGGCAGGATCTTGTCCAGGAATTCCACCACGGTCACCTTGGCGCCCAGACGGCGCCACACGGTGCCCAGCTCCAGGCCGATGACGCCGCCGCCGATGACCACCAGGGATTTCGGCACCTTGGGCAGGTCCAGCGCGCCGGTGGAGGAAACGATGACTTCCTCGTCGATCTCAACGCCCGGCAGCGGGGTGACATCGGAACCGGTGGCGATGATGATGGCCTTGGCGGTCAGGGTCTTGTCGCCGTCCTTGCCGGTCACCTTGATCTGGCCGGGAGCAGTGATCTCGCCAGCGCCGACCACATAGGTCACCTTGTTCTTCTTGAACAGGAACTCGATGCCCTTGGTGTTGTCCGAGACCACCTTTTCCTTGTGGCCCAGCATGGCGGCCACGTCCATCTCGATCTTGCCGATTTTGACGCCGAACGCGGCGTATTCATGGCCGGCGGCCTCATAGGCGTGGGATGCCGACAGCAGCGCCTTGGAGGGAATGCAGCCGACGTTCAGGCAGGTGCCGCCCAGGGTGCCGCGCTTTTCAACGCAGGCGGTCTTGAGGCCCAGCTGAGCCGCACGAATAGCGGCAACGTAGCCACCGGGGCCGCCGCCGATGATGACGACGTCGAAAGAATTGTCGCTCATGGTCTTGTGTTTCCTTGGAAGTCCCAAACGGTAAAAGGGCCCCACCAGGGTGAGGCCCTTCACTCTTACATTTCCAGCAGAAGGCGCTGCGGGTCCTCGATGCATTCCTTGACGCGCACCAGGAACGACACCGCCTCGCGGCCATCGATGACGCGGTGATCATAGGACAGCGCCAGATACATCATGGGGCGGGCCTCGATCTTGCCGTCAGGCATGACCATGGGGCGCTGCTGCACCTTGTGCATGCCCAGAATACCCGATTGCGGGGTGTTCAGGATGGGCGTGCTCATGAGCGAGCCGTACACGCCACCATTGGAAATGGTGAAGGTACCGCCGCTGAGGTCTTCCATGGACAGCTTGCCGTCGCGGGCCTTGCGGCCCAGACCGCCGATGGTCTTTTCCACTTCGGCGAAGGACAGCTGGTCGGCATTACGCACCACCGGAACCACCAGACCCGACGGGGTGCCGACGGCAACGCCGATGTCGTAATAGTTCTTGTAGACCAGATCGTCGCCGTCGATCTCGGCATTGACCGCCGGCCAATCCTTCAGGGCGGCGATGGCGGCTTTGACGAAGAACGACATGAAGCCCAGCTTGACGCCGTGCTTCTTCTCGAACTGGTCCTTGTACTGGTTGCGCACGGCGAAGGCCGCGGTCATGTCCACTTCGTTGAAAGTGGTCAGCATGGCAGCGGTGTTCTGGGCTTCCTTCAGACGCTCGGCGATACGCTTGCGCAGACGGGTCATGCGCACGCGCTCTTCCAGGGCGGCCTTGGCGCGCGGACCGGACGGAGCCGCCGGGGCCGGAGCGGCGGCGGGCTTGGCGATGGCTTCGAGCACGTCACCCTTGGTGACGCGGCCACCCTTGCCGGAACCGGCGAGACCCGCGGTATCGACGCCCGAATCGGCAGCCAGCTTGGCGGCGGACGGGAAGGCCGGAGCACCGGTAGCGGCAGCCGGAGCGGCGGCGACCGGGGCCGGG
>JACMKT010000199.1 GCA_014380005.1 Rhodospirillales bacterium
ATCTGCCCCGCATCATCGACCCCGTGGACCTGAAAGACGCTCTTGGCAAGGTCCAAACCGATCGTGCTAATCTTCATGGCGGGCGGCCCCTCTGATGTGGTGTGTCTCGACAACCGCCACCTTATGGCACTTCGATGCCGGAGAGCAGGGGCCGTCCACACCATCATTCGTGTCCAGCCTTCCTATGTGTGGCGCCGAATAGATTTTCTCTTCAGGCACTTACCTCTGACTGGCATCTTTTAAGGTGAACCACGGAGGCACGGAGATACCTCGCCAGACGGAGCCCGAACGGGTCCCGTTTGATCGACACCTCCGTGTCTCTGTGGTTCAATTACTCGTGTCCAATTTGACGGTTGGAGCCGCAAAGGCACGCGGTCCATGCCTTTCCAGGCGAAGCCGAAAATCAAACCGGACAGCCGTGGACGTGTCCCGGCCATCCACGCGGCTACGCATAAAAACCATTTGAAACAGCGCATTAGGCGTTGACGCGTGGATGCCCGGAACAAGTCCGGGCATGACGATGAGGGGGGGGGGAGGACAGGGGGACTTCGTGGTGAAACCGACTATTCCCCGACCAGATCCCGATAGGCATGCCACGACGCGTGGGCCGCGATGGGCAGCGTCACCGCCAGGCCGATGAACAGGAACGACACGCCCAGGAAGCCCAGGGTTGCCAGGGTGGCGGCCCAGCCGATCATGTTCATGCGGTTCAGCCACACCGCTTTCAGCGAGGTGCGCATGGCGGTCAGGGCCGAGACCTTGCGTTCCAGCAGCATGGGAATGGACACCACCGACAGGGCGAAGGCGATGGCGGCCAGCACGCCGCCCGCCACGGTGCCGGTGATCAGGAAAGCGACGCCCTGGGGCGCCATGAGGATTTGGCTGAAGAATTCGTTCAAGGCCGGCGGACGGCCGCCGAAGAACAGGGCGAAGATAACCATGGCGATTTGGAACCAGACGAAGAACAGCAGCATCAGCACCAGCCCCATATCAGCCATCTGGCCGTTACGGCGCACGGCGCCCAGGGCCTGACGCAGGGTGATGTGCTCGCCCATTTCGCGGCGACGCGAGACTTCGTACAGGCCGACGGCGAAGAACGGCGCCAACAGCATGAAACCGGCGGCCAAAGGCAGGATCAGCGATCCCATGCCCAGTTCAGCCAAGCCGAAGGTCAGCAGCCAGCCCAAGGCGGCGAACACCGCGCCATAGGCCAAGCCGATGCCGGGATGGGCGCCGAAATCGTTGAAGCCCCGTTCAAGCCACGTGGTGGAACGGTCGACCGTCACCTGACGAACGGCAGGCAACGGCTCCAGCCCCGCCATGGCAGGGTCGCCGTATTGGGCGTGGTGCGAGCGACGCATGGAAGCCTCCGATCCCTGGGGAGTTAAATGCGACTTAGTCGCCTTATTGGTAATACCATACTCCACATCAGGGTTTTTTCCAACGATCCGAAAGGAGGACCGGAAAAGGTCACAGTCCGACACCGCCTACGGCCATAACCGCATTGGTCAACAGCCCGGCCAGATGCCGCGCGGCGGGACTGGCTTCGGCGGTGGATATCAACACGTAGCCCACCTTGCCCAAAGGCGGCATGGACTCTTCGGGCAGTTCCCCCAAATGGGCCATTTGCCCGGTGCGCACGGTCAGGCCCAACCCCGCCGCCACCGCTGCCTTCAGGCCCGACAGGCTGGGCGTGGACACCGCCACCCGCCACCGCCGCCCGGCGGCCTCCAACGCCATGAGCGCAGCATCGCGATAGGCGCAGGGCGCATCCAGCAGCACCAGCGGCAGCGGATCGCGCTGCAATAACTCAGCCGCGCCCAGCCAACACATGGGCGCGGCCACGATGGGCTCCTCCCTGGGCTGCGAAATGCACAGGGCCACGTCCAGGCGGCCATCGGCCAGGGACCGGCGCAGCAAGGCCGACCCGCCCACTTGAACATCCAGCCGCGCTTCGGGATGGGTGCGGGCGAAATGGGCCAGGGCGCCAGCCAACAGGGTATCGGCGAAATCCTGGATCAGCCCCACCCGCACCGGCCCGGTCAGGGGCTCGGCGGCCAGGGCGGCAACCACGGAATCATTGGCCTCCAGCAGGCGGCGGGCATGGTGCAGCAGGGCCTCGCCGGAGGGGGCCAAGGTCAGGCGGCGGCGGCGGCGCTCGAATAGCGGACGGCCCAACAGCGTTTCCAACCGGCGCAATTGCAGGGTCACCGCCGGCTGAGTGCGGCCGATGCGCTCGGCGGCGCCGGTGACCGTGCCAAGATCGGCCATGGCGACGAAGGTACGCAATAAGTCCAGGGGCAGATCCACATGCATGTCATAAGCGCCAGTTATGGAATCGACGATCATTATAAATTTTTATTGCGCCATGACCAGAACTACCGTTGGTATGAACAGACCGGAGCCGACCATGCCCTTCGTCCGCATCACCGTCACCCCCGCGCCCTCCCCCGCCGCCCAGCAGCGACTTGCCACGGGCACCACCCGCCTGATGGCGGATGTGTTGGGCAAGAAGGCGACCCTGACTTCGGTCCTGGTGGAAACCGCCACCGCCCACTGGACCATCGGCGGAGAACCCGCCCCCATGGCCGCCCATCTGGAGGCCCTGGTCACAACCGGCACCAACAGCGCCGAGCAGAAAGCCGCCTTCCTGGCCCAGGCCATGGCCCTGCTGTCCGCCGAACTGGGCGTGTTGCCCACCGCAACCTATGTGGTGGTGCGCGACGTCCCGGCGGAAGATTGGGGCTATGGCGGTTTATCGCAGGCGGCCCGCCGCTGATCCGTCCGTCGTTGATCCGTCCGCCGCTGATCCTCCCCCTTTTCGCTGAGCCCCGCCATCCCCAGATACCCAATGGGCGAGTCGTTTGCCCATTGTCGTCAAGGGGAACTCACATGGAGCGGATGAAGGCGGAACCGGCCAAGCGCGGGCGCGTGATGCTGACCCTGGCCATCCTGTCCCTGGTGGCGGTGGGGCTGTACGCCGCCATTCTGCTGCGCTTCAGCGGACACGGCTGATGATTTGGCTGCCCCACCTCACGGCTGGGCTCAACGCAACCGCGTTGGTGCTGCTGCTATGCGGGTTCGCCCTGATCAAAAGCGGACGGCGTGATCTGCACCGCCGGGTCATGCTGGCGGCGGTGGGCACCAGCGGATTGTTCCTGGTGGCCTATATGGTCTATCACGCCACCGCCCCCATCTTCGTCTTCCGCGGCATGGGGGCCGTGCGCCCGGTCTATTACACCCTACTGATCAGCCATGTGGTGTTGGCCGCCGCCGTCACTCCCATGATCGCGCTGACCGTGTGGCGCGCCGTCACCGGACGCTTCGAACCCCATCGCGGCCTTGCCCGCTGGACCTTGCCCATCTGGCTTTACGTCAGCGCCACCGGAATCGTCGTCTATGCCCTGCTGTACCACGTCTACATCTAGAGGTGCCGCCATGACCCTGAGGCAGAGCTTAGAACTCATGAAGCTGCGCATCGGCTTCATGATCGCGATGACGGCGGTGACCGGATACGGCGCCGTGGCGGAAAAGGTCAGCCCGGCCAGCGCCGCTTTGCTGGTGGTGGCCATGGTGCTGGGCTCGGGCGGGTCGGCGGTGTTCAACCACGTCTGGGACCGCGACATCGACCGGCTGATGAAGCGCACCAAAAACCGCCCCCTGGCCTCGGGCCTGACCGAGCCGATCACCGCCCTGTGGCTGGCCGCCGCATTGACCGGGGCAGGCTTGACCCTGGCGGTGCTGGCCTTCAATTGGGTGGTGGCGCTGCACCTGTTCCTGGGCGCCTTCGTCTATGCGGTGATCTACACCATGTGGCTGAAGCGGCGCACGTGGTGGAACATCGTCTTCGGCGGTGCCGCCGGCAGCTTCGCCTTGCTGGCGGGAGCTGCGGTGGTCGAGCCCACCGGGTGGATGCTGCCTGCCTTGCTGGCCATCACCCTGTTCCTGTGGACCCCCAGCCATTTCTGGGCGCTGGCCATCCTTTTGGCCGAGGATTACCGCGCCGCCGGTGTGCCCATGGCCCCGGTGGTCATGGGTGAAAAAAATACTGCTTGGCTGATCCTGGCCAATTCCGTCGCCTTGGTGGCGTCATCCCTGGCACCGTGGGCGCTGGGCTATCTGGGCACGCCCTACGCCGTGATGGCGGCACTCATGGGCAGTGTCCTGATCGCCATGAACGTGAAGCTGGTCACCAGCCCCACCCGAAAATGGGCCGGCTGGAACTTCGCCGCCTCCATCCCCTATCTGCTGGGGCTGTTCCTGGGGGTGTTCCTGGACAAGCACTGGATGTAGGTCTTCGCGGATTGGCGGGACTAAGATTCGGCGTGCCGAGGACATCGCGCAGGGCTGCGCCCCCCCTCATCGTCATGCCCGGACTTGTTCCGGTCATCCACGCGTCAACGCCTAGCAGCCTGTCGGACTCGCGCTTTCAGTGGAGTGCCTGGAGCGGTAGCTCCGCTGAATCGGCTGGGTTTGGGGCGTGATCGAGCCGGGTCGGGGTCGAGGCTGGGGATGAGGCTTTCGGGGCGCCCAGTTTGGCATTGGCGGC
>JACMKT010000200.1 GCA_014380005.1 Rhodospirillales bacterium
CTTTTGCGGGCAGGCCTCGAGGGCCGGCACCTTGTTGCGCACCGCCAACGGCTGGCGCGGCTTACGGATCAATTGGTTGATCGTGGGCATTCAGTCATTCCCTTCGGAACGGGCGTTGGGTAAACCAGAAAAAAACCCACTGGCGGCCATGCCACCGGGGCTTCCTTCGGGTTTCAGCCGCCGACCCGTCCGGCGTTTAAAAAAGTGGTTCAGGCTGTCGCGGGGCAGCAGCGATGAGGCGGAAAGCCCATTACCAGTCCCCCGAGAGCGCCGCATCCTATTTATCCCCACCCCCCTCGTCAAGAGAAAGAGTCGTGTCCACCCGCGCGCGCGCCGAGTCCCGCCCCGCCCGGCGAGGCGCATGATGACGTTCCGGTAACCTTTTTCGTGCTACGCTTCCTCTCTCGAATTGGAGCCGGACCGATGCAGACGCCCGAATCCGCCATGCCCAACGGTGTTCCCACCGTACAGCGCCCCGAGCACAAGGTCGCCGCGCATATCCGCGACGCTGCCGACACCACCGGCGTGCCGTTCGAGTTCCTGCTGGCCCAGGCCAATCAGGAAAGCCGGCTGAACCCCAATGCCAAAAGCACCCGCTCCTCCGCCATGGGCCTGTTCCAGTTCACCGCCGGCACCTGGATGGAGATGGTCAAGAAGCACGGCGCCGAGCATGGCTTGGACAAATACGCCGATGCCATCACCCGCGGCTCCGATGGCCGCTGGGCGGTAAAGGACAAGGATCTCAAGAAGGAAATTCTAGACCTGCGCCGCGACCCGAAACTGTCGGCGCTGATGGCAGGCGAATACGCCAAGGATAACGAGCAGGTGCTGGAGTCCAAACTGGGCCGCCAAGTCTCCCCCCACGACCTTTATCTCGCCCATTTCCTCGGCGCCGGCGGCGCGCTCAAGGTGCTGAAGGGCCGCAACCAGCCCGACACCGATCAAGCCCCGCCCGAACTGGCCGGTGCCGCCCGCGCCAATCCCGAACTCTTCCAGGACCCGGCCTCGGGCGAGCAGCGCTCGCTGGGATCGGTCTATACCGCCGTGAATGCCCGCTTCCGCCGCGCCATGGCGGATGCCGCCCAGGTGGCGCACAATCTGCGCCCGCAAGTGGATCTGGCCGCGCTGAAGCCGGAAACCCGGCCCGAAAGCCAGCCCGAAACCGACACGCTTGCCGCCATCGCCGCACCCACGGCCGGTCCCGGCATGGCGCTGACCATGGCCGACATCCCGGCGACGGTGACCTCCTACCCTGCCCGCCTGCCGCCCCGGCCCAGCCACGGCCCAGGCACTCCGGTCAGCGAGCGTGGCGAACACTACCCCGTCGCCCTGCCCCCACCCGTGGCCGGCGCCCGCGCCGATGCCGACACGCTACGTGGGTTGATGTCCATGATGGAAGACAAGGGCTAGGGCCTGGGGGTGTCCAGGATGACGAAGGAAGACGTTTTACACGAATGAACACGAATAAGAACGAATTCTAGGCGCACCACCGGTGTCGCTTGCTCTGTCCCATTCGTGTTCATTCGTGTAAAAATTCGGTTCTTCGCTGATTTCCGGGAACATCGCGCTGTATAATTCAAGAAATAATGACACGGATGGACACGGATCCCCGCTGCGCGGGACACGGATAAGGGCCATCCGTGTTTATCCGTGTCCATCCGTGTCACCAATAATTCTTTGGCTGTAGTGGTGCACCACTATGGACCCGGATCGGCGCTACGCTTGTCCGGGCATGACGATGAGAGGATAGGCCCCCTCAGTTCCCGCGCCGCTTGGGCAGCGAGAACCAGAAGGTCGAGCCGCGGCCCGGTTCGGATTCCACCCAGATGCGGCCACCATGGCGTTCGACCACGCGCTGGCAGATGGCAAGGCCGATACCGGTGCCGGGATAGCTGTCCCGCGGATGCAGGCGCTTGAACAGGTCGAAAATCTGGCTGTGGTACTGGGCATCGATGCCGATGCCGTTATCCTGGACGTAGAACGCCCATTGGGTGACCCGGTCCTCGCAGCCGATGGCCACTTCGGCGCGGACGTCCTCGCTGCGGTATTTCAGCGCGTTGCCGATGAGATTCTGGAACAGGCTGCCGAGCTGGGCGGCGTCGGCCTCCACCACCGGCAGCGGGCCTTTGACCTCCACTGCCGCCTGGGCCTCGGCGATGACGCCCTTGAGATGGGCCAAAGCGGTGCTGACCAGAATGCCGGCCTGGACCGGAACCAGGGTCAATTCGCCCGTGCCGATGCGGGAATAGGCCAGCAGCTCGTTGATGATGGATTGCATGCGCCGCACGCCGTCCACCGTATAGCCGATGAAGGCGTCGGCGTCGGGATCGAGGCGGCCTTGGTAGCGCCGCTGCAATAGCTGCACATAGCTGGCGATATTGCGTAGCGGCTCTTTGAGGTCGTGGGACGCCACATAGGCGAATTGCTCGAGATCGGCGTTGGAGCGGGCTAGGTCGCGGTTGAGGTTGACCAGATCCGTCGAGGTGCGGCGCTCCCGCGCCAGCTCGCGCACCAGAATGGTGGTCAAGGCCAACATGGCCGCCACACTGGCCACCGCCCAGGCAATGGTGCGCAGCATGCGCAGACGCCAGCCCGCCAGGGGTTCCTCGTTCCCCACACCCACCCACACCACCAGATTGCGGGCGGGCACGCTGCGATAGGACATGACGCGCTCGATTGCATCATGGGGCGAGCGGCCCAGGAAGGTGCCCACGGGGCTTTGCGGCAGATAGGTGGTGAACAGGGTGCTGGCGGCGAAATTGCGGCCGACGTCGTCCACCTTGAACGGCTGGCGCGCCAGAACGGCGCCGTCCAGGCGGTAGATGCCCAGGGAGGTTTCCGGCCCAGTATCCAGGCGCTGGTAGAAGCGCTTGAAATGCTCGGTGTCCACCAAGGCCGCCGCCATGCCCAGCAGGGTTCCGGCGGAATTGGTCACCCGCCGTGCCACGGCGAAGGAATAGCTGCGCGTCGCCTCGTCATAGGCCGCCGGACCGATGAAGGTTTCCGCCTTGGCATCCGTGCGTAGGCTGCGGACCCAATCCCGTTCGGCCAGATTGGCACCGGCGGAATGGGCTCCGCGCGCGTCCACGATCAGCCGGCCCGCGGGATCGACCAAGGTGAGATTGCTGAGATAGGGCGCCGCCGCCAGAATGGCCGCCATGGTGGCGCGGGAATGGTTGGCTAACCCCGCATCGGCGGCCCGTTGAACCACCAGTTCGGCGGCGTCCACGGTGCGGTTGAGGTGTTCGTCCAGCAATTGGGTGACGTCGGCGGTGCGCATCTGAAGCGCCCGCTCCGTGTCGATCCGGTCGGTCCAGACGACGAACGTGCCGACGGCTCCGCTCATGGCGGCATAGAACGCCGCCATGACGATCAGCAGCCCTTTGGGCCGCACCAACCGCCGCCAAGATGACGCCACCATTCCCCCTTTACTCAGGCAGCCCACGGCGTCTTGACCGTCCACAGCCGCCCTAAGGTCTTTCCCCGATCTGAATTAAAACCTGAACCGGTCACCGGCACAAGGGGCACAACGAAAAGCCCCCGCCGCAATGAAGCGACGGGGGCTTTTTACTCGACCCAAAGGGGGCTGCGGCGGGGCAAGCCCCGTCGCTTTTCCCCTTATTCCGCTGGCGGGGCCGGCGGCTGGGTGTCGACGCTGGAGGTCAGCGCCGGCGTGGCTTCGCCGTCCACCTGCATTTCCTTGTCGCGCTTGGCGGCAAGTTCGCGCAGACGGTTCATCATGGCGCCGGTGCCGGCGGGGATGAGACGGCCGACGATGACGTTTTCCTTCAGACCATTCAGCGTATCGACCTTGCCGGAAACGGCGGCTTCGGTCAGCACGCGGGTGGTCTCCTGGAACGACGCGGCAGAGATGAACGAGTGAGTCTGCAACGACGCCTTGGTGATGCCCTGGAGCACCGGGCTGCCCGAAGCGGGGCGGCCGGCTTCCTTGATCGCCTTGGTGTTCTCCTGCTCGAACTCGACACGATCCACGGTCTCACCCACCAGCAAGGTGGTGTCGCCGCCATCGGTGATCTCGATCTTCTGCAGCATCTGGCGAACGATCACCTCGATGTGCTTATCGTTGATCTTCACACCCTGGAGGCGATAGACCTCCTGGATTTCGTTGATCAGGTACTGGGCCAGCGCCTCGACACCCAGAACCTTCAGGATGTCGTGGGGCACCGGGTTACCGTCCATCAAC
>JACMKT010000201.1 GCA_014380005.1 Rhodospirillales bacterium
CCTGATCGATCAATTTACGCGCCAGCCGCTTGGCTTCGGCCACCTTGCCGTCCTCATAGGCCCGCATGGCCTCGGCAAAGCTGTCGGCGACCGTCTTGTTTTGTTGTGCCTGCATGCTGGCTCCGATGGTCTCGGCCCCTTTCAAACGCGTTTACCAACCATAGTTCTTAACGATAGACCCGCACTGGCAATGAGGGAAGCACCCCATGGACGGCCCTCTGGAAATCCGCTTTCACAACCTCGACACCTCCGACGCCATGGAGGCCGCCATCCGCGAACGGGTGGACAAGCTCGATCGCCTGTATCCCCGCCTGACCCGCTGTCTGGTTTCGGTGGAGGCACCGCACAAGCAGCACCGCAAGGGCAACCAATGGGAGGTCCATATCGACCTTTGGGTCCCCGGCGGCCATCTGGCGGTAACGCACGAGCCCCATAGACCGCGCGACAAATACGCCAACCCCGACGTCTACACCGCCATGCGCGACGCCTTCGACGTGGCCGAGCGCCAGTTGCTGGACTACAAGCGCCAGCTTAATGGCGAGGTGAAGCAGCACAGCGACTTCTTCCACGGCCAAGTGGCGGCGGTGCATGTGGAGCGCGACCACGGCTTCATCCTGACCAACACCGGCAGCCAGCTCTACTTTCACCGCAATTCGGTGATGGAGGGCGCCATGGAGGATCTGGCCCCCGGCCAATCGGTCCATTACGTGGAAACCGCCGGCGACACCGGACCCACCGCCGCCAAGGTCTGGCCGGTGGCCGAGCATCACGGCGGCTGACAAAAAAGAAACCCCCGCCCGGTGAGGGGCGAGGGTTGCAAGGTGGCGGCGCCTGGGGAAACCCCGGACGCCGCCGCACAGCCGCTTATTTAGTGCGCTGTGGCTTCGGCGGCGCCCAGGCCGGTTTCCGACCGGACGCGCTGGTGGGCAAAGGCGGCACGGTCGATCTTGGCCCGCGCGCTGTTGTCGATGATGGAGAAGAACCAGATGCTGGAGAAGGCAATGGTCATGGAGAACAGGGCGTAGTGCTCGTAGGGGAAGATGGGGGCCTTGTTGCCCAACACCTGCACCCACACTGCCGGGCCCAACACCACGAACGTCACTGCCGAGATCAGCCCGAGGAAGCCGCCGATGAAGGCGCCCCGCGTGGTCAGCTTGCTCCAGAACAGGGACATGAACAGCACCGGGAAGTTCACCGACGCGGCTAGGCCGAAGGCCAAGCTGACCATGAAGGCGATGTTCTGGTTCTCGAACAACAGGCCCAGGACGATGGCCAGGATGCCCAGCACGATCACGGCCATGCGGCCCACCAGCATTTCGTCGCGTTCGCTGGCATGGCCCTTCTTGACGACGCGGGCGTAAAGGTCATGGCTGACCGCCGAGGCGCCGGCCAGGGCCAGACCCGACACCACCGCCAGGATGGTGGCGAAGGCCACCGCCGAGATGAAGCCCAGGAAGACGTCGCCGCCCACCGCCTTGGACAGGTGGATGGCCGCCATGTTGCCGCCGCCCAGGATCTTGCCCGCCGCGTCCAGATATTCCGGGTTGGTGCCGACGATGGTGATGGCCGAGAAGCCGATCATGACCGCCAGGATGAAGAAGTAACCGATGAAGCCGGTGGCGTAGAACACCGACTTGCGGGCTTCCTTGGCATCGGGAACGGTGAAGAAGCGCATGAGGATATGGGGCAGGCCAGCCGGGCCGCACATGAGCGCAAGGCTCAGCGAGATGGCGGTCAGCGGGTCCGAGATGGACGAAGACGGGGCCAAAATCTTGGCGCCGGCCTTGTGGTTGGCCACCGCGTTGGTCATCAGCACTTCGGGGTTGAAGCCGAATTTGAACAGCGACAGCCCCACCAGGATGGTGCAGCCGCCCAGCAGCAGGCAGGCCTTGATGATCTGCACCCAGGTGGTGGCCAGCATGCCGCCGAAGGTGACATAGGCCATCATCAGCACGCCCACCAGAACCACCGCATAGGCGTAGTCCAGGCCGAACAGCAGCTGGATCAGCTTGCCGGCGCCGACCATCTGGGCGATCAGGTAGAACACCACCACGGTCAGGGCGCCGATGGCGGCCAGGGACCGGATCTGGGTCTGGCCCAGGCGGTACGACGCCACGTCGGCGAAGGTGTATTTGCCCAGATTGCGCAGGCGCTCGGCGATCATGAACAGGATCAGCGGCCAGCCCACGGTCCAGCCCACGGTGTAGAACACGCCGTCCACACCCTTGCCGAACACCATGCCGGAAACGCCCAGGAAGGCGGCGGCGGACATGTAGTCGCCGGCGATGGCAAGGCCGTTCTGGAAGCCGGTGATACCGCCGCCGGCAGTGTAGAAGTCACTGGCCGAACGGGTGCGCTTGGACGCCCAGAAGGTGATGCCCAAGGTGCCGATGACGAAGACGATGAACATGGCGATGGCCATGTAATTGGTCTGGGCCTTCTGCACGGCGCCGTCGATGGCGCCGCCGGCGGCGAAGGCCTGGGCCGGGATCAGGGCCGCGAGGGCGAGCAAAGAAAGGCGGCTCATCGTGCGGTTTCCTCGATCAGGACGCGGTTCAGGGCGTCGAACTCACCATTGGCGCGGCGCACGTAGATGCCGGTCATGACGAAGGCGAAGGCCTGGATGATGAAGCCGGCCAGCAGGCCGACGCACCACGTCATGCCCTCGGACAAGGGCGACGAGAAGGTGCCCGGTGCCATGGTCGCCATGAACACGAAGCTGCCGTACACACCAAGCACGATGGCCGAGAGCAGCAGGGCGAAGCGGTTGCGCTTCTTCATCAGCTCCGCGTATTTCGGGTGGGCGACCACCCGGTCGTAGGTCTGGTCGTGCATGGGTGCGTATCCCCCTTCAAATTTTGTGGCGAATGCGAAATTTGAAAGCGCAAATACCCCAAGCGGAGTGGGGATAAAAGCAAAATTAAATTAGCGGGAATGAAGGGGGCGATGGCGGTTTTGCGCCGTTTTCCGACCATGACCAGCATGGCGCAGAAATATTCGTGCCCAATGCTGCGCTGCGGCAGAACTCCGTTGAACGGGGGCGCATTGGCTAAATCATGATGCGCCGGATGACGTGGTGCTGGAGTGCGTCATGACTTGTTAATGCCATATGTTGGCTTGCGTATATTGCACCGCAATACAACTTGTTTGAATATTCATGCATGGATTCCGCCGCTTTTCCATGACGCCAGCCACCACCCACAGGCACGGGAAGTTTCCCACCCGATGGGGTTGGTGACGCGGGCGCACAGGGGCGCTGCTGTGCCGCGATGAAATGGATCGCCGTGATATTGGGGGTCATCGCCGCGCCGGCCTGGGCGGGCGACTGGCCCAACGCCCGCACCGCCACCAGCGAAACCCGTCTGGGCAGCCATGGCGCGCTGACCCGGCTGGTGCTGGACGTGACCCAAATCACCGATTTCCGCACCCTGATGACCGAGCAAGGCCGCCGCATTCTGGTGGGCATCCCCTCGGTGGATTGGGAAACCAACCGCCACCGCCTGAAAGCCTTCGGCCTGATCACCCGCTTCGACTTCATGCGGCGCGGAATGAAGCGGGGCCTATTGGTGATCCACACCACCGAACCCGCCCGCATCGAACACCAGTTCACCCTGCCGCCGGACGATGCCGATAACAAGGGTAACCGATTGGTGCTGGATTTGGTGAAGGCGGACGCTGGGAAGGTGGCCATGCCGAAGCGGGTGGTGAAGCGCTGAGGAGCTGGGAATAAATCCTTCCCAACGGGGCGGGCTGCCATCAATTCATGCGTTGCGTCAAGGCGGTATTAAATTTAATACATTTTTTCTTGCTATGTACCCGAAATCGCGTTAGGTTTTGGGGGAGGTCAGTCTTTTGCCAACAGCATTGAAGGTCTTAGATATGGAACACCGAAATGACCGACACCTTAAAGGATGCAGCAACTTCGGAGCGGGATCGCCGCCGTTGCGCTGGGACTTGGCTACGCGAACTGCGCGAGCATCGCGGGCTTAGTCAAAGAGAGCTTGCTCAACTTGTAGGGTATAAGTATTACACCTTTGTTTCTCAAGTTGAGCATGGAGCAGTGAAGCTTCCCTCAGAAGATATGGAAAAATGGGCCTTGGCTCTAAAGCAAAACAAGAGGGAATTCACTATGAGATACATAAGCTTCTGTGACCCTGTTCTTGTCGGATTGATAGGGGTGATGACAAAGAAAGGGTTGCGTGTCGATGAAGCTTAGATCTAGGAGGTTCTTATGATGGTTACACAAACGAGTTTTGGTGCCGAAAACTTCCCAAGACTTCTTTCTATTTTTGTCTCGAACCCGGATTTTTTCCACCACACGGTCGGGTTAGATGAGGTGCCGGATTTATTAGCTGCGGCGTATAGCGGGGCACACGCCGGTTTCTCAAAGATGCCCCGTAATCCTCTGGAGAATCATGATGAGAAAAGGGAACCTTTCCGATGATCTGAACAATATTTATAGTGTCTTGTCCATTCTTGGACTTGCAGACACTCTCGAAGAGGTTCCTGTTGAGGGAAAATCTGATCGTGCGGTCTGGATCTACAAGAACGGATTTTATTCTCCTGACATCAACATCGCCTTCGTGAACGGGGTGTTCGTATGTCAGGTGGATGAACTCACCGCCGAGCATCCCGATGCTTGGGGGGCTCTCGAAACAATCCTCCGGCGCTGTTCTGGAGCGAAACACTGACCCTAAGATTTCGGAGGGCGCGCACTGCGCGCCCTCCCGAACTCTAAACCGCCGTCCCGCCCACGGTCAGCCCGTCCAGCCGCAGCGTCGGCTGGCCCACGCCCACCGGCACGCCCTGGCCGTCCTTGCCGCAGACGCCGATGCCGGGGTCCAACTGTAGATCGTTGCCGATCATGGACACGCGGGTCAGGGCATCGGGGCCGTTGCCGATCAGGGTGGCGCCCTTGACCGCCGGGCCGATCTTGCCGTTTTCGATCAGATACGCCTCGGTGGCGGCGAAGACGAATTTGCCCGAGGTGATGTCCACCTGACCGCCGCCGAAATTCACCGCATAGATGCCCTTCTTGACCGAGGCCAGGATTTCGCCGGGGTCCTTGTCGCCCGCCACCATGAAGGTGTTGGTCATGCGCGGCAGCGGCGGGTGGGCATAGGATTGGCGCCGTCCGTTGCCGGTGGCGGCCACGCCGGACAGGCGCGCGTTCAGGCGGTCCTGCAGATAGCCCACCAGGATGCCGTCTTCGATCAGGGTAGTGCGCGAGGACGGCGTGCCCTCGTCGTCGATGGTGATGGAGCCGCGGCGGTCGGGGATGGAGCCGTCATCCACCACGGTGACGCCCTTGGCTGCCACCTGCTTGCCGATCATGCCCGAGAACGCCGAGGTGCCCTTGCGGTTGAAATCGCCCTCCAGCCCATGGCCGACGGCTTCGTGCAGCATGACGCCGGGCCAGCCCGGCCCCAGTACCACGGACATCTCGCCGGCGGGGGCGTTGATGGACTCCAGATTGACCGAGGCCTGACGCAGCGCCTCGTCCACGCAATTGCGCCAGTCGCGCGTGCTCATGACGCCGTCATAGGTGAAGCGGCCGCCCATGCCGTGGCTGCCGGTTTCCATGCGGTCGCCGTGGCCCAGCACCACGGACACATTGATGCGCACCAGCGGGCGGATATCGGCGGCGTGGGTGCCGTCGGCGCGCAGGATATAGACCGCCTGCCATGACCCGGCCAGGGATGCCGACACCTGCTTGATGCGGGGTTCGCGGCCACGGGCATAGGCGTCGATCTCTTCCAGCAGCTTGACCTTGTCCTCGAAGGGAACCAGGGCCAGCGGGTTGAGGTCGGTATACAGCGCGGCATTGGTGCCCACCGGGCCGGGCGCCAGATGGCCGCTGCGGCCCGACTTCACCGCTTGCACGGTGGTGGCGGCGCGGCGGATGGCGGCCTCGGAAATCTCGGAACTGTGGGCATAGCCCTGGGCCTCGCCCGCCACCGAGCGCAGGCCGAAACCCTGAGTGGTGTCGAAGCTGGCCGCTTTGATCTGGCGGTCGTCCAGCACCAGGGTTTCCGACTGCCGGTATTCCAAGAACAATTCGCCGTCATCGGCGCCGGTCAAGGATTCCGCCACGATCTTTCTTACGTTGTCGCGGTCCAGACCGGCGCGGACGAAGAACAGCTCGTGGGCGTGGGCGTCATGGGGCATGCGGGCTCCTGTGGGGACGGGTAGGGAATTGCGGGTGGTTGGCAGGCTCGCGGGGCGAGTGTACACCAATGATCAGCAAATGGGCTGCTAGGGAATATAAGCAATGGCCGACGCGATGCCAGGGCGGATCTGGGCTTTCCGCGAGCACAGCGCACGGCGCGCCTTGGCCGGCGAGGTTCACGCCCGGCCCTATGAACAGGTGTCGGCCCCCCTGCGTGCCAGCCATTTGGCCATTCTCCATGACGGCTTGTCTGTGGCGGATGAGCGCGCCTTCCTGGCCGAATTGCTGGTGACCCACGGCGCCGAGCCGCCGGGCGAGGGCGCCAATCATTTCTCGCGCGATCTGGGGTCGCTGCGGTTGAAATGGGAACGCCACAGCGAGTTCTCCACTTACACCTTCCTGCGCTTCGACGCCTTCGACCAGCCGTTCCACCACCCGGCCCTGGAACTGGTGCCCCATGATTGGCTGGAGCGCATGCCGGGCGAGGTCATCGCTGCCCTGCATGTGGCGGTGGAACCCTCGGGCCGCCAGCCCGAGGACCTTGTGGCGCTGTTCGACGGCAACGCCCTGGTGGGCTCGCGCGTACTGGCCGGCGCCGGGGTGGTGTGGACGGATTTCCGCCTGCATGCCGACGGCTTCGGCCGCATGCTGCTGGTGGACGAGACCCTGAGCCGGGGCCAGACCGGACGATTGCTTCAGCGTCTGGTGGAGATCGAGACCTACCGCATGCTGGCCTTGCTGGCCTTCCCGGTGGCGCGCCACGCCTTCTTCGAAGTCACCCGCATGGATCGCGGCCTGACCGACATCGTCACCGAACTGGCCGATCCCGAAGTGCTGCAAAACGACCGCGAGCTGCTGGACCGCCTGACCGGCCTAGCCGCCGAGGCCGAGCGCCTGGACTCGGCCACCAGCTTCCGTTTGTCGGCGGCGCGGGCCTATTACGCCATCGTCAACCAGCGCATCATCGAACTGCGCGAGGACCGCATCCCCGGTGTGCAGACCGTGGCCGAATTCATGGACCGCCGCTTGGCGCCGGCCATGAAGACCGCCGATTCCGCCGCCGAACGCCAGCAATTGCTGGCGCGGCGCTCGGCGCGGGCGGGCGATCTGCTGCGCACCCGGGTGGACATCGCCCTGGAAGAGAAAAACCGCGATCTGCTGAAAAGCATGAACCGCCGCGCCAAGATGCAATTACGCCTGCAGGAAACCGTGGAAGGCCTGTCGGTGGTGGCCATCAGCTATTATGTGCTGGGCTTGGTGTTCTACGCCGCCAAGGGCCTGAAAGGCGCCGGCCTGCCGGTGGACCCCGACGTGGCCGCCCTGGTCGCCCTGCCGGTCATCCTGGGGGCGGTGGTGCTGGCCCTGCGGCGGCTGCGCCATGCGCTGGGGCATGGCGGCGGGGAGGAGTAGGCATGGCGGTCTTTTCAGACGGCGACATCATCGCGGCGGTACGGGCCGTCTTGCCGGACGTTCAGGCGCTGACGTTGTTCGGCAGCCGTGCCCAAGGCGTGGAGCGCCCCGACAGCGATCTGGATATTGCCGTGATGCTGCCCGCTCCCGCCGATCCGGTCAGCTTGTGGGAATCCGGCGAGACCATTGCGCGGACTTTGAATGTGGACGTGGATCTGGTGGATTTGCGCAAGGCCAGCACGGTCATGCAGTTCCAGATCATCACCACCGGACGGCATTTGCTGGCCGTAACCCCCGAATTGGAACGCTACGAGGCCTTCATCATGGCGGAAATGATGGATTTGAACGAGGCGCGGGCACCCTTGCTCGCCGATATCCAGCGCGAGGGGCGGGTTCATGGTTGACGACGTGCTGCTGAACAAAGCCGCCACCATCGAACGGTGCGTGGCGCGGGCCGGTGAGGAATACCATAAGGACCCCGCCACCTTCGCCACCGACTTCACCCGCCAGGACGCCGCCATCCTCAACATCCAGCGCGCCTGTGAAGCCTGCCTGGACATGGGCAACGTCATCATCCGCCGCGAACGCCTGGGCCTGCCGCAAAGTGCCCGCGACGTCTTCACCGTGCTGGCCCGTGCGGGCTGGATCGATACTGGTTTGGCCGAGGTAATGCAGAAGATGGTCGGCTACCGCAACATTGCCGTCCACGATTACCAAACCCTGCAACTCCCCATCACGGTGGCGGTGATCGAACGCCATCTGGGGGATTTTCTGGCGTTCAGCCGGGCGGTGTTGGGGCGGGTGGGAATTTAGCGCCCCCAGCTGTTCTGCGAATTGACCGAACAACGGCGCAGTCAAATTATTCGCAATGGTCTTATGCCATTAGCGACCCAGTCGGCCAGCATTTTGAAGAAGTTAAACTGCGATAGATAGTCTGGAGAAAGCGTTAGAAACACAAGGCCTTTTAAAACGTCTGCGTTGCAAAGTGTAATAGGGGTACGCTTTGACCTCAAATACCAAGATAACACTTCGTAGAAGTCATCTTTGTGAATCCAGTGCCGGAAGTCATCGACGCGCAAAGAAAGGTGGCTGTCCAGCCACGTCTCCAACGCAACGATTGTATCATGATACCCTTTGCTCGTAAGCTGCCTTGATAGAAAGCTCGACCGGTCGAATCGGATACCGTCATCGCTCGATAAAGAGAGGCTATTCTGAAGTCCGGCCCAGCTTAATTCACGAGCATAACTTTGCTTATATGCCCGTATAAGGAAAGATTCTCGGCAAATTTTAATAATCGACTGAAAAACTTGCTCACTAACCTCAACTTGGAAAAATTTTCTGAAATACGCATTCATTTTTTCCCATGTAAACCCGTATGATTCCAAGGCGGAAAAGTCCACCAGAAGCAGTCTCCCACACTCTGGTAGAGACTTATCAATGCATTCAAAGTCACGGTCAGCAACACAAAAAACGTTAATCAAATTAGGCTGAAGTTCTTCAGAAAGAGCAACGGACAGCGCAACAACCCGACCGCGATTTCCTGATCCATACGCAGGCCTAACCAGTTCCGCAGGAACATTTACATCATCAATCGAATATGCCGCAAATGGGCGTAAGCCAAAATACCCTGTATATTCGTCAATCACTTTTACATCGCTGTCCCCTTCGACAAATATATCCCGCAGGCCCGGCTCAAATTCGTACTTTGCGATAAGCGAATCAATTGAGAATTTATATGTACCTTTATTCGGCATTGTCCGCGTCCTCTTCGCTGCATTCTTCGATGGCTGCTGACTCCACCTCTTTAAAGGTATCATTCATGTAAACTGCACTTGCTCGGTGCTTTGCCAGCACCTCGAGCGAATGGGTCGCTAGGATAAATTGCACAGGCGAATCTGCCGTTAACCTCGCAAAGGACATTAGCAGATCTCTTTGCCACTTTATATTAAGAGACAACTCCGGCTCATCAATTATCATTATTGCAGGCTTGTTTCCAACGAGTACGGCATGACAAAATAAAAGTATTATTTGCCGCTCCCCCGACGACAGCAGATTCGGGTTTATCTCCCTACCCCGTTTGTCGTGGATTTTAATACCATGAGTTATTGTGAAGCGGATTTTTTTTGGCAAAAGCAGAGGCTCGATTGTTTCAATGAATCTATTCATGATGTTGTACACATGCGTTAATGCCCTAACTCTGGCTTCAACACCTTCTACATAAGGGCGCAGCACGGTCGCAATTAGCCCACGACTGGTTTCTGCGGCACTTTCGGCGATATCAATTAGTTCTTGAGACTGGAACTCGCGTATCAGCCCATATCGAGAGAATTGCTCTGTTTTCTCACGAAGCGCGGTGGCCCTTTCGAATAGTTCATCGAGAGAGCTTGCTCCTTCTTCATGTTTGTTGGAATGCGGTCGAGCAATTCCATAAATTATTTCTTTATATATTGTTTCAATGTCTTTCTCCCCTCGCGATGAACCGCGAATGGTCTGCCTCCGAACCCAGTCCATCACCCTCTCAAGAATGGGGGCAATATCAAGGTGATGTGAACGCTCCTGAGGTATGACGGATTTCAGGCGCTGGGGGACACCTCGTTCATCGAGGTGATAGCCGAGATGGGCATCTCTTTGCCCTCGCACTTCTAGCGCTCGCCTGTCGTCCCGAAGAAAATATACGGACAAATTTAGTTCGCGGATGGCTGTCAAATATGATGTAATATCGGTGTCAATGTCGCCACTATCACCAACTATAATATCCAGAGAAAACTCACACCCGTTTTTTTTCGATATTGATAAGCAATAAGACCCGACGTTATTAACACCTACCCTGGTGGCACTTATTTTGGTGTCGTTAAAAAACGTTACGGAAAATTCTTTGAATGACGTATTGGCAATTAGGGTTTTTGCACCGCTAACCCTTTCAGGGACAATAATTGAATACAACAAATTCAATATTGTTGTCTTTCCACATCCATTGTCGCCGTATAAAATAAAGAAGTCATCGATGCTCTTGCGTTCCTCCTCATCTTTTGCGGGAAGCTCGTAACTTGTGTAACCAAACAAGCCGTCAACGAAAATTTTCTTTACAGATAAGGGTTTCTTTTCGGGTCCCATATTCAGTCCTAACGCAAGGTTGCCGCGTCTTAAGAATATTGCTGACATGCGAAAAAGCAACCAAAACGTTCCACGGGGCCTTGTGGTCCGGTTAATGACCTGACCGTATAGCGTTCAACTGTGCGCCCTCACCCCGAACGCCCGCCGGAAGTGCTGGCGCATCAGCACGGCCGAGCCGAACCTGGCCAGTTCACCCGGGCACTGCTCCCTCGATAAGCCCCAGCAACTTGACGCAATCCGACGCAATCCGCCGTTCGACCATATTGGTCACCCCCAGCAACAATCCGTGTGACTGCGGCTGACCGGCGTACCACGGCGATAGCGGGACCGGCGACAAGCCCAAGGCAAGGGCGCGGGTGGCGATGTCCACGTCATTGGCGCCATGGGGCAGGGTCAGGCGCACGGCCAAGCCGGCGGTGGCCGTTTCGCCCATATGGTTCACCAAGGCATCACGCCGGGCGGCGTAAAGTCGTTTCATGCGGCGCAGATGGCGCAGGTAATGGCCTGCGGTCATGAACTCGGCCACGGCGCGCTGGACCACACTGTTGGGGGCGGGGGCGAGGCAGGCGGCGGCGGTGCCGAATTGGGATGCGAGTTGCGGCGGCACCACCAAGAAGCCCAGGCGCAAGGTGGGGCTGATGGTCTTGGCGAACGTGCCGGCATGCAGCACCCGGCCTTCACGGTCCAGCGCGGCCAAAGCGGGGGCGGCGCGGCCCTTCAGTTGCAACTCGCTAAGGTAATCGTCCTCGATGATCCAGGCGTTGCTGGTCTTGGCCCAGTCCAACAAGGCCAAGCGGCGGGCCAGGGACATGGTCACGCCCAGGGGCGCTTGCTGTCCGGGAGTGACCACGGCCAAAGCGGCCACCGGGGCTTGGCTCACATCGGCGCCCTCAGCATCCACCGGGACCGCCGCCACTTTCATGCCGGCCAAATGCAGCGCCGTGCGGGTCAGCGGAAAGCCTGGGTCTTCCATCCACGCCGTCCCACCTTCCAATCGCAGGGTCCGCAGGGCCAAGCCCAGCGCGCCGGAAAAGCCGCCGGTGATCAGAATTTGCGCAGGTGTGCAGCGGATGCCGCGGGCGATGGCGAGGTAGGCGGCGATCTCGTGCCGCAGCTCCGGCAGGCCGCGCGGATCAGGGTAGCCCACTGGTACCATGGCCGACGCCCGTGCGGCGCGGACCATGATCCGGGACCACAGGGTGATGGGGAACGCGTCCTGGGCCGGCACGCCCATCTGGAACGGCATGGGCGCGCTGTCGAATTTATGGAACAGCTCGGCAAACGGCGGCGTGTCGCTTGTCCCCGCGTCTGGGGCAGCCGCCACGGCTTGGGCGGCGACCCGCGTGCCGGCGGCGCCCATGCCCACGATCAATTGCTCGTCGATCAGCCGCTCATAGGCGGCGCGCACCGTGCCGCGGGCCACGCCCAATTGGGCGGCAAGGTCGCGCCATGACGGCAGGCGCGCCCCGCCGGTCAACCGGCCATCGCGGATGGCATCGCGGATGGCGCCATGAATCTGGGTCGTCAGCGGAACCGTGACGGCGCGATCGACGGAAATCTGAAGCGGGGCGGTCATGGCACCGGATGGTACAGTAAATTGCTTCAGTCTTGGGCCTTTTTGGTGACCGCTTAGGGGTGCATGCTTGCAGCATCACTCTCGAGCGGAAAGCAGATTTATGACTCAACGTCTAGACTTCTTCACCATTGGCGCCGGCGCCATGAAAGCCTTTGGCGCGGTCAGCGGCTATTTGGGGGAGTGCGGGTTGCCCGGCGGCCTCATCGATCTTGTGTATCTGCGGGTGTCCTTGATCAATGGCTGCGCCTATTGCATCGACAAGCACTCCCGCGACCTTCTGAAGCAGGGCATGAGCGTGGACAAGCTGGTGCTGGTGCCGGTCTGGTACGAAGCGGGCGAATTGTTCACCGCCCGCGAGCGCGCGGCGCTGAAATGGGCGGAAACGGTGACGCGTGTGGCTGAAACCGCCGTCCCGGACGCGGATTACGCCGAGGTTCGCGCGGAATTCTCCGAACAGGAATTGGTGGACCTCACCATCGCCATCGGCTTGATGAACGCCTTGAACCGGCAAGCCATCAGCTTCCGCTTGGTGCCGGCAGCCGCGAAGCATTAAGGGCGATTTGGTGGCGGGCTAGCCTACGCTCGCCACCGCCTTCGCACATCCTTGCACGTGGTCGCGGTACTGCTTGTCTTCGGTGCCGATATGGCCGACCCACCAATCCACCAGCCAGGACAACAGCTCGCCCACCACGGGCAGGGGGGCGGTGCCGGTGGTGATCTCGGCCACATAGGCGCGGAAAGTGTCGTGGCGGGCGCGGTGCTGGGGCAGCCAGGGATAGGCGGCCAGTTCCAGCATGCGTTCTTCGCGCTGGAAATGCTGGTCGGCATAGCGGGCGATGCGGGCCACGGCAATCCGCACGGCGTCTTCCGCATGGGGGGCGTCATAGGCTTCGTGCAGGCGGGCGATCAGATCCAGGATGCCCTTGTGGTCGTGGTCGATGCCATGGATGCCCACCGACAGATCATCCGACCACGCATCCCATTCAAGCTTGTCCGCCAGCATGCCGGGCTTTCCTTCCATGAACTAACCGCGCAATTCGGTGTTCATCATGCCATGAAAGCCGCCCTGATCATCTGCGCGTTATTGGTCCCGGTTTCGGGCGCGGCCCAATCCATGACCGCCGAGGACTTCCTTCGCCAAGCCGCCGAAGGTTGTTTTGCCCATGTGGAGGCCGGGCGCATGGCCCAGGGCATCACGACCTTGCCGCCCTCGGTTCAGCAATTGGGGCGCCAGATGGGAGCCAATGGGGTGCAGATGACCGAGCGCTTGGCCCAATTGGCGGCGGCGCGCAATCTGGCGCTGACCAACCAAATCCCCGCTGCCGACCGCCGCACGCTGGAGCGCCTGTCAACGCTGCAAGGCGCCGCCTTCACCCGCGATTATCTGGGCACTGTGCTGGACAGCCTGGAACGCGCCCGCGCCCTGTTCCAAATGGCCGCCATGCTGGAAGATGCCGGGGTGGCGCAATTCGCCGGGGACCGCTTGCCGGGTATCGAGACCCAATTGCAGGTGGCCGGGGCGGTCTATGATGCGCAAATTCCCTAACGCTGGCTCATGCGTCCGTTCATGGATTGCTGCAGCTTGTTGTCGATGACATAGGCGTGCAGGGTGGTGCCGCCGTCCTCGATGATGGCGGCGTCGTTGGTGGAGTTGCTCCACCGGGCCAAGCGGGCGTTGCTTTCCAGCGGCGGGCCAAAGCGGCTGGCGAAATGGGCGCTCAGGGTCGCGAAGGATTCCTTGGGCTGCTTGATGAACAATTGCACCAGCCGGGGCGACCCTGCGCCGTCGGGGAAGAACATGCCCCAGATTTCCGTGGACCAGCCGGCCACTTCCAGTCGGTACTGGCGCCATCCGTTCTCGTCTTTGGTGAACAGGCCGCATCGGCTGGCGCCCAGCTTTACGATGCCCTTGGGCAGGACGAAGGCGGCCTTGTCCAGTTCCTCGGGCCGGTCCTTGTCGTCCGAGCAGAACACCTTGACCCCGGCGGGCCAAGCGGCGAAGCGGAACTGCCCCTGCATCATGCCGGGACGGGCGAAGCCGAGGTCGAATTCCTTATCGGCGGCGAAGGCGGAGGCGGCGGCGAGGAGGAGCGCCGCAGTGAGGGCTGCAACTTTCATGGAATTTAGAATCTCACAAATTCGCCTGTGCGTCACCCCTCGTGCCGCTTCGCCAAAGCATTCCTTGCGTATGTGTCGGCGCCCGACGGCAATTTGCCCATGGGCTGGGAAATCCAGGCGGCGATGTCGTCCAGCACCACATTGGCCTCCAGATCGCGCAGCAGCATGTGGTAGCCGTTCTTGTACAAAGCCACCCGCTGCCCGCCCGAGGTGTCGGGCAGGGTTTCCACCATTTTCCAGGTGGGATCGGCGGGCACCACCTCGTCCTTTTCGCCGTACAGCACCAAGGCGGGCAGGCGCACGCGCGGCGCGGCGTTGGCGGCTTGGTCCATCAACTCCACCAGCCCGTTGATGGAATCCACCCGTGTCGCCTTGATGACCAGCGGGTCGGCGGACAGTTTGCGCAGCATGGGGATGTTGTCGGACGGCTTGATGTTGAGGCCGCGCCCGGTCAGTTCCCACCCCGGCGCCACCTGATAGGCCAGCCACAACGCGGCGCGCTGGAAAAAGCCCATGGTGGAGCGCCCCCACACCGCCGGGGCCGACAGGATGACGCCCTTGACGTTGGGCGGCGGGTTACCGGCGGCGGCCAGCATGACCACGGCGCCGCCCATGCTTTCGCCCAGCAGATACAGCGGCACGCCGGGATGACGGGCGGCGACCAAAGCGCTTGCGGTGCGCAGATCGGCTTCCATGGACTCTGCGCTGGACCAATATCCCGGACGGGGTGCCTGACCGAAGCCGCGCTGGTCATAGGCATAGGCGGCGATGCCCTTTTTCGCCAGATACTGGCCGGGCTCGTCGAAGAAGTTGGAGTAATCGTTCATGCCGTGCAAAGCCAGCACCACCGCATGGGGCTGCTGGCCTTCGGGCAGCCAGCCGCGCAGGGGCAGGCGCACCCCGTCGGCGGACAGCCAATGGTCCCCATTCATCTGGGGGGTGGTGGTGGGCGGGCCGGGCAATTGGTACTGGGCGGCACATGCTGATAGCAAAAAGACGATCAGAACGCTGGCGAGGGCTTTTGCGGTCATTGGGCCTTGGACGAGGTCAGCTGCAGGAAGATGTCTTCCAGGTCGGTTTCCTCGGTGGACAGGTCAATGATGGACAGTCCCGCATTCCTGACCGCGTCGAGGATGCCGGAAATGGGCATCTCCGACGGTTTGTAGCGCAGGACTATGCGGCCATCAGGGCGGAGTTCGGGCGAGAATGGGGCAAGGCCCGGCGGCACATCCTGGGGCGGGTTCGCCAGGGTCAGGGTCAGCGCCTTGGAATCCAGCCGTCCCAGCAGATTGCCGGTATGGTCGCAGGCCACCAGCTTGCCATGGTTGATGATGGCGATGCGGTCGCACAGCTCTTCGGCCTCTTCCAGATAATGAGTGGTCAGGATGATGGTGGTGCCGCGCTTGTTCAGGGCCTTCACATAGGCCCACAGCGATTGGCGCAATTCGATGTCCACCCCGGCGGTGGGCTCGTCCAGCACCAGCACCGGCGGCGTGTGCACCATGGCCTTGGCCACCAGCAGCCGCCGCCGCATGCCGCCCGACAGGGTGCGGGCATAGGAATCCGCCTTGTCCACCAGCCCGACCGCGTCCAGGATTTCCATGGTGCGGCGCTCGGCCTTGGGCACGCCGTACATGCCGGCCTGGACCTCCAGCAATTCACGGGGGGTGAAGAACGGGTCCAGGTTCAATTCCTGGGGCACCACGCCGATGGCGGCCTTGGCGTCGCGTGGCTGGCGGTCGATATCCTTGCCCCACACCTGCACTTGGCCGGCGGTCTTGCTGACCAATCCGGCCAGGATGTTGATGAAGGTGCTCTTGCCCGCACCGTTCGGCCCCAGCAGGCCGAAGAACGATCCGCGCGGGATGGACAGCGAGATGCCGTCCAGCGCAACCTTGTGGCCGCGCTTGCCCTGATAGACCTTCGAGAGCCCAATTGCCTGAATGGCGTTGTCGGGCGGCGGGGCAGCTTTGTGTGTTTGAACCATGGCCGTTCATGGGTATCATCCGCCCGTTTCAACGGTCAACGGATGATGTCCGCCATGTCTGTCGCATATGCCGCTCCCGACAAGATCGAGACCCAGATTGTGGATACCGCTACCGTCGCCTGCGACGGCGGCACCGGCCCGCTGGGCCACCCGCGTGTGTACCTGACCTTCGGCCACGCCCGCGAGGTCGTTTGCCCCTATTGCTCGCGCAGCTATCAGCTGGCCGAGGGCGCCAAGGCGCACGGGCACTGAGTCGTGACTAATCCCCGTCACGTGTATCTGGTGGACGGCTCGGGATTCATTTTCCGGGCCTTCCATGCGGTTCCGGCCATGACCCGTGCCGATGGCACCCCCATCAACGCGGTCTATGGCTTCACCAACATGCTGCTGAAGCTGTTGAACGAAACCGATGCCGATTACGTGGCGGTGATTTTCGATGCGGCGCGCAAGACCTTCCGCAGCGACATCTACCCCCAATACAAAGCCCACCGTCCGCCGCCGCCCGAGGAATTGGTGCCCCAATTCCCGCTGATCCGCGACGCGACCCGCGCCTTCAACATGCCCTGCATCGAGCTTGAGGGGTTTGAGGCCGACGATCTGATCGCCACTTACGCCACCCAAGCGGTGGCAAAGGGCGCCCGCGTCACCATCGTGTCGTCCGATAAGGATTTGATGCAGTTGGTGGGCGACGGGGTCGAGATGTTCGATCCCCTGAAAAACAAGGTTATCGCCACCGCCGAAGTGGTGGAAAAATTCGGCGTTCTGCCCAACAAGGTCATCGACGTCCAGGCCCTGTGCGGCGACGCCAGCGACAACGTGCCCGGCGTGCCCGGCATCGGCATCAAGACCGCCGCTCAGTTGATCGAGGAATACGGCGATCTCGACACCCTGCTGGCCCGTGCCGGCGAGATCAAGCAGCCCAAGCGGCGCGAGACTCTGGTCAACAACGCCGAAATGGCCCGCATCAGCCGCGATCTGGTCACCCTGAAGCGCGACGTGCCGGTGGTGGAAACCCTGGAAAGCTTCGCCCTGCGCCAGCCGGCGCCGGAGATGCTGACCCAGTACCTGACCGAGATGGGCTTCAAATCCATCCTGGCGCGCATGCACGGCCTAAACGGCACCAAGCCGGCAACCACGGTGGCCGACCAGCCCAGCGTTGTCGCCGCCCCCACCGAGCTGCCCACCAAATACGAATTGGTGCTGACCGTCGAGGCACTGGACCGCTGGATCGCCGCCGCCACCCGCGCCGGCATCGTCGCCATCGACACCGAGACCACCGGACTGGATTCCATGCGCTGCGATCTGGTGGGTGTGTCCCTGGCCATCGCGCCGGGTCAGGCCTGCTATATCCCGGTCAAACATGCGCCGTTGGAAGCCCAGGGCTCGCTGCTGCTGGGCGGCCCCGATGCCGCGCCCGACGCGCCCAAGCTGATCCCGCGCGCCGAGATTCTGGCCCGGCTGAAGCTGCTGTGCGCCGACCAATCCGTGCTCAAGGTCGGCCACAACATTAAATACGATCTGCAAGTCCTGGCGCCCTGCGGCGTGGTGGTCTCGCCTATGGACGACACCATGCTGCTGTCCTATGTGCTGGACGGCGCCAGCCACGGCCACGGCCTGGACGAATTGGCCGCGCTGCATTGCGGCCATACCAATATCAAGTTTTCGGATGTGTGTGGCAGCGGCAAGGCTCAGATCACCTTTGACCGGGTGCCGCTGGACAAGGCCCTGGACTACGCTGCCGAGGATGCCGACTTCACCCTGCGCCTGCATCTGTTCCTGAAGGCCCGCCTGCTGGCCGAGCACATGGTCACCGTCTACGAAACCCTGGAACGCCCGCTGGTGCCCATCATCGTGGACATGGAACGCCAGGGCGTGAAGGTGGACCAGACGGCGCTGATCCGGCTGTCGGGCGAGTTCGGCCTGCGCATGGGCGAGTTGGAAACGGAAATCCACCGCCTTGCCGGTCACGAATTCAACGTCGGCTCGCCCCAGCAATTGGGCAAGGTGCTGTTCGAGGAAATGGGGCTGCCCGGCGGCAAGAAGACCAAGACCGGCCAATGGGCCACCGGCGCCGATGCGCTGGAAGAACTGGCGGCCCAAGGGCACGAACTGCCGGCCAAGCTGCTGGAATGGCGCCAGTTGTCCAAGCTGAAGGGCACCTACACGGATTCCCTGGTGGCCCAGATCAACCCGACCACCAAGCGGGTTCACACCAGCTATGCCATGGCGCTGACCACCACGGGCCGGCTGTCGTCGTCGGACCCGAATTTGCAGAACATCCCCATCCGCACCCCGGAAGGCCGCAAGATCCGCTGCGCCTTCGTGGCGGAACCGGGCCACACCATCCTGTCGGCGGATTACTCGCAGATCGAATTGCGGCTGGTGGCCCATGTGGCCAATATCGCCGGGCTGAAGGACGCCTTCCACTCGGGCGCCGACATCCACGCCATTACCGCCTCGCAAGTGTTCGGCGTGCCGGTGGAGGGCATGGATTCCAGCGTGCGCCGCCGGGCCAAGGCCATCAATTTCGGCATCATCTACGGCATCTCGGCCTTCGGTCTGGCCCAGCAATTGGGCATCAGCAACGGCGAGGCGAAAGCCTATATCGAGGCCTATTTCGCCCGTTTCCCGGAAATCCGCGACTACATGGAAAAGGCCAAGGAAGAAGCCCGCGCCAACGGCTTCGTCCGCACCCTGTTCGGCCGCAAGGTGTTCATCCCCGACATCAACGCCAAGGGGCCGCTACGCTCCTTCGGTGAACGTGCTGCCGTTAACGGCCCCATCCAGGGCGGTGCCGCCGATATCATCAAGCGGGCCATGATCAAGCTGCCGGCGGAACTGACCAAGGCGGGGCTGAATGCGCGCATGCTGCTGCAGGTCCATGACGAATTGGTGTTCGAAGTTCCCGATACCGAGATCGAGGCCACCCGTGCCCTGGTCAAGCAGGTGATGGAAGCCGCCGCCAGTCTGGACGTGCCCCTGGTGGTGGAAACCGGCATCGGACCGTCCTGGGACGAGGCGCACTGACGGCGCATATGGTTATAAGTTGGGGGGATGTTTTCGTGGACCCGTTCGAAGCCACCCTGGACCAATTGGCCGCCGAGCGTAAACGCCTGGACGATCTGCTGGACGACGCGCTGGAACAATTCGCCCATTTCGAAGAGGTCATGAACCCGCGCATGAAAGCGGCTTCCCCGGACGAGCTGCCGGCGCTGATGGCCGAACGCGGCCTGATGGAAGACGCGCTGGGCATCGTCGAACTGGTCGAACAGATCGACGTGATCCGCGAGCGTATGGCGGTATTGAAGGGGTAGCTTCGCCCCCCAAATGCGAAGTTCTGAGCTACATCAAGTAAGACAAATTGCAATCAGCAGAGAATGAGTATGGATAAGACTGAGGACTTCCTTGCGCGGCATTATAATAAAGTTTTGATTTTATCGATCATCGCGATGTCAATAATGGCTTTCTTTACATTTAGTGGGGCTAAAGGGCACTACTTCTTCCCGATAGAGTATATTTTTGGGGCAAGTATCCCAGGCCAAGATATATACATTAATAATAGCTATATTTTTGACACATCGTTGTTTTTTAAGATCATTAAAGCCCTGCATATCGACCTCAACAACGATACGGTCGCTATCCCTTGGCACATTGCCCTTAGCGCAATCGGCACTTTCTTTTTGTGGCGAATGATTCGCGTCGGCATGCCTGAGCTGGAGGCATCCGGCCATATCGTCCTGACGCTGCTTCTGGCTCAGGGCGCGTTCAAATTTTTGGCGGTCTATACCTCGCCGATCAGCCTGCACAACACCAATCCGTCCGAACTGTCCAACGCCCTGTCCTTTGTCGCTCTCTCTTTCCTGATTTCGGGGCGCGTGGGGACGGTCTGGGTGGCCTCGGCGTTTATGGCTCTGATGCTGCTGACGGCGGCGCGGGGCGAATTCCTTCTCGTCCCGATCGCGGCATTGTTTTTCGTTCTTGATGGGCGCGGGCGCGGCTGGAAGCTGGCCAGCCTAGTCCTGCCCGCCGCCGCCGTTATCTATCTCGCCACCCTGATAGACCACCCCAAAGACCCGGCGAGCGTGGCGGCGATTATCACGACCGTGTTCGAGCGAGAGGGCCGTCAGGTCGCCCTGCATATGCACGGGCTTATCCCTAACCTGCTGCTCGCCGCCTCACTCGGGCTGCATTTTGTCCTGCTGCGCCGGCTGCCGAACACTCCGTGGCGCCGTTTTGCCACTGCGACCGCGGTGGTCAGTGCCAGCGCCTATCTGTTTGGGCTGTGGTACACCTGGGTTGGCTATCTCTGGATCCCCAACCACACGCTGATCTTGCTCTCCTTCCCCAGGGCAATGAAGTTCCATATCTTTGCCCTGATGGCCACTGCCTATGCCCTGCTGCTGCGTCCCGCTGCAGGGACGCCATGGCGCCACGGCATCTTCATGGTGGCAATACAGGCTCTCCGCCCCACCCCGCTGGGTGCCGGCCTTTCACTCGGGCTTGCCGCCATGGCGGTCGTGCTGCCGACGCGTTGGATTCCGGGCAAGTGGCGCATTATGCCGTGGCCGCCGGCGATCACCGCCCTTGCTCTATGTCTGGCGGTGCTGGCGACCCAAGTGCCGCGCAGCATGCCCATGTCCAACGCCGCCTTTTCCAGTTTCGGTGAATTCAAGCGTTGGAGCCGCGCCGGCGCCCTTTCCCCCGCCGAATGGGATGGGTTCCGGTTATTGGCTGCCGATCCCGACACTTATTTGCTGATTCCTTTGGTTGATGGTAAGGCCGGGCCGACGCTCGCTCCTGACGATATCTACCCGTTGGCCGGAAAATGGCCTTTCACCAATGAGGTTGGCCACATTTACTTCCGGCCCGATCTCAGGCCCGAAAATCTCCTGCGCCAGGACGCGCTTGAGCGGGTGATCGCCGCCATCCGCAATGGCGTCCCGCTCGATCCGGAGACACGCGGGATCCTGGCGCAACGCCATGTCGGCGTGGTGGTTCCGGCCGCGCACGCGGCTCTGTTCGGAGACGTTACCCGTCACCTTGGTCCGTTCGTCCTGATCCGTTTCTGATCGGACCACAGCGTCTCGGCGCGATCGCGCCGGGACGGGCGGGCAAGTCCGGCCATCCCGGCAAAGGGGCCTCAGGCCCCCGCGCTGACCCCCGCTTCGGCAAAGGTCGCCATGCCCACATGGCAGTTCACCGCCGCTTGGACGATGCCCACGGCCAGGGCCGCGCCCGAGGCCTCGCCCAGGCGCATGCCCAGATTCAGCAAAGCCGCCTTGCCCAAAGCCTCCAACAGACGCTGGTGACCCGGTTCGGCGGAGGCATGGGCGACCATGCAATGGTCCAGGGCGCCCTTCACTTCCGCTTCCAAAGCGGCGGCGGCGGCGGTGCAGACATAGCCGTCCAGCAGCACCGGCACCCGCTTCAAGCGCGCCGCCAGCACGGCGCCGGCCATGGCGGCCAGTTCGCGGCCACCCAGGCAGCGCAGCACGTCCAGCGGCGATTGGCCCTTATGCAGGGCGACGCCGGCGGCCACCACCTCGGTCTTGCGGACAAGGCCGGCGCCTTCCATGCCGGTGCCCTTGCCGGTCCACAGGGCGGCGTCGCCGCCGAACAGGGCGCAGGGGATGGCGGCAGCCGGGGTGGTATTGCCGATGCCCATTTCGCCGATGACCAGCAAATCGGTATGGTCAGGCACCGAGTCCATGCCGGCCTGGAAGGCGGTGACGAACTCGGCCTCGGTCATGGCCGGGCCTTGGGTGAAATCGGCGGTGGGGCGGTCGAGCTCCAGGGCGATGACGGCCAGCTCGGTGCCGAAGGTCTTGCACAATTGGTTGATGGCGGCGCCGCCATGCTGGAAATTCGCCACCATCTGCACGGTGACTTCGGGCGGGAAGGCCGACACGCCCAAGGCGGCAACACCGTGATTGCCGGCGAACACGCGCGCGCGCGGGGTCTTCAGGCTCGGCGGATGCTGGCCCTGCCATGCGGTGAACCAGCGCGACAGTTCCTCCAGCCGGCCCAAGGCGCCCGGCGGCTTGGTCAGCTGGGAATCGCGGGCGGACCACGCTGCCACCGCGGCATCGTCTTCGGCGGGCAGGCGGGACAGCACGGCGCGGATGTCTGCCACACTAGAAATGGAGGTATTCAAGACTGGTTTCCCCAACATGTTGCGTCGGCGTGTTGACCGTCCTATAACCCATCCGAACCTCAAAATCACTATCCGGCATGACCAGCGAACCCATCCCCACCCCCATCATCCCTGACGCGCCGGTTTCCGGTTTCGTCGCCGATATCCATTTGGCCGCTGCCTTTCTGACCCGGTTGCCCTTGCCCGATCTGGGCGTGGTGGCCGATGGCGGCTTGGCGCGGGCCATGCGCGCCTTCCCCCTGGTGGGCGGCGCCATCGGCTTGGCCGCCGGATTGGTCTTCCTGGCCGCCCATGCCCTGCTGCCGCCCTTGCCGGCGGCGCTGCTGGCGGTGCTGGTGGCGGTGGTGCTGACCGGCGCCCTGCATGAAGACGGTTTGGCCGACACCGCCGATGGCTTGGGTGCGCGCGGTGGCCGCGAGGCCCGGCTTGAGGTCATGCGCGATTCCCGCACCGGTGCCTATGGCGTGCTCGCCATCGTGTTTTCCTTGGGCCTCAAGGTCACCGCCCTGGCGGCGGCGCCGTCCGGTTGGGCGGGGCTGGGTGCCCTGGTGGCGGCGGGTGCGCTGTCGCGGGCGCTGATCCCGGCCGCCATGCAGATCATGGCGCCGGCCCGTCCCGATGGCTTGGGCGCCTCTGCCGGTGTGCCCGATGCCTCCGTCGCTGCCTTCGCCGCCGTGCTGGGCATTGCGCTGACCTTCGCCGGTCTGGGCCTGGGTGCCCCGGTGGCGGTGCTGACGGCGCTGGCCCTGGCGGGCGGCATGATCATGCTGGCGCGGCGCACTTTGGGCGGCTTCACCGGTGATGTTTTAGGCGCGATCAGTCAAGCCGCCGAGATCGGCGTGCTGCTGGCCGCTGCAGGAGTTTGGTCATGAGAACCCCGAATACCCGCTGGTGGCTGGTTCGTCACGCCCCGGTGCCGTGCCCCCATGGCCGTATAACCGGCCGGCTGGATTTGGCCTGCGACGTGTCGGACGAGGATGATTTCCGCCAATTGGCTCAGCGTATTCCCGTCAATGCCACCCTGGTGGAAAGCGGATTGATGCGCTGCCGCCAGACGGCGGGCGCCTTGGAATCCGCTGGTCTGATGCTGCCGCCGCCCCATGTGGAACCCGATCTGGTGGAGCAGGATTTCGGCCAGTGGCAGGGCAAAAGCTGGATGGAGCTGGACGCCGCCAAGGACCCCGGCCTGGCTGCCTTTTGGCAGAATCCGGCGGATGCCACTCCGCCCGGCGGTGAAAGCTTCGCCACCATGTGCACCCGCGTGCGCCACGCCATCCATCGGGTGTCGGAAGAGGCGGCGGGCCGCGACGTGCTGGCTATCGTCCACGCCGGCACCATCCGCGCCGCTTTGGCCATGGCGCTGGATTTGCAGCCCGCCCAAGCATTGAAGTTCGCCGTCCAGCCCCTGTCGCTGACCCGCATCGACGGCACGCCGGAAGGCTGGCGGGTCGAGTGCGTCAATGTGACGGCGGGTTAAGGTTTTTCACCACCAAGACACCAAGGCACCAAGAGAGCATGCCATGAGGCACTCAGCGTGCCATCCGATTAGATATCTTGGTGCCTTGGTGTCTTGGTGGTGAAAGAATCCTTCACCCCTTCTCCGGCACCAGCCACTCCACCCGCGACCATCCGGTCTCGGGCGCCAGCACCTCGGCCAGCCAGGGCAGCAGGGCGGCCAGGGATTCGTCCAGTTTCCACGGCGGATTGATCAGCACCAATCCGCAGCCGTTCAGGATATTGGGATCAATGCCGGGCTGGATCATCACTTCCGCCACCAGGGTCTTGGGCAGGCCCAGCATGGCAAGGTCGGCGTGGAAGCGGTCGATGGCGGCGCGGGCCTTGATGGGATACCACAGGGCATACAGGCCGGTGGGCCAGCGCTTCATGGCCTGGACCAAGCCCTTGCGCATACGTTCGAACTCGTCGCGTTTTTCGAAGGGCGGGTCGATCAGCACCAGACCGCGCCGCTCGGGCGGCGGCAGCAGGGCTTTCAGCGCCGTGTAGCCATCCATGTGATGGACGCCCACGCGCTTGTCCAGGGCGAAGGCCCAGCGCAGGGTCTCGGCATCTTCGGGGTGCAATTCGCACAGGGCTAGGCGGTCGGTGGGCCGCGCCAGGGCGCTGACCACGGCGGGCGAACCGGGATAACGGGTCAGGGTGCCATCCGGGTTCAAGGCCGCCACCGCGTCCAGATAGGGCTGCAATTCGGCGGGCGGATCGGGGTGCTCGCGCACACGGGCGATGCCGTCTTTCCATTCGCCGGTCTTCTCGGCCTGGACCGAGCCCAGATCATAGGCGCCGATGCCGGCATGGGTGTCGGCATACAGGAACGGCGAATCCTTGCGCTTCAGGTGCTCGATCACCAAAGCCAGGATCGCGTGCTTGTGGACATCGGCGAAATTGCCGGCGTGATAGGCGTGACGGTAATTCATGGGCGCGGTTGTCGGTCAAAATGGCCGCCGGTGCAAGTGTTGCGCACTATGCACAGGGCTGTGGGCCTATTTAATGTATTCGCAACTAACCGGCGCAAGGTGTCACATTTTGAATTATAATAAATGAGCTAGTCATTCAAGGTAGATTGCCTTGTCATTAATGATCGGTTAAGCGTTGAAAGGGTATAGGTAATACCTGTACGCTCCGTGCGGTTTTGCTGCCGCGTTGGAGCGTGACCTGTTTCAGCCGACCCGGGGGGGCTATGGCGAAGAGTGATGTTTCCCTCACAGGCGTAGAGCGCACCTTTGGTTCTGACGAGATCATCGTCAGCAAGACCGATACCAAGGGCCGCATCATCTATGCCAACGAGGTGTTCTTGCATCTGGCGGGCTATGCCGAACGCGACATTATCGGCCAGCCGCACAGCATCATCCGCCATCCGGCCATGCCGCGGTGCGTGTTTAAGCTGCTGTGGGATACTATCAGCGCGGGCAAGGAATGCTTTGCCTATGTGCTCAACCGCTCGAAAAACGGCGACCATTACTGGGTTCTGGCCCATGTGACGCCCACCTTCGATTCACGTGGCACCATCGTCAGCTACCATTCCAACCGGCGCAATCCGCGCCGCGACGCGGTTGCCAAGGTCAAGGCGCTGTACGAGGAATTGCTGGCTGTCGAGGCCCGCCACGACGACCGCAAGGTGGGTATGGAGGCCGGTTTCAAGGCCTTGGTCGACAAGCTTCAGGCGCTGGGGGTGCCCTACGATGAATTCGTCTTCGCTCTCTAAGGCGCTGTGGGCTGCTGCCGCCGCCGGGCTGCTCAGCGTGGTCCTGCTGGTGGTGGAACTGGTCGGTGGCGAGTGGGCCCGTGCCTCCCTTACCGGCGTAACCGCGCTGTTCGTCGCGGCGACCGTGCTGTTCGTGTTCAAGACCCGCACCAACGTGCACCGCTCCAACAGCGTGCTGAGCCAAGCCGCCAGCGGACGGCTGGATGTGCGCGTGGTCGGGATCACCGAAGGCGGCGTGCTGGGCGAGTTGGACCGTAGCGTCAACCGCCTGCTGGATCTGACCGAGGCCTTCACCAAGGAAGCCGACGCGGCCATGGCGAACACCGCCGAGGGCCGTTACTTCCGCCATATCCTGCTTGAGGGTTTGGTGGGCGAGTTCGCCGACCATGCCCGCCTGATCAACGCCGCCCTGACCGGCATGGAGAAGAAGAGCAAGGACTTCGCCACCGAGGCCACCGGCGTCGGCAACACCATCAAGAACATGAGCCAAGTGATCGCGGCCACCGCCACCGAGCTGGAAGCCACGGCCCAGCAGATGAGCTCCATCGCCAGCCAGACCAGCGATCAATCGGCCACCGTCGCCAAGGCCGCCGAGAACGCGTCCGAGCATGTGGAAGGCGTCGCCTCCGCCGCCGAGCAGGTCTCGGGCGGTATCCGCGAAGTGGCCGGACGCATCCAGATTTCCGCCGATATGGCCCAGGAAACCGTGCGTGTGGCCGCTGAGACCGATGAAGCCATCCACGGCCTGCTGGCAGCGGCGCAGAAGATCGGCGACGTGGTCAATCTGATCACCGAGATCGCCAGCCAGACCAATCTGCTGGCCCTGAACGCCACCATCGAGGCCGCCCGCGCCGGTGAAGCCGGCAAGGGCTTCGCCGTGGTGGCCAACGAGGTCAAGCATCTGGCCAACCAGACCGCCAAGGCCACGGAAGAGATTTCCACCCAGATCACCGGCATGCGCGAAGCCACCGGCCATGCCGCCTCGGCGGTGCGCAACATCGGCGCCATGATCCGCGACATCAACGACAACTCCACCGGCATCGCCGCCGCCACCGAACAGCAATCCGCTGCCGTGGCGGAAATCAGCCGGTCCATCCGTACCGTGGCGGCCAGCGTCCAGACCGTCGCCAACACCATCAGCGAAGTGTCCCAGGTTGCCGGCACCGCCACCGACGCCGCCGATCAAGTCCTGGTCGCCGCCGGCGATCTGGCCGCCCGCACGGTGGGCATGAACGACGACATCGACGCCTTCATCGCGCGGGTGTGTTCGGGGATCAGGAATCAGTAGGTCCGAAGCATCCTACCACTGTCCGGTTCAGCCAGTTTTTTGGTGACACGGATGGACACGGATAAACACGGATTTTTCTTATCCGTGTCCCGCGTAGCGGGGATCCGTGTCCATCCGTGTCATAATTCTTTGAGGTGCTGGTCCGGATAAGCGGGTAGCCGTGCTCTCCTGCTTTCTCCCTTGCGCCCTATAGCCCCGTTGCGGTAACACTAGCCTCCCGACGGAGGGTTTCATGTCAGGTCGTTACACCATCGCCGACGCGATTTGCGCTCAGGGCTTTGCCCGGGCGGCGGCCTCCGTCTTCGCTATCACTCCTAAAACCGGCACTAAGATCACCGCGTAAGCGGGCCGGTTCGTCACGACTGCACGAAATAAGGCCCGCGGACATGTCCTGCGGGCTTTTCGCGTAAATGGGAAAGCGCTCGGGTCACAGCCGGGGTCCACAACGGAGAGTAAGGGATCATGGGTTACAAGGTTGCTGTCATCGGAGCCACGGGCAATGTGGGCCGCGAAATGCTGCAGACGCTGGTGGATCGTCAGTTCCCCGTGGATGAGGTTGTCGCGCTGGCATCCGAGCGTTCGGTCGGCCGTGAAGTCGCGTTCGGCGACGACAAGATCCTGAAGTGCCAGGACCTCGCCAAGTTCGACTTCAAGGGCTTCGACATCGCTTTGTCCTCGCCGGGCGCCAGCGTTTCCGCCGTGCACAGCCCGCGTGCCGCCGCCGCCGGCTGCGTCGTGGTGGACAACACCTCGCATTTCCGCATGGACCCGGACGTGCCGCTGGTGGTGCCGGAAGTCAACCCGGAAGCCATTGCCGGCTACACCAAGAAGGGCATCATCGCCAACCCCAACTGCTCGACCATCCAGATGGTGGTGGCGCTCAAGCCGCTGCACACCCTGGGTAAGATCAAGCGCGTCGTGGTGTCCACCTACCAGTCCGTCTCGGGCGCCGGTAAGGAAGGCATGGACGAATTGTTCGAGCAGACCCGCGGCGTGTTCGTCAACGACGACCGCACCCCGAAGAAGTTCCCCAAGCCCATCGCCTTCAACCTGATCCCGCAGATCGACGTCTTCATGGAAGACGGCTCGACCAAGGAAGAATGGAAGATGGTGGTGGAGACCCAGAAGATTCTGGACCCCAACATCGCCGTGAACGCCACCTGCGTGCGCGTGCCGGTGTTCGTCGGCCATTCGGAATCCATCAATGTGGAATTCGAGAACCCGGTCTCGGTGGCCCAGGCCCGCAGGGCCCTGTCCAAGGCGCCGGGCGTGATCGTCGTCGATGAGCACGAGCCGGGCGGCTATGTCACCCCCATCGAATGCGTGGGCGAGGACGCCGTCTATGTGGGCCGCATCCGCAAGGACCCCACCGTCGCCAACGGCCTGTCCTTCTGGTGCGTGGCCGACAATCTGCGCAAGGGCGCGGCCCTGAACACGGTGCAGATCGCCGAGGTTCTGGCCCGCGATTACCTGAAGAAGTAGGCGTGTTCTAACCCTCTCCCCTCGCGGGAGAGGGTGGCGCGAAGCGCCGGGAGAGGGGGAGTCGTTTCCCCCTCTCCCTCCCGCTACGCGGGTCCCTCCCTCTCCCGCGAGGGGAGAGGGGCTTTCAGTTGGGAGCCGCTTGGTGAAAATCCTGCCCACCCTGCGCCAGTTGCGTTATCTGGTCGCCCTGGCCGAGCATCGTCATTTTGGCCGTGCCGCCGAGACCTGTCTTGCCACCCAATCGACCCTGTCCGCCGGTTTGCAGGAACTGGAAAATCTGCTGGGGGTGATTCTGGTGGAGCGGACCAAGCGCAAGGTCATGCTGACGCCCTTGGGCGAAGAGATCGTCGCCCGCGCCCGATTGGTGCTGCGCGGCGCCGAGGACATCGCCGATCTGGCCACCGCCAGCGCCGAGCCCCTGTCGGGGCCGCTGCGCCTGGGCGTCATTCCCACCATCGGTCCCTATCTGCTGCCGCGCGTGTTGCCCGCTTTGCGCGATGCCTATCCCAATCTGCGGCTTTATCTGCGCGAGGACCTCACCGCCCGGCTGCTGGAACGGCTGTCCAGCGGCGATCTGGATGCCGTGCTGATCGCGCTGCCTTACGATTCGCCCGAGATGGAAAGCATGGTGGTGAGCGAGGACCCCTTCATGCTGGCCTGCCCGCCCGGCCATGCTTTGGCGGCCAAGGCACAAATCTATTCCGCCGACCTCATGGACGCCGATCTGCTGCTGCTGGAAGAGGGCCATTGCCTGCGTGAGCATGCCCTGGCCGCCTGCCATCTGCCCGGACCGGGCAAGAACGGCGGCATCATGGGCACCAGCCTCGCCACTTTGGTGCAGATGGTTGCCAACAATCTGGGCGTCACCCTATTGCCGCAAATGGCGGTGCAAGGCGGCGTGCTGGCCGGCACTAATCTGCTCACCCGCCCGCTGGCCGATGCCGGCAACCGCCTGATCGGTTTGGCGTGGCGCCCCAGTTCGCCGCGCAAGGCGGAGTTCCGGGCCTTGGGGGATTTCCTCGCATGCCGCTGATGCGCTGGTTTGGGGCGTCCTGCCTAGTGTTCCTGGCGGTGCAGGGGCTGGTGGTGTGGCAGGACATCCTGCCCTATGGGCACGGCGCTTTGTTCGATGCGGATTGCTACACCCGCCTGTTGAAGGTGCAGCAATTGCTGGACGGCGGCGGCTGGTTCGACGCCAAGGTGACGGCACTAAACGCGCCCTATGGCCTGGACATGCACTGGACCCGGCCCTTTGACATCCTGCTGCTGGTGCTTATGGCGCCGTTGGCGTTGGGGGGGGATTCCCAGGCCTTGTGGCATGCGGGATTGGTGGTCAGCCCCCTGCTGGGCCTCGCCACCATCGCCGTGCTGTATCGCGGTCTTGCCGGCATCATCGGCGGGCCGGCTTTCCTGCTGTCCATGGTGTTTTTCTCGCTACAGCGCGGCATCGTCCAGGTCTTCACCTTTGGCCGCCCCGACCACCATTCCCTGCTGCTGTTCGCCCTGGCCGCCGCCTTTTCCCTGCTGGTGGGCGTGGTCTCGGGCCGGAAGGACAAGGTCATGGTCCCGCTGGGCCTGACCGCCACCCTGGCCGTATGGGTCAACCCCGAAGGCTTGCTGCTGGTGCTGGTCTGCCTGCTGGTGCTGGGCCTGCGCGCAATCATCCAGGGCGGTGCGGCGGCGCGCCAACTGACGGCGTTCGCACTGGTCATGGCGGCGGGCATTTTGGTGGCGCTGGCGGTGGAGCGGCCTGCCGCTGAATGGCTAATGGTGGAATACGACCGGCTGTCCGCATTCCATGCCGCCATCGCCCTGGTCACCCTGGCGGTGGCCGTGGCGGGCGAGCGTTTGGGCGGGCCGCGCTTGGTTGCCTATGGCGCGGCGGCCTGCGTGGGGGCGGTGGTCCTGCGGCTGACCTTCCCGGACTTCTTCCACGGTCCCTTCGCCAGCGTCGGGCCGTGGGGCAAGCGCATGGTGCTGGACAAGGTGACCGAGTTGCAGCCGCTATGGCCCAACAATCCGGTCGCCATCTTCAACGCCCTGATGGATTTGGACGGTTTGCCGGCGGCAGTGCTCGCCACCGGCTTCCTGGCATGGCGGGCGCGCGGGCCGTTGCGGGCGGTGGCCTTGGTCAACGGGGCGGGGCTGGCGGTGTTCATTCCCTCTGCCGCTCATGTGCTGCGCGAGGCCCCGTCGGTCCAACTGTTCTTCGTCGTGCCCATGGCGCTGCTGGTCATGGCCGTGTTCGCGTGGGCACGCCAAGCCCGCCCGGTGGCGGCAGCCGGTGCCGCTGTGGCGACTCTGCTGCTGGTGGCGGGCGGCGATGTGGGGGCGGCCACCATTCACGCGCTGCATTGGCAGGGATTGCGGCTGGTGACCGAGCGCAATTGCGATTATTCCGGCCTGAAAGCGGCGCTGGATGCGGATGGCGCCGGGCCGGATACCCTGGTCATGGCCTTCCCGCTGGACGATGTGGGTGCCGTGGCCTGGACCACCGGGCGGCGCTCCAGCGGTGGCCCCTATCACCGTGACGAGATGGGCATCGGCGATGCCATGACCCTATACGGCGACGAAGCCCCCGATGCCAACGCCCAAGGAGTGGCCGCGCGGCGCGGCGCCCGCTATGTGGCGGTGTGCCGGACCATGGCGGTGGAAAAAGTATCGCCGTCGCGGCTGCTGGTCAGGCTGTACCGGGGCCGCACCCCCGATTGGCTGGAGCGCCTGGACATGCCCGGCGGCGATCCGCGCGTGGCGGCGTACCGGGTGCGGTGATGGTGTGGAGTCTCGAATCCGCGCATGAAGGGAGGGTGGCGAGGATTTCTCAGCTACCGCACGACCCGCAGCACGATGCGCTTTCCTTCGCCTTGCCGATGCGGACGCGCCACAGTTCCGGCCCTTGCTCCACATAATTCCATTGGAACTTGCCCGAGCGCTCGGCGGCGAATTGGGTGTAGAGCTGCTTGGGGTCATGGTCGTTGGCCAGCATGAAAAAGGCGCCCGGCGCCAGCGCGTCGAAGGTGGCGAAGATGCGCGGGTGGCGGTCGTGCGGCGCGATTTGGCGGACGTCCAGCAATTCTTCGGTCATGGGTCGGAAGCTCCGGTATGGGTTGGCTGGGCATAGCCAAGCAAAATACCCGGTCATGCCACCTTGAGGATGGTCAAGTGCCCTCAGACCCTTTGCACCAAAGGCCCGGCGGGCCTATATCCAAGCGATGAATGCTTTCGCCCTTCAGGTTGAAGACCTCACCAAATCGTTCGGGCCGGTCAAAGCGGTGGACGGCATCTCGTTCGCCGTGCCGCGCGGTTCCACCACCGCTTTGCTGGGCGGCAACGGTGCCGGCAAGACCACCACCATTTCCATGCTGCTGGGCCTGCTGCTGCCCAGCTCCGGCACCATCCACGTGCTGGGCGAGGACATGGTGCGCCACCGCTATCGGGTGCTGCCCCGGCTCAATTTCTCCAGCCCCTATGTGGAACTGCCGCACCGGCTGACCGTGCGCGAGAACCTTACCGTCTACGGCCATCTTTACGGCGTCGCCCATCTCAAGGCGCGCATCGCGGAACTGGCCGATGAGCTGGAACTGGGCGCTTTCCTCGACCGTGCCTCGGGCAAGCTGTCGGCGGGGCAGAAGACCCGCGTGGCCCTGGCCAAGGCGCTGTTGAACCACCCCGATTTGCTGTTGCTGGACGAACCCACGGCGTCGCTCGACCCCGATACCGCCGATTGGGTGCGCGGCTATTTCCAGGATTACCAAAAGGCCAGCGGAGCGACGGTGTTGTTGGCCTCCCACAACATGACCGAGGTGGAGCGCATGTGTGACCACGTGCTGATCCTCAAGGCCGGGCGGCTGGTGGATCAGGGCAGCCCAACCGCTTTGATCGAGCGTTATGGCCGCGCCACCATGGAAGACGTGTTCCTGGACATTGCCCGCGACCGCCAGCGGCCCGAGAAGGAGGCGGCGCAATGAGGCTCATCGTCCGCTTATCGGGCTATCGCCCGAACCCATCTGGAGCGATGCTCCAGACCTCCTTTGATTCTATTGAAGAAAAGGGCGGTTTGGAGGTTCACCTCCAAGCGGGGTCGGGGCGGCAGCCCCGCTTGAGGGCTTTGAAATGACCAATTTCTCTAGCAGGCGTATCGGCGCCATGGTGCTGCGCCACGTCTACATCCTGCGCGGCTCGTGGACCCGCGTGCTGGAAATGGCCTATTGGCCGGCGGTCAACATGGTGGTGTGGGGCTTCACCAGCCAGTTCTTCTCACGCCATTCCGATTGGGTGGCCCAGGCGGCGGGGGTGCTGATCGGCGCGGTCATCCTGTGGGACGTCATGTTCCGCGGCAATCTGGGGGTGTCGCTGTCGTTCATGGAAGAGATGTGGTCGCGCAATCTGGGCCATCTGTCGGTGTCGCCCCTGCGCCCCCACGAATTGGTCGCCGCCATGCTGACCATGAGCCTGATCCGCACCATGATCGGCGTGGTGCCCGCAGTGCTTTTGGCCATCCCGCTCTACCACTTCTCGCTGTTTGATTTGGGGCTGCCCTTGCTGGCGTTCTGGGTCAATCTGATGGTGACCGGCTGGGCCATCGGCCTTGCCGTCTCGGCCCTGGTGCTGCGCTTCGGGTTGGGCGCCGAAAGTCTGGCCTGGGTGTTGGTGTTCGCGGTGGCGCCCCTGGCCGGCATCTACTACCCCATCGCCACCCTGCCGGGCTGGTTGCAGCCCATGGCCTGGGCGCTGCCGCCCGCCCATGTGTTCGAGGGCATGCGGGCGGTGATGTTCGGCCAAGGCTTCCCCATGGGCCATTTCGTGGCGTCGGTGGCGTTGAACGTGGTTTATCTGGCGGCGGCGGCGGGGCTGTTCCTGCACACCCACCACGTGGCGCGGCAGCGGGGATTGCTGCTGAACGTGGGGGAATGAAGTAGTATGGGGTCTTCTGGATCGAGGCGAGAGCAGTGCAGATCGTGCCGACCTATCCCGCCATGTGGAACGACGTCGTGGATCTCCGCGACTTCTACGACACCAGTTTGGGGCAGATGGCGCGGCGGATGATCCGCCGCCAATTGCGCCAGATGTGGCCCGACCTATCCGGCCAGCGCGTGCTGGGCGTCGGCTTCGCCACCCCCTATCTGCGCCCCTTCCTGGGCGAGGCCGAACGGGTTCTGGCGGTCATGCCGGCCAGCCAAGGCGTGCTGCCCTGGCCGCCCGAAGGCCCCGGCCTGACCATGCTGGCGGACGAAGCCGAACTGCCGCTGCCCGACCGCTCCATGGACCGCATCCTGCTGGTGCACGCTTTGGAGGCCACTGAACAGGTGCGCGCCATGATGCGCGAGATGTGGCGGGTGCTGGCCGATGGCGGCCGCCTTGTCATCGTCGCCCCCAACCGGCGCGGCATCTGGGCAAGGCTGGAACGCACGCCCTTCGGCAATGGCCGGCCCTACACCACCAGCCAGCTAGCCCGCATGCTGCGCGACAACATGTTCACCCCGGTCTCCAGCACCGGCGCCCTGTTCCTGCCGCCCACCACCTCACGCGTGGCCCTGCGCTCGGCCCCGGCGGTAGAGGAATTGGGTCAGCGCTGGTTCGAAGGCTTCGCCGGCGTCAACATCATCGAAGCGACCAAGCAGATCTATGCCGCCTCGCCATTGCGCGATGCCAAGGTGAAGCGGCGGGTCTATGTGCCGGTGGCGCAGGGGTTTTCGCGGAATGTGTCTAACGGGGTTCTAAGCGGCAGTGTTTAATTAGACCTTTGATGTCAATTTAGCTTGAATCGCTTCCTCTGCCAATTTACGGGAAGCATAACTTGGAGTGGGAGGGACGCCATGTCGGCAACCGCCGCTTCCAAAACCATTGAGCATGCCCCCTTGGCGCTCGCCACCCGCGACGACGTATCTAAACTTGTCTGTCGGACGTTTCTCGACGGCGACGACAAGAGGCAGCCGCAAACCGGCGTCACCGTCTACGACTACGGGGATGGGTTGATTGAAGCAGTCGCCTGTCGCCGGTTCGAGACCTCGAAACCCAGCAATCAGTCGCCACCCGATATTCCCGATCTCCTGCGTCAACAGGACAACGAGAGGCGCGCGACGGCACGGGCGAGAACGACCGTGCGGCGACTGGTGATGTTCGGCAACCTGACCCATCTGCTCACGCTCACCACCCGCGCCTGCATCCCCGATCCCGAGCGCTTTTGGTCCCTGTGGGAACGCTATGTCAGGCTGATCCGAGAGCACTTGCCCAACTGGCAATACGTCACCGTCCCCGAACCCCAGACGCGCGGAGCGGTCCACCTTCACGCCGCCGTTCGGGGCTTTCAGGATGTGCGGCTACTGCGCCGCCTGTGGCTGCGGGTTCTGCACGAGCAGGGAATCGAGGGTGGCGGATCGGTCAACGTTTGCCCGCCTCGCAACGCCCGTCGGCCGAAGATAGCCCGCTATCTAAGCAAGTACATCGGCAAGGCATTTGGCGGCACCCTGCGCACAGACAGGGCGCATCGCTACCGCGGAAGCACCGGTCTCAAGGCAACCCCAACCCGACACATCATTGGGGCATGGCGCCATTTGCGCGATGCCCTGGAGACCGTTTTTAGTGAGGCCGGCGCTGGTGTCGGCGGCATGGTGGAATTGGACAATGTCGGGGCGGTCTGGGGGTGTTCCTGGGACCGTGATGGTGACACCGTGGTGACGACCGGATGGGGCCTATCGCCCCCTGCCCTAGCGGCGTGAGGGCAGCTAATGGGCATTCAGGACGCGCGAGCGCCTTTGGGGGTGGAACGAGCCATCGCGCGGGACGCCCTTCTACCCGGCGGCAAAGCTGTTTGGCATCCGCAGGGCTGCGCCCTGCACCCCAGGCCTTCTTGCAAGCTGTCATGGGCAAGGTGCCACCGGCCCAGCCCTCAAAGCGGTAACGTCCGCTTTGCGCAATATACACTAGCACTAGTGCGCGCTGCGCACCGTGCTGTGTCGATGGAAACGGAGGGAGAGAATGAGCGAACGCCATTGGCGCAAAAGCGGCCCCCGCATGGCCGATCTAAGGGCAGATCGGCGCGCCGTTGGATTGGTCGAAACCACGGTGTGGGTGCCGGAAGGTAGGGCGGCTGAAATTCGCGAATGGGCCTGGAGTTGGTGTGAAGAGCATCTATCCACACACGGCTTGACTGAGCGGTACGAGAATCTCCGAAAGGGCGCTCAAGAACGTGATAAAGAGCGCTGAGATTGCCCTTCGCGATTGTGGAAGGCGTTGCCAATATGCGGCGTATTGGCGATAAATAGCCAAACTTATACGCGATGAGGGGTGAGATGGAGCGCATATTGCAGGCAGCCATCCTGGTGTTGTTGGCCGTAATCATCGTATTGGCGCTGTACGTCGCCTACCTGCTCATCAGACGGAATATGTTCACTCGGGAGCGGTATGCATTTGCCGCGCTTTGGGGCAATAGCACCGCGTTTGTGGCCGTACTAGTAAGCGTGATGGCCCCTGAACCAATTTGGCAATCCGCAATGAATATATTTGCGGAACTCTCTGCGCTTAGTTACCGATCCCCGCCAGCGACCGCGTCTGATAAAATTCTCGCCGTCGTACTCTACTGCATTTTCAATTATTCAACATGGCAGTTGTTCCGTCACTGGCCCGGCGCTAGAAGCGAGCGCCAAGAAGAACAGGACCAGAGGCAGGAACGCCCCTCCCTAATCAGGGAAGGCATATATGAGACTGCTCGGTTAGTTTCCCGCCGCCCCTCGGCACCGCTAGCCAAAGGCCATCGCTACAAAGGTGTTTCGCGGATCAGCCCGCCAACGGAATCACTTGCTTGGCGAGAGCGCGCGCGGGAGTTGGCCGAACTGTTGCGCCAAGATTTACGCTATGAAGAGTCGAACAACTGGCATGCTGACCACAGCATGTGGGTCGGCCAACATCGGCATACCGGCAGCCTCATAGGCGTTTGGTGCGTAGAAGAGTTTCACGACGCTTTACAAGCTGAAACCAGAGTCATGTACCTTAAAGCGCTCGCTGGCAGCGGCGGCACTTGTGAGTTAATGATCCTAGCGCAGGATAAATGCAGCGGCAGCCTCACGATTGATGGGGTTAACGTGAATACATTTACCGAGCAAGAAGCGCTCGATAAGATCGTTGACTTCACTGATTATTTTCGACACATCGCAGGCCGTGTTGAAAATGAGTGCCTCCCCGACTCTGACCTAACAATTGATGATGTGTACGTTCCATCCCAGGTGAGACTCGGCCCGAGCAGAAAAGACGCCGTTGTAGCCGAGGATTTAGTTTCTTACTTGGAGGAATGGCACGACGAATCTGGGCAAAGGCAGCTTGCCGTACTTGGCACCTACGGCCAAGGCAAGAGCACGAGCATGATGGTGTTCGCCCGCGACGCCGTCCGACGAATTAAAGCCGGCGAACGCGTTCGCATCCCTATCTTCATTGAGCTAAGAGGCAAAAGCCCTGCCACCTTGACAAGCCTTGAGCTTTTGGCGCACTGGACCAGCCTTTACGGCATAGATCCTCGTGCCATGTTGATTCTTCTTAAATCGGGCCGGCTCACAATAATCCTTGATGGATTCGACGAGATGGCCGAATCCGGAACCGCCGAAGCAAGGGTGGCGCACTTCACGTCACTGTGGCAGCTATGCTATCCACGGGCAAAAATTGTATTTACTGGACGCCCACATTTTCTTTTGGATGATGCCGAAATAAAAGCGGCCCTCGGTGTCGGAGAGCCAGACGGCAGTGGCGCCTATTGCGAAGCTATACACTTGGCCCCCTTCGACCGGGCTCGGGTAATTTCCAGCCTCCGCAACGTCACAGAAGCCACCAAAGAGGGCATTCTGGCGCTCGCAGATCGTTCAGGTCGTTTTCAGGACATCGTTACCAGACCGTCCCTCTTGTATGCAGTGACGCGCATTTGGAATCTACCTGAAGTCCAAAGTCATCATGACAATCTGAATTCAGCAGGGATCCTCAGCCTCTTCATCAAGCATTCGTATAGAAGGCAGAGCGAGAAGCAGCGAGACCAGCGCTCCTTTATGGCGATGACAGAAGCCGAACGAGCATACTTTATGCTCGGCGTTGCGGCATACATGGCGCACAACGGGGAAAGCAACCAAATCACTAAGGCAGAGTTGGAGACCGTCGTTGGCCGATTGTATCAAAACATTCCCAATTCGCTTCCCGCAGAAACGCTGGCCTTGCCGGGCGACACACCACGCGCCTCTTTGAAAGAACGCATGTCCGATGACGGCGATGCGCTTGAAAAAATCATAACCAATGTTCGGACCTACGGGATTTTGGAGTCAGACCCATCGCGTCAAGGAACGTATCGATTCGGCCACAAATCTTTTTTTGAGGTTCTATTTTCTCAGTACCTAAAGGAATGCCTATTTGCGCCGACCGCAAAAATGACTGGCGCAATAAAATTATCTACTGGAGCCGCTTTTTCTGACTACGTAAACGTTCCGTTCTCTCTAAAAATGACCTATGAATTAACTGCCTCTGTAGGGTTTAATACCAAAGATGAAATTGACGAATATTTTTATAAAGGAAATCTCAACCAGATAGTGATGGCGCGCTTTTTCTGCAAAATGCGCGACCTCACCGCTGCCATATCACGAATAAACGACACGCTGCGCCCAAGAGCAACAAGACACAGCCAACCCAATACACCTGCAGACAACCACCTGTACATAACAAGTGTAGGTGGAATATTTTCACGCGTTCTTGCCGCTATAATCACCGCCTATCCCGCAGAGGTGAAGGCGATATTTTGGCATGATTTGAGGCGGCAAATTGAAGCTAACCCAGTTTGTCAGCCAAATCCTCCGTAATTGCTCACGGGGGTGACGCCGGGGTTCAGGCGATGGCGAAATTGCCGTCGACGAGTTCCCGGACGGCGTCGAATGCGGCCTGACCTTTCAGGCGGGCGGTGCCGGTGACGGATCGATATCCGGCATGGATTTGGGC
>JACMKT010000202.1 GCA_014380005.1 Rhodospirillales bacterium
GAACGGGCAGGCGACGAAGCGCTCGGCGGTCAGCCCCGGCGCTCCCAGATACCCGCGCGCCACTCCCGGCCCCGCAACGTACAATTCACCCGCGCACCCCGCCGGAACCGGGCGCAATCCCGAATCCAGCACCAGGGCACGGGTGTCGGCCAGCCCATGGCCGATGGGAATGGATACATTGTCGGCATCCGAGACCGTGATATTGTGTGTGCAAGCAAAAGTAGTTGTCTCGGTGGGGCCGTAGCCGTTGATCAGGGCGAGATCGGGCCGGCGGAGAAGTACGGTACGCACAGCCTCCGGCGGGACACGGTCGCCGCCCACCAGCAGCCACCTGAGGCCGTCGGCAATCTGCGGATGGCTTTCGATCAACTGGGCGAACAGGCCGGCGGTCAGCCACAGGGTGGTGACATGCTCGGTGGCGATGATGCCTGCAAGCCGGTCGGCATCCGGATCGCCGGGCGGCGCTATGACCAGCCGGGCGCCGTTCAGCAGGGCTCCCCAAATTTCGAAGGTCGCCGCATCGAAGCCGAAGGGGGCGAAGTGCAGGATTGTGTCGCCCGATCCGACCGGCGCGTAATCAGGTTGCCAGGCCAGATTGCAGACATTGGCCTGGGTGGCGGTGACGCCCTTGGGCGTGCCGGTGGAGCCCGATGTGTAAATCACATAGGCCAGAGATTGCGGCAGTGGCAGCGGTAAATCGCCCTCAGCCGGCGGCAGCGTTCCGTCCACCTGCAGGGTTTCCATGGGGGGCAGGCGCTCGGTCCAATCGCCCGAGGTCAGAACCAGCTTGGCACCGGAATCCGCGATCATGTAGTCGCGTCGCGCAACCGGCTGGTCGGCATCCAGCGGCAGGTAGGCGCCGCCAGCTTTGACGACGGCCACGGTGGCGACGATGCGATCGAGCCCGCGCGGACAGGCGATTGCCACCACCGTATCGGGCCGCACGCCGCGTTGCCGCAACAACCGGGCCAGGTGAGCGGCGCGCTCGTCCAGTTGTTCATAGCTCAACGTCTTGAAACCGGCAGACACCGCCACGCTTTGCGCATGGGCGGCGACGGCCAGGGCGAACGCCTCGGCGATGGTTTGGGCGGGCAGGGGGCTGGCGCGGCGGCGCTCCATGCCCGTCAACGCCAGTGCGTCGGTCTCGGGCATCATGGGCGCGGACAGGATGGCGCGCTCGGGCTGGGCCACCAATTGCGCGGCCAGGAATTCGAACTGCTCGGTCAGCGCCGCGATTGTGTCGGGCTCGAACAAATCGGTGCGGTATTCGCAGGCCAGCGCCAGACGGTCGCCGTGATCGACTATGCGGAAGCTAAGGTCGAATTTTGAGGTGCCGGTTTCCAGCGCCATGGGTTCGCCCAGGGCGGCCAATGCCGCCTCACGCGGGGGAGCTTCCTGCACCGCCATCAGCACGTCGAAGAATGGCTCGCGGGACAAATCGCGCGGCGGCGCCAGACGTTCGACCAGCAGGTCGAAGGGCATTGTCTGGTGATCCAGCGCGGCGATCACCCGGCGCCGCACCCGTTCAACCAAAGCAGCGAATGGCTCGGCGCTGTCCACATGCTGGCGCAGGGCCAGGGTGTTGACGTAGAAGCCGATTTGGCCCGTAAGGTCAGGATGGTCGCGTCCCGCCACCGGGCTGCCGATTGTGATGTCGGTCTGGCTGCAATGGCGGTGCAGCAGAACATAGGACACGGATAGCAGAGTGACGAACAAGCTGGTTCCGCGCTCGGCCGCGAAGCGGCGCACGGCTTGTGTCACATGGTCGGGGAGGTCGCGGCGCTGGGTGGCGCCCTCATGGGTCTTGACGGCCGGGCGCGGCCGGTCGATGGGCAGATCCAGCGGGGGCGAGCCCGCCCCCAGTGCCTCACGCCAGAATGCCAAATCGCCGTCGTCGCGCTCCAACAGCTCGATCTGCCAAGTGGCGAAGTCGCGGTAGTGGATGGGCAAGGGGGCAAGGTCGGGCGAAACGCCGTCTCGTCGCGCCGTATAGGACGCGGCCAGATCGCGGGCCAGGATTTCAAGCGACCAGCCGTCGGCGATGATGTGGTGGATGTCGAACAGCAGCACGTCGCCCGAAGGGGCACCGGTGAAGACGGACGCTCGGAACAGGGGGGGCTGCGACAGCTTGAAGGGGCGTTGGGCCTCGGTCGTTATGGCTTGGTGAAGCGTTTCATCGTCGGCAACGGCGACCCGGTTCAGCGTGACGGGGACACAGTCCAGCACGGTTTGGCGCGGTCCGTCTCCGGCGTCAAGGATGGCGGTGCGCAAAATCTCGTGCCGTGCCACCAGATAGTTCAATGCGGCTGCCAATGCGGCGGCGTCGAAGTCTGCGGCCAAACGGAATAGCACCGGGTTGGAATAAGCGCCGGCCGAGTTGTTACCGTCCAGACGATCCAGAATCCACATACGCCGTTGCTGGTGCGACAGCGGGTAATCGGCGGCTTTGGGCAGGCGCGGGATGGGGGAATGGGCACCTGCGCCGCGCTGGCGCAGCAAAGCGGCCAACCCGGCGACGGTGGGGGTCTCGAACAGGTCGCGCAGGCCGATATGGGCACCGTGCCGGCCACGGATCAGGCTGACAAGGCGCATGGCCTTCAAGCTATGGCCGCCGATTTCAAAGAAATCGGTGTCGATGCTGATTTGATCGATTCCCAGGACTTCGGCCATGGCGGCGGCCAATTGAGCCTCAAGCTCGTCCCGCGGGCGCTGGGCGCTATCGTGCGCGGCGGTGATGGCCGGAGCCGGCAAGGCGCGGCGGTTGACCTTGCCGCTGGCCAGGAGGGGGAAACGTTCCAGCCACACATAGGCGGACGGGATCATGTAGGCGGGCAACGTTTCGGCCAGCCGCGCAGACAGTTCGGGCGCAGTGATTTCTTCGGGGCCGGCGAGCCAGGCAATCAAAGCAGCCTCGCCCGGTGTCGTCTCGTGCGCCATCACCACCACGTCGTCGATGCCGGGCAGGTGGCGCAGCGTTGCTTCCAACTCGTCGGCCTCGATGCGGATACCGCGGATGGAAAGCTGCGTGTCGTTGCGTCCGCGAAATTCAATCAGGCCATCGGGGCGCATGCGCACCTGATCGCCGGTGCGGTAGGCACGGATCGTCGGATCGATGGGCAAGCGCTGGAAGCGACGCAGGGTTTCCTGGGGCTGGTTGCAATAGCCGCGCGCCAGTCCGGGCCCCGACAGCCACAATTCTCCCGCAACCCCAAAGGGCACCCGCCGGCCGTTTGCGTCCAGCACCGTGGCCCGGTTGCCCGGGATGGGACGACCGATGGGCAAGGTGGGTAGGGTGGCGTCTTCCGGCTGAGCCAGATAATGCACAGCCAGGATCGAGAATTCGGTGGGGCCATAGCAATTGGCAACGATGGCATCGCCGGCATGGCGGGCCATGTCCGCCACCGGTGCCTCGCCGCCCGAGGCCAAAACGCGTAGAAAGCCAAGCTTCTCGGCGCCGATCTCACGGACGAAAGCGGGGGCTGCGGTCAACACCGACACCTGGGATTCAGCCATCCGTGCCAGGAATCCTTCGGCGTCCAAACGAGTGTCTTCGTCGATCACAACCAGGGTGGCGGCGGACGCGAAGGACTGGACGTATTCGTAAACCGAACCGTCGAACACCTGCGAAAAGAACTGGCCGATGCGGTCGCCGGGGCGCAGCCGGTAGATGTCGCGCAGGTAAGTGCCGACCAGAGTCACGCCTTCGTGCTCGACCATCACACCCTTGGGACGGCCGGTGCTGCCCGAGGTATAGATGACATAGGCCACGTCGCGGGGACGAACCTCGACGGCCGGGCGGGTGTCGGGAAGGGTGGTCAAAGCGTGGCGGCCCAGCCGCCGCTTGCGCCGAGCCTGTTCGCCGGACGGCCGGGACCGGTCGAGTCGCAGCAGGGCGTCGAAGCGGAACTGTGTCAACTCGTTGGCGATGGTGCCGGTCTTGGCGGTACTGGTGATTTCAACGACGCCGGGCAGGTCGTGGGCAAGATCGGCCAAGAAATCGCGCGAAAGGAACAATTCATTGGAGACGTCGGTCTTGGCGTGACGGCCGGCAGCCGGATCGGCGCGGCGGAACGCCTCGATGTCGGCGATCAGGGACTCACGCAAATCCAGATCCTGGATGTCGCCCAGGAACAGCCAGCCCTGCTCGGGCATCATTGCCACCGCCTTGGCAAGGACATGGCGTAGGTAGTTGTGGCCGGGGAAGGCCTGGATGACGCTGTTGATGATGACCACATCGAACGGACCATGGCCGGCCAGCGCGTTAATCTCGTGCGCGGCCAAGCGTTCAAGCGTCACATTGTCCAGACCCAGCGCCGTGCAATCGGTCCGGGTGCGCGCCAGAATCGAGGCGGAAAGGTCGATGCCGGTGAATTGGGCCACCAGCGGCGCCACTCGCTTCAAGGTGATGCCGGACGAGCAGCCGATCTCCAGCACCCGGCTGTCGGGCCGCAACAGCGGCAGCAATTTGACCAAGGCGTTGTCGGCGTATTCATCCATCTCGGCCCGTGACAGCGGCAGGCCGGTATAGCTGGAAGTCCAGCCGCCGGCCTCGATGTCGTCGCCGGCCCGGCTGCCCACTTCTTCCCACAGCTCGCGGTCCATGACTTCGCCGGCGCGCTCGACCACTGTATCGGGATCGTCGGCATCCAGCACGACCATGGTGCCCAGCCCACCGCAATCCCATAACAGCTTGCCCGCCAAACCCACATGGGCCGAGGCGGTAATCAGTGCCTTGGCGTCGCAATCGGCCAGCATGTAGCGCAGGCGGTCGATGGGGGTCTTGGGGTCCATGGGCAGGAAGGCAGCCCCGGCCTTCAGAATGCCCACCAGACCCGTGAAGAATTCGGGCGAGCGGTCAAGCAGCAGGCCAACGGTGCCGTCCCAGCCCAGCCCCGCTTGGCGCAGCGCATGGGCGATGCGGTTGGCTTCGCGTTCCATCTCGCCATAGGTGATGCTCCGCTCGCCCAGCATGATCGCGGGAATGTGGGCATGAGCATCGGCGCTGGCCTCGAACAGGCCGTGGAAGGTGCGCACCGGAAGGTCGATGGCGGGACCTTGCTCGAAGCGGGCGATGGTGGCGTGGTCTTCGGGCGACAGCAGGTCCATATGGGCCACCGCCTGTGCCGGGTTTGTCGCGACCGCTTCCAGGATGCGGCCGTAATGGCCCAGCCAGCGGCGGATCGTCTCGGGCAGGAACAGGTCGCAATTGTATTCAGCGATGACGAAGATGCCGTTTTCGTCCTCGCGCAGGAACAGGGTCAGATCGAACTGGGCGGTGCGCGACGAAATGCGGAACCGTTTAACGCTAAGGTCATCGGGCGCGCTGACGGCGTCGGTTCCGCCGAAATCGCGGTGCAATAGCTGCATGGCGACGTCGAACACCGGCGTGCGGGCCAGATCGCGGCGCAGATCCAGATCGTCCACCAATTGGTCGAACGGATAGAACTGGTGCTCGTAGGCTTCCACGGTGGTTTGGCGCATGCGCGACAGCAGGGTGGTGAAATTCTCGTCGGGAGACAACTCGGTGCGGAGCGCCAGGGCGTTGACGTAAAAGCCGATCTGAAGGTCGGTGTCCGGGTCGTCGCGGCCGGCCACCGCCGTGCCGACGACAATGTCCTGCTGCCCGGACAGCCGCGCCAGCAATACGGTCAGCGCCGCTGTCGCCACCATGAACAGACTGGCGTCGTGGGACCGGCCCAACTTGCGCAGGCTGGCCACCAACGGCTCGGGCAGGCGGCAGGTTTCGTGGGCGCCGCGCGAGGTGCGGACGGGCGGACGTGGGAAGTCCAGCGGCAAATCGAGGCTGGGCAACTCGCCGCCCAAACGGTCGAGCCAATAGGCGCGATGCTCGGCCAGATCGTCGCTGGCCAACAGGGCATTTTGCCAGGCGGCGAAGTCGCGGTACTGCACGGGAAGTGGCGACAGGACCGCATCGGTCTCCGCCGACGGGTCGCGGCGCAAAGCGTTGTAATAGGTCACCAGATCGCGCTCTAGCCGGGTCATGGACCAGCCGTCGGCGACAATGTGGTGCAGGGCCAGCACCAACGCCCAATGGCCGGAGCCAATGCGGATGGCGCGCACGCGCATCAACGGGCCACGCGCCAGATCGAAAGGCTCGGACACCAACCGGTCGGCCAACCGTCCGGCCTCGGCCAGGGAATCGTCGCGCCCGGTCAAATCGACCACGTCGAAGGCCACATGGGCCTCGGCGGCGGGGGCGATACGCTGGGTCAGGGTAGACTCAGCCATTTCGAACGTGGTGCGCAGGGATTCGTGGCGGCGCACCAAAGCATTGAGCGCGCCCGCGAAGGCGTCGGTGTCCAATTCGCCGGTCAAATCCCAGGCGCGTTTGATGTTGAAGGTGGCACGGGCCTTGTCCATGCCGTGCATCAGCCACATCCGCTGCTGGGCATGGGAAACTGCATGGCAGGGCGCGTCGGGCAGGCGCTGGATGCGTGGACGCGACCGGCGTGCCCGTTCGTGGATCAGACGGGCAACGCCCTGGATGGTGGCGTTCGCCATGAACTCTGAGAACTGCAATTCCACGTCGAAGGCACGGGCCAGGCGCGGCAGCAGAGTCATGGCATTGAGCGACGTGCCGCCCAGGTCGAGGAAATGATCGTCGGGCGCCATGTCCTGGCGGCCCAGCACTTCGCCCCAAACGATGGCGACGGCTCGTTCGGTATCGTCCAGCGCCGCGCGGGTGGGGAGTGCCGCCGGGGCGGGCATCGTGGTGGGCGCGGGCAGGGCGGCGCGGTTGACCTTGCCGCTGGGCAGGCGCGGCAAACTGTTGCGATCCATCACCGCCGAGGGGATCAGATGTCCAGGCAGCGCACCCGCCAGCGCCTTGCGCAGATCGGGCATTTGCGCGGCGGCGGCGCGCACGACGTGGGCGACAATCGTGGGATGGTCGCCCGGGGTCAATGTTACCGCCGCCTCGGCGATCTCGGGCAGACCCAGCAAAGCGTGCTCGATTTCGGTCAAATCCACCCGTACCCCGGCGATCTTCACCATGGCATCAGCGCGGCCCAGAACCTCAAGGTTTCCGGTTGCGTCAAAGCGGCCCAAATCGCCGGTGCGGAACACCATGTCCGGTTCGCTGGTCAACGGGTTTTGCACGAAGACGGCGGCGGTCAGGTCGGGACGGCTCAGGTAACCCTTGGTCGGGTGCGGAGTCTTGACCAGGATTTCGCCGATTTCGCCGGGTCGGCAATGGCGGCGGCCGGCGATCACGGCAAGGCGGGTTTCGGCACGGGGGCGGCCGGCAGGGATGGTTGCAGGGGGAGCGGCTTCGATGCGATGGAAGCACGAGATCAGTGTCGTCTCGGTGGAACCATAGAAATTGACCAATATGGCGCGGTCACCGCAGGCCCGGCGCCAGCGCCGTGCGTCTTCGCCATAAAGGGGTTCGCCGGAAATGAAGACCTGGGCTAGGCCCGGCACCGGGTCGGCACCCAGCCGGGCCAGTTCGCCGGTCAGCGGACGCAGCACTGATGGCACCGTGTGCAGCACGCTCAGGCGCTGATGAGACACGAAGGCGGCCATGCGGCCGATGTTTTCCCGGTCCTCGGGCGAGGGAACGGCCAGGGTGCCGCCTTGGGTAAGCGGCAGCAGCATGTCGCGCAACGAGGCGTCGAAGGTGAAGCCAATCAGGAAACCCAACCGGCAACCCTGGCCGATGCCGAATTCCTCGGCCTGCCAGCGCAGGAAGCGGTCCAGGCTGCCATGCCGCCCCAGCACCGCCTTTGGCTCGCCCGAAGAGCCCGAGGTGGCGAAAATGTAGCAATCGGAATCCGGGGTGACGGGACGGTTGAAAGGCTGCGCGGCGGCTTGGCCCCGGGCCAGCTGCGGCATCAGATCAACGCCGGCGGTGATGATCGCCACGGCCTCGCCCAGGTCCAGCGCATGGGCGGCGGCAAGGTCGGGCACGGCGCAGGCGGCCGGTTTCGCCAGCGCCAGCAGTGCGCGGCGCCTGGCCTGGGGGGCAGTGGGGTCGAACGGCATGTAGACGGCACCGGCCATCCACGCCCCCAGCAGGGCAGCCACTTGGCGGGCGTCGTTGCCGAACGCCGTCGCCACCCTCATGCCGTCGGCACTTCCCAGGCGGGCAAGAAGGTCGCCCCACGCCTGGGCCACCTCCAGCAACTGGGCATAACTCCACGAGCGGCCGTTCCATTCCAGCGCCACAGCATCGGGCATGCGTGCGGCCAGGGATTGGAAGCGCTCGATGACGGTGCCTTCGGGCTCGACCGTCATGGGGGCCAGGAAGCGCTCGGCCAGCGCCTCGGCTTCCGGCGACGGCGCCATCTCCAGTTCGCCCAGCTTTGCGTCGGGGCGAGTGGTCGCGTCGCGGGCAAGCGCCCGCAGGTCTTCCCACAAAGTGGTGATGCGCTCGGCCCGGAACAGGGCGGTGTCGTATTCCAGCGCCACCTGAATGCGCTCGCCGACCATTCGGATCTCGAAGGTCAAATCGGCCTTGCTGTGCTCCAACACCTGCAGGAAGGGTGTCAGACCACCGGCGACCAGATCGGCTTCGCGGTGGTTTTGGAACAGCAGCATCACGCCGAACACCGGGTTGTGACCGGCGACGCGGGGAATATCGGCGCCTTCGATCATGGCGTCGAAGGGGATCAACTGGTTCTCGAATGCCTCGATGGCGACGTCGCGGGCCTGAGCCAGCACATCGTCGAAGCGGTCTGCGGGCGCCAGCGCAAGGCGCATGGGCAGCAGGTTGAGAAAATTGCCCACCATTCCTTCCAGCGCCGGGTGGTCGCGGCCGGCGGTGGGCACACCGATGATGATGTCGCCCTGGCCGGTCAGCCGGTGCAACAAGGTGCCGACCAGCGCCAGGAAGACCATGTAAAGGCTGGCCCCGCGCTGGCGCCCCAAGACTTCGAGCGCCGCGGTTTCGGTAGGGTCGAGCCAAAAATCAACCTTACGGCCCTCGGCGCGGCGTTGCGGCGCGCGAGGGAAATCGGTCTCCAGATTAAGCGTCGGCAGGCGTCCGGCCAGACGGCGTTGCCAGGATTGGCGCTGGCTGGCGGCCTCGGTCGAGGCGAGACGGCCCGCCTGCCACACGCTGTAATCCTTGTAGCTGACAGGCAGCGGCGGCAGGGCCGGTGCGCCGTTCGCGCGCAATGCGGCCATGATGGTGTGAAGTTCGTCGGTGAAGACGCCCAAGCCCCAGCCGTCGCCGGCAATGTGGTGGATGGACAGGCACAGCACCCAATCCGTCGGCAGCCGCAACAGGGTGGCGCGGAACGGCAAGTCACGTTCGAGGTCGAACGGAGTCCGGGCTTCGGCCAGCACCATCCGGCGCGCTTCGGCCTCCGCATCCGGTTCGGCGCTCAAATCATACAGAGTGACGATCTCGTGCGGTGCGGGCAGCACGATTTGGCGCAACGAGCCTTCCTTAAGGTGGAAGACCGTGCGCAACGGCTCGTGGCGTTCGCTCAAGATCGACAACGCGCGGTTCAGCAGCGCGGGATCGTAATCGCTGCCGACCCGGTACGAGCCGGTCAGATTGAACAGCGTGGCGTCGCGCTCCATCTGGTGCTGCAGCCAAAACCGCCGCTGCTCGGCCGAGGCCGGATAGGATTCTGCGGCGGGCGCGGCAGGGATACCAGCGGCAGGCGTGCGGCCCGACCGGTTTTCCAGCACGCCGGCTAACTCAGTGATGGTGCCGTGACGCAGGACGTCCACCACGCTGAGTTCCAGCCCCGGCTGGCGAGCCCGCAAGGCGTTGACGATGCGCGCCGCCAGGATCGAATTGCCGCCGATGGCGAAGAAATTCTCGTTGATGCCGATGGGAGCGAAGCCCAGGAATTCGGCATAAGCTCCACCCAGCAGGCGTTCCAACTCGGTATAGCGCCCGTCGGAGCGGCCACTGACCGGCAATTCGCCCGCAGCAGGGCCAGCGGCGGCCATGTGCCGTTGGGGCGCCACCGCCTTCAGCCGTCGTTCCAGGGCGGGGTCAAGCTTGAACGGGGCGTTCAGCAGCACCTGCGCCATGGCGGGGGCCATGTTGGGCCGGGCGGCGATGACGTGTGCGGCGTCAAGCTCCAGAATTCGGCTTAACGCCTCGATGCCCTCGTCGGTGTCCAGGGCCATGAAAGCGGTGTCGGGGATGAACCCTTCGCGTGCCGCGCGTCCGGTCTGGGACCAGATGGGCCAAGCCACCGAAACTGCGCGCTGTCCTTCGGCCCGCAGTTTGCGCGCTAGGGCGTCGAGACCGGCATTGGCGGCGGCGTAGGGCGCTTGGCCGATGGAGCGGAACAGCGCGGCGATGGACGAATGGAACAGGATGTAGGCGGGGTTATCCGCCCTGGTCAGATCCACCAGGGTCAGCGCGCCTGACAATTTGGGGCCAAGCACCGCGTCCATGGCGACACCGTCCATGTCGGCAATGGCAGACTGATTGGATGTGCCTGCCGCGTGGACGATGCCGGCGATCCCTCCTTGGACGGTACGGATGGCGGCCAGGGCCTCGGCCAGTGATTGGCGGTCGGCGACGTCGGCCACATAGGTCAGCACCCGCGCGCCCGCGCCCTCCATGTCGATCAGGCGGCGGGCCAGCGCGCCAACGTCATCTTGACGGGCGGCGAGGTCGGACCAGTGGGACGGGGCAGGCAGGGGCGTGCGGGCGATCAGCGCGATCTCGCGGGCGCCGCGTGCAACCAGCAGCGCCGCACTTTCCAAGCCGATGCCGCTGGTGCCGCCGGTGACCACATGGGCGCCGGGGCCGGCGAAATTCAAGGGTTCGCCTGGGTGGGCCGGCAGTGGCGCCAGCCGCTCGATCCAGCGCCGCCCGCCGGCCAAGGCCACCGTGGCAATTTGGTCGCCGATGCGGGCCTCCAGGGCCACCGCCTCGGCATCGGTTTCCCAATCCTTGACGTCGATGCATCGAATGGACAATTCGGGTCGCTCGGCTGCAGCGGCGCGAGCAAACGCGATGAGAGCGGAGTCCTCGGGTCGTTGCGGCGCACGGCAACCGGCATGGGTCGCCTGATGGGTCAACACGACGATCTCGGCCGGTGCGGCGCGGTGCAGCAAGGCGTGCAGGGCCGGAATACCGCCCTCCACCAGCACGATCCGCGCGGCATCCGCACCGCCTACCGGATCGCCCAGGGCGGCGAATGCCCGTTCCAGCGCGGCGGGGGGGGTGCCCAGGAAGGCGGTCGAAATCGGTGCCCGCATGCGTGCGGCCAGTGCGCGTGACGGTTCCAGCGGGCAAGCGATCCACTCCATATGGAACAGCGGCACGGCGCCGTCATCCGCCGATTTGGCGGCGGGCGGCGGCTCTATCCACAAGGCCTCGCCTTCCCATGGATACAAGGGCAGATCGACCCACCCAGCCGGAGGAGCCAGGACATCCCAGCGCAAGGCGCAGCCCCGTGCCCAGGCTTGGCCCGCAGCACCCAGCATGTCGGCCCAATCGCCGCGCTCACGGTTGATCGTGCCCATGGCGAAGGCTGTGCGGCCTGAGGCGGAAATCGCGGCGTCCAGATCGTGCAGCAGCACCGGGTGGGCTCCCACCTCGATCAGCACATCGGCACCCTCGGCCAACAGCACCGCCAAGCCCTGAGCTAGACGGACGGGTTGGCGCAGGTTGCGGGCCACATAGGGGCCGTCGAACTCGGCCCCGTCCATGAAGTCGCCGGTAACGGTGGACAACAGGGGGATTTGCGGCGGCTGGGGGTGCAATCCGGCCAATGCCTGGGCCACCGGCGCAACCAGCGGCTCCATGAAGGCCGAATGCGAGGCGTAATCCACCCCTACCCTTTGGCCGAATCGGCCCATGGCCTGCATCCGTTCGACCAATATGGCAATGGCTTCGGGCATGCCCGAGACGATCAGCGAGCGTTCAGCGTTGAAGGCCGCCACCGACAGGCTGGAATCCATCTGCGGTAACAGCGTTGCGGCCTCGGCGGCGGTCAATTCCACCGACGCCATGGCGCCGCTATTGCCGGCCATGCGGGCGATGACTTGCGAGCGGAGCACGATCGCCTTGGCCGCATCGGCAAGTGACAGCGCCCCGGAAATGGCGGCTGCGGCAATCTCGCCCATGCTGTGGCCAATCACCGCCACCGGCTCGACGCCCAGATGAAGCCATACGCGCGCCAATGCGACCTGCATGGCGAACAGGGCCGGCTGGACCACGTCTACGCGGTCAAGCGGCGCGTCGGACCCGGTCAGGATCTGGCGCAGCGACCAATCCACATGGGGCGCCAGCGCAGCCTCGATCTCGTCGATTGCGGCGGCGAAAATGGGGCTGGCTTCAAGCAAGGCACTGCCCATGCCCTGCCACTGAGCACCTTGACCGCCGAAGACGAAGACGGCGCGGGCGGGGGACTCGGCGGTGCCGCGCGCTACGGCGCGATTTTCACCGCCGATGGCGAGATCGGCCAAGGTGGCGCGGGCGGTTTCCCCATCCGTGGCCACCATGGCGGCGCGGTGGTTGAGGTGAGGCCGGCGCGTCGCCAGCGCCGTTGCCACTGCCGTCAAAGATTCCCGCTCTTCGATGACCGAATGCAGTCGGCCGGCCTGTCGGCGCAACGCCGTTTCGGACCGTGCCGACAGGGGCAACAGGCGCGGCCCGTTGTCCTCGGCGGTTACCGTCTGAATCGCTGATGGGGGCGCGCGCAGGATCAAGTGGGCGTTGGTGCCGGAAATGCCGAACGCGCTGACCGCCGCCCGCCGCTCGGGTCCAGCCCATTGCCGGGTTTGGGCCGCCGGCTCAATGGCCATGCGTTCCCAGGACAAATGGTGGGTGGGGTTGGTGAAGCCCGGCTGTCCCGGAACAACGGAGCGCGATAGGCACAGGACCGCCTTCAACAGTCCAACCATGCCGGCGGCGTGCTCCAGATGGCCCACCACCGCCTTGGCCGATCCGATCGACAGCTTGGGGCCGGTACGGCCCGGGCCGAATACCTGCTGCAGTGCCTGGGCCTCGATGGCGTCGCCAAGCAGTGTACCGGTTCCGTGAGTCTCCATATAGCCGATGGATTGGGGTTCGACCTTGGCGTCGGACAGGGCGGCGCGAATCACTTCGACCTGCGCTGTCTGATTGGGGGCGGTCAGGCCGGCGGAAAAGCCGTCATGGTTGACGGCGCTGCCTTCGATCAAAGCCAGCACCCGTCCGCAATCGCCGTCGGCGAGGCGGAGCACCGCCACCGCGCAGCCTTCGCCGCGCCCGAATCCGGCAGCCTGTTCATCAAAGGGATGGCAGCGTCCATCCGGGGCCAGCAGGCCCAATTCGGCGAAGACGGCATGGCCGTCGGGCGAAAGGATCAGGTTCGATCCGCCCACCAGCGCCAGATCGCATTCTCCGGCCCGCAGGGCACGCATTGCCAGATGGGTCGCCACCAGCGCCGACGAACAGGCGGTGTCCACCGTCAGCACCGGGCCACGGAAGCCGAAATGGTAGGCGACGCGGCCCGCGGCGCAACTGACTTGGCCGCCGGTGGCCGAGAATGGCGAGGGATTGCCGGGGAACTCGCCATAGGCGTTTTTGGCAAGGCCAAGGTAAACGCCCACTTTGCGTCCGGCCCAAGCGGTGACGTCGATGCCCGCATTCAGCATGGCGTCGAAGGCGACTTCGAGCAGCAGGCGCTGCTGCGGGTCCATATGGCAGGCCTCGTCGGTGGGGATGCCGAAGAAGCGGTTGTCGAACCGGGCGATGTCGTCCAGGTAGCCGGCCAGCAAGTGGGGCGATTTGGTGGCCATGCCGTCGAACCGTCCGGCCGGCGGCTCGGTGATGGCGTCGCCGCCGCCGGTCAGCAGGTCCCAATACGTGTCAAGGTCGACGGCGCCGGGGAAACGCAACGCGGCGCCGACGATCGCTACGGGCGCAGCAGTGTCGCGGGGCTGGGCGGTGCCCGCCTCCAGCTCTTCAATGCGCTGATAGGCAGCTTGCAATGTTTCGGCGATCAAGTTTTGACTCATGCTTGGCAGGACCTTAACGGGCGACAAGGCGATTGGCGAGGCGAAGGCGCATCTCTTCCACCGGGTCGGCCTCGGCGAGCAGGCCGGCCAGATGGTCGGCGACTGCGCGCAAGGTCGGGGTTTGGTAGATCAGCGTGCTCGGCAGATCGAGGGAAAAAATCTCGGACAGGGCGTCGCGGAACTCGACTGCGATCAATGAATTGAACCCGAGTTCGAGCAGCGGCGTTTCCGCAGCCGGGGCTTGGTTTGCATCGTACCCCAGCAGGCGGGCGGCTATGTTGGCCGCTTCGCGCAGGATCAGCGCGGCGCGGCGGCCCGGATGGGCGCGCAGGACGGTATCGCGCACGCGGCCAGCGGTGGCGGCTGGTACCGGTGCGGGGGCAATGCGGTCGAGGAACGATTGCTGACCCGACGGCTCCAGCACCGCCCGGTAGCGAACCAAATCCACGTCCACGGCGGCACCCAAGGGAATGCGGGCGGCCACCAGGGCGTCCAGCAGCCGCAACATGCGGGCCGGCGGCAGGGCGCGGAAGCCCTTGCTTTCCTGGTAGCGGGCCAAGGAGGCATCGGCCAGCATGGCGGAACCTTCCCAACCGCCGAATTGCACCGACAGAGCCGTTTCGCCCCGCGCGGCCCGTGCCACCGCCAGTTGGTCCATGAAGGCATTGGCGGCAGCGTAATCGGCCAGATGAGCACCACCCCACACCGAGGCGGACGAGCACAGCAGAAACAGGTCGAGGTCTAATCCCTGGCAGGCAACATCAAGGGCGCTAGCACCGGCCACTTTGGGGCGCATCACGTCCTCGGTGCTGCGGCCCTGGTTGCTGATGCCGGCGGCATGGATCACGCCCCCCAGTTGCGGATTGGCGGAACCAACGGCCTGGGCCACCGCATCCGTTTCGGCCACGTCCAGCGTCAGGAAGGTTACCGACACGCCCTTGGCGCGCCAGTCCAACATCCGAGCCCACATCTGAGTGTCGGTGGGATTGTTCAGGATTGCGTCCATGCGGGCGTTGGTCTGAGGCGGATTGCGCCCGGCCAGCAGCAGATGGCGGGCGCCCCGTTCCACCAGCCAGCCAGCCAACGCTTGGCCCAAGGTGCCGAAACCGCCGGTGACCAGATAGGAACGGTCGGACCGGGCCCGGAAGGACGGACCGGCCGCGGCGTCCAGGGCCACCAGCCGGGGCGCGAGCGTGGATTCGGCGGCCACGACCAGTCGGGTTTCGCGGCTTTGCGTCAGAGCGGCGGTGATCCGTTCGCCCGACACGCCCGCCTCTGCCTCGATCAGCCGCCCGGCCAAAGCGGGATGTTCGACGAAGAGCGAGCGCAGGAACCCAAGGACTGCGCCCGCATCGGGGGCGCCGTGCTGGCACAGCAGGGAAAGCCGACAGCCCGCGCCTTGAGCCAGGATGGCATCGGCTAAGTTCCGCGCCTGCCCAATAGCCTTGGCGGCGGGGCCGGTGGCCGCCAGCACAGCCATGCCCTGCGCGGGAAGGCTGACGATGTCGCTCGGTGAGAATTCGCTGACTTGGACCCCAGCCAGCCGGAACGCGTCGACCACGGCGGCGGCGGACCCGTCATGGACAACGACGATCTGCCCCGTGGGCATGGTGGCAAGCGGTTCGACAGCCACCAGTTCGTGGCCGTAAATGGCGCCCCGCGTCTCGGTGGCCCGCGTCTCGGTGGACATCATAGGGGTGGGCGTCGTGGCGCGCGGAACCCAATGGCGGGATGCGGCCCACGGAAGGGTGGGCATGCCCGCAATTGCCATTCGTGCCGAGGCGCCCGTTACCCCGCCGGTTGCACCTTCCGGGCGCAGTCCTTGAGACGCGAAAATATCCAGCGCGGCCGCCATGGCGCCCGGTGTGCCGGCGGGAATGGTGATACAGGCTCCGTAACGTTCGCGACCGCTACGGCAGGCGGCGGCGATCAGCGCGCAGTTGGGGGTGCCGGGCTGGCGCAGGTAATCGGCAAAGCGTCCGGCCAACAGCCGCAAGCGCGGTTCGTCGGGGGCGGACAGAAACAGCGGCTCGGGCGCGGCGATCGGCGGCGCCACTTGCGGTGGGCTGGCGGCCAGCACATGGGCATTGGTGCCCGAGAACCCGAACGAGCTGACACCGCCGATCAGGCGTTCTCCACCGGGGAAGGCTTCTTCGGTGGCAGGGCGCAGGCCCAAAGCCCCCCAGTCGATGCGGCTGCTGGCGCCGCCGGGCAGCGGCAGTGGGGTCAGCATGCGGTGCTTCAGCGACAGCACCAGCCGGATAAGCCCCAAGATGCCGGCGGCACCCTCGGTATGGCCGAGATTGGCCTTGGCCGCGCCAACCACCAGCGGTGAATTCCGGCCCTCGCCATAGGCGGCGGCCAGTGCTTCGGCCTCGATGGGGTCGCCGAGGCGGGTTCCGGTGCCGTGGGCCTCCACATATCCGATTTCGGCGGGGGCCGCGCCGGCATCGGCCAGGGCGGCGCGGATCACCTCGATCTGGGCGCGGGGGCTTGGAACCATCAGTCCGGCGGAGCGGCCGTCGTGGTTGACCGCCGAGCCCAGCAGAACCGCTTGGATGGCGTCGCCGGCCGCCAAAGCGTCGTCAAGCCGCTTAAGCACCACCACACCGCAGCCCTCACCCCGCCCAAAGCCGTCAGCCTGCTCGTCGAAGGGTTTGCAGCGTCCGTCGGGTGCCAGCATCCCGGTGTGGGATTCGATCAGCCACACTTCGGGTGTCAGCATTAAATTGACGCCGCCCGCCAGCGCCAGATCACATTCGCCGCGCCGCAGCGCGACCATGGCCTGGTGCACGGCCACCAACGAAGAGGAACAGGCTGTATTGATGGTAACCGCCGGTCCCCGCAGGTCGAAACGGTGGGAAATCCGCCCGGCCAGCAGGCTAGAGGAAGTGCCGGTTCCGGTATGGGTGTCCATCAGTTCGGTGCGCTGGGCCAGGGTGGCGTAATCCACCGCCATCACCCCCATGAACACGCCGCCGCGCGCCCCCGCCAATGCGGCGGAAGGCAGGCAGGCATCCTCAAGTGCCTCGTGGACGACCTCCATCAGCACACGTTGCTGCGGGTCCATCAGCCGGGCTTCCCGCGGCGCAATGCCGAAGAACTCGGCATCGAAGCGGTCGATATCGTCGAGGAAACAGCCTCGCGTGGTGGTGATGTGCCCGTCGGTGCCCATGTCGGGCAGGCGCTCGGGCGGCAGGTCGCGCAACGGGGTGCCGGCGCTTCGGAACAGCTCCCATAGAAGGGCGGGGCTGTGGGCGCCGCCGGGGAAGCGACAGCCCAGGCCGATCACCGCGATGGGGCCGCTAAGGCCGCGTTCCAGCGCGTCCAAGCGTTTGCGCTGAGCGGCAATGACCGAGACGGCTTTGCGAAGGGAGGTTGCACCGTCGGTCATGGGGCCATTCCCAGCTTTTTCATCTCATCTTCGATCATTGCCAGCATGCCAGCTTCGTCAATCTCCGGCGCGGGCTCGGCCGTGGGTTGGCGCGGCGGCGGTTCGGACAGGCTCATGCTTTCCAGCACCAGTTCCGCCAGTGCGGCGATGTTGGGGCAGGTGAACGCCAGGGTCGCCGGCATGGGTTTGCCGGTGACCTTGGAGAGAGCGTTGCGCAGTTCCATGGCGGTCAGGGAGTCCAGCCCCGCGTCGAACAAACCGGTTCGCGGATCAAGGATCTCACCGGGGCCATAGCCCAGGATCGCCCGCACAATGTTGGTCACGGCAGCAATGGCCGCTGTCTCGCGCGCTTCGGCGGGCAGGCTGGCCAGATCATGGGCAAGCTGCGCGGTGGCGACGGGTTGGACCTGGGTGGTGTGCAGTTCGGTGCGGAGGGAAACCATGCTCTCCAGCAACGGATCGTTGCCGTAGCGTGCCGTGAAGGCGGCCCAATCCACCGGCAGGACGCCCAGCCAGGACGGAGCCCCGGTGCCGTTGGTCAAGGCGTGGACGATAGCCAAGCCCTCATCGGGGCGCATGGAGCCAACGCCCATGGTGGCGATGCGCTGGCCGATGCCCGAGCGGGTGGCGGCGCCCGTATCGGACCACGGTCCCCAATCCACAGAGGTGGCGACTAGTCCGAGGGCACGGCGATGAAGGGCCAGGGCGTCCAGGCTGACGCTGGCGGCGGCATGGTTGGCCTGCGCTGCCACCCCCAACAGGCTGGTGACAGAAGAGAACAGCAGGAAGAAATCCAGCTTCCGGTCGCCCACGGCTTCATGCAGCAGCCAAGCGGCATGGGCCTTGGGTCGGAGCACGCGTTCCAATGACTCGGCATTCTGACGGGCCAGCACAGCATCATCGACCACGCCGGCGGCATGGATCACCCCCATCAGCGGCCGGTCGGGGCTGTCGGCCAGGGAAACCGCACGGGCGATCATTTCCGGATCGGCCACGTCGCCCAGGATCGTTTCCACGGCAACTCCCGCGCGCTGGGCTGCCAGGATGGCATCGGCTGCGGCGCCGGATGCCTCGCGCCGCGCCACCAGAACCAAACGGCGGACGCCACGCTGGGCAAGGAAGCGAATCAGCAGGCATCCCAGCCCGCCGAATGCACCGGTAATCAACACGGTACCCCGAGCCAGCCGGCCCACCGGCAGTGGCAGCGGCAGGTCTGTCCACGGCATGGCGACGGGGCGGCGAAGGATGCCGCCGTCCAGCACCGTCAAATCATAGCCGGGACCCGAATGAAGCAGTACGGCGGAAGCGGCGTCCGCTTCGGGGGCGATGTCCAGGCACCGGGCGCGCAACTCGGGAATTTCACGGTTGGCCGCGCGCGCCAGACCCCAGGCAGCCGCCTCGCGCGCGGCTTGTCCGGTCCGAGTCCATGCGCCCTGGGTGACGAGACAAATTCCGTCGCGTGCAGGAGCCTCTGCCGATTGTTGCAGCAGGGCCAGAGATTCGGCGAGCGGAAGCGACAGGGCGATGATCCGGTCGGCATTTTCAGTGGGGGCGGTTGTCCAGCCGGCGCCGGTAAACCCGGCCTCGACTGCCCGACGCAGGCCTTCCTCGCCGCCCAGCACGGCGACCGAGCCCGGACAGGCCGGTGCATCCAATCCGGCAAGCACCAGCACCTGGCCGGTGACGCTGTTGCCTTCACCGTCGCGCGGCGCCAAGGTTGCGGTGGAGGCGAAGCCGGCGGCTTTCATCACCTCATGCCATGCCGGTTCGGGCAGCAGCGGGTGGTTGGGGCGCAAATCCTTGTCGTGGAACCGCCACCAGCCATCGGTCATGCCGAAGGTCAAGTCGGCCCACATCCACGGTTCCGTACCCTCGCACAGCACCACCTGTCCGCCGGGGGCGAGAAGCCCGCGTAAATTGCCCAGGGTGGTCAGTAGGCTTTCGGTGGCGTGGATCACGTTGGCGGCGACGATGATGTCGAACGATCCTTCGTCCAGTCCCTGGCTTGGGCCGTCGCGTTCGGCGTCGAACAGCTGATACGACATGAAGCCATAGGCGGCGAAGCGTTGGCGGGCGCGCTCCAGCAATACCCGCGACATATCGGTGTAGACGTACTCGCGGCAGACGCTTGCCAAGGCCGGCAGGATTGCGGCGCTGGTGCTGCCCGTACCGGCGCCTACTTCCAGCACCCGTAGCGAGCGTGGGGGTGCGCCTTCCGTCAAGGCGGAGAACAGGCGGCCCGCGCCCTCCTGCATGGCCACGAACAGGGGAGAGTGGGCGTAAACGTTGCGCACCAGGGCGTCGTCGCCGTCGGGGAACAGCACTTGCACGGGATGCGCTTCGCCCCGCAGCACTTCGGCCAGCCGGAGGCAGCAATGACGCACCAAATCGGCCTTGGCTCGGTCCATGGTGGCGCCGTCCATCTGGGCCTCCATGCGGTCAAGCTGGTCCGGGGTCAGCCGGCGCGTCCAGGCAAAGGTTTCGCCCCGGCGTTCCATCACGCCATTACTGGCGGCCAGATCCAAAAGCCGCCGGAACAGCGCGCGTTGGCTATGGACCACGCCCGTCCGCGTCGCCAGCTCTTCGGAGGTGCCGGGGGTGTCCAGCCCCAAGGTGCCGAGAACGCGTTCGATCCACAGCAGGCAGAAGGCTTCCAGCGGCGGAATGGCGGCGGCGGCCCGTTGAAGCTCGTCCGTCAGCGGCATGGCGACCGTCGCCGCCAGCACCGGCACCGGCGGTAGAGAGCGGGTCGGAACGTCCGGCACTTCGCGCCATTCCATCTGGCACAGCCAATCCCGCCAGCGGCCGGGAAGCGCTGCCCGCACCGTGTCGGAGGCCACCGCCTCCAGCTTCAGGCCGCGCAGGGCGAACGCAGGAAAGCCCGACGCATCGGTGGCGTCCAAATCCACTAGCATGGCGTGGCCGGGACCCTGGCGAATGGCGGCCGAGACCTCGACCGCGCGGCAATCGGGCTGGAAGCAGGCAAGATACTCCAGCGCCACCGGCACGAAAGCGGTGTCCGGCCTCGCGCGGGTCAGGGCCGCGCCGGCCACGTGGAAGCAGGCATCCAGCAAAGCGGGATGGATGGCGGCGGCGTCCGCCTCGATCGGTAGCGCGACGCGGGCGCGGGCACCGTCCAAGCCGGTGGCCAGGGTGGGAGTTCCCATGCCTTGGAAGGCTGGGCCGTATTCGATGCCGATGGCACGGGCGCGGGCCAGGAAGTCCTGGGCCGGTTCGGTGGTGCCGCCCGCAAATTCGGGCACCGCGATGTGGGGGGCCGGTGTGTCCATGCCGAGCATACCCTCGGCATGGGTGTCGAAATCCGCTGTACCGCTACGGGCGCGGATTGCGAAGGAATATTGGCCTTTGCCGTCTGGTGCGATGCGTGTCTGCACCTCGACCGCTTTGGGCGAATCCAGGCGCAGCGGGCGCAGGATGCGGGCCTGCATGAGCTGAGGCATGCAGCCCAGCGTCTCGCAGCCAGCGCGAAGCGCCAGATCCAGGAAGCCGGCGCCCGGAAAGAGCACTGCGCCAAACACGCGGTGATCGGCGGTCCAGGCGGGATTAGCCGAGGACAGAAAGGCGCGGAACATGGTCGAACCGTCGGCCAAATCAATGCGCTGGCCGGGCAGGCGGCCAGCAGGCTCGGCCCCCGGCATGGTCGCGGCAAAGGCGGGCAACCAGTGATGCCGGCGCTGGAACGGGTAGGTGGGCAGCATCACCCGCTTGGGGGTGCGTCCGCCGAACAGCGCGCAAGCTTCGGGGCTGCCACCCTTGCCGACCCATGTGGCGAGGGTGGACAGCATGGACAGCCGCTCACCCATGCCGGTCTTGAGAGTGGGCAAGAGGGTGGGTGTGGCATCGCCCAGAGTGTCCGCGACGGCGGAGGTCAGCACCGGTCGCGCGCCCACCTCGATCCACACCGGATGCCCCATGCCGGCCAGATTGCGCACACAATCGGCGAATTGGACCGGTTGGCGCATCTGCCGGGCCCAGTATTCGGGATCACAAAGTTCGGTCGTTGCTGTTCGACCGGTCAGGTTCGAAATCACCGGTATTTCCGGCGCGCGCAATTGCATCCCGCGCAGGAAAGCGGCCAGCGACCGGGATGCCGGCTCCATCATGGCGGTGTGGAAGGCGTGTGAAACCGGCAAGTCGGCAAGGCGCACATTCTGAGCGCGCAATTTATCCCGCGCCACGGCCAGCGCCGTGATGGGACCTGCGATGGTTACCGAACGCGGCCCGTTCAGGGCAGCGATTTCCAGGCCGGGGATCGCGGCGATAACGTCTTTGACGGTGGCGGCGTCGGCGAGCACCGCCATCATGCCGCCTTGTCCTGGACAATTGGCCATGAAGCCGGCGCGGGCGGCGACAAGACGGATGCCGTCCTCCACGTCGAACATCCCCGCCACCGACGCGGCCACGTATTCACCCAGGCTGTGCCCCATTACGGTCGCCGGCTGAATGCCCCAACTGCGCCACAGGGCCGCCAGCGCCACCCCAAGCGCAAACAAGGCCGGTTGCGCTTGCCGTGTGTCGCCCATCAGATCGGGTGCGCCCGGCGGAGCCATAAACACATCGTTGACCAGGGAAATGCCGGAAGCAGCCTTTAATGCCGTATCCGCGCGGTCGATCACCGCGCGAAAGACCGGTTCCTCGGCATAAAGCTGGCGGCCCATGCCGGGAAGGTGCGAGCCCTGGCCGGTGAACAGAAACACCGTGCTTGGGTTATCGCCAGTCTTTACCGCACTGTCGCGGCCTTCGCGGTCCAGGGCATCGGCTGCGGCCAGGGCATCCTCGGCGGCGACCGCCAGCCGGAAGGGGCCGAGAGTGCGCCCGGTAAGCGCGGTCCAAGCGCAGTCGGCCCATTGCGTCTTATGAGTGCGCAAATGTGCGGCATGGTTTGCCGCCGCTTCGGCGAGCGCCGCTTCGTTGGCGGCGGAAACAACATAAAGCTCGGCGCTGGCTGCGGGGGTGGGCGGAGCGGCGACCGCTCGGGGCGCCTCGACCACCACATGGGCGTTCGAGCCGCTGACCCCGAACGAACTGACGCCGCCCATGACCCGGCCGCTGGGTCCCGGTTGCAGGGTCACCGGCTTGGCGGCGGGAACCAAGTTCCGGCCCCAGTTGATATGCGGGTTGGACTTTTGGAAATGCAGGTTGGCGGGCAGGCGCCCGGCACGGACGGTCAACACCAGTTTGATCAGGCCGGCGATACCGGCCGCTGCTTCCAGATGGCCGATGGAACTTTTGACCGCGCCCAGGGGAAGCGGGCGGTCGCGGCCGTCGAAAACGTCGAGTAGCGCGTCCACTTCGACCGGGTCGCCCAGAGCGGTGCCGGTGCCGTGGGTTTCGATGCAGGCCAGGTCTGAAGGTTGCAGACCTGCATCGGCGAGGGCGGCGCGCAATACCTCGCGCTGGGCCTCTCCGTTGGGGGCGAACATGCCGTTGGAGCGGCCGTCATGGTTCACGGCCGCGCCTCGGATCACCGCCTGAACCGCGTCGCCGTCACGCTCGGCATCGGCCAAGCGCTTAAGCACGACGACGCCGCAGCCTTCCGAACGCACGTAACCGTCGGCATCCGCGTCAAAGGTGCGGCAGCGTCCCGTTGGGCTCAGCGCTCCCAGCCGCGACAGCGCCACCTGGATGTCAGGGGTCAGGATCAGATTGATACCGGCGACGATCGCCATGTCTGCGGCGCCCGAGCGCAAATCGGCCACCGCTTCGCACACCGCCACCAACGACGACGAACAGGCGGTGTCGATGACGCTGGCCGGGCCTTTCAGATCGAAGAAATAGCTGACGGCGCCGGCGGCGGTGGCAAGGATGTTGCCGGTGAAGTCGTATGCCTGGATCGCCGCCAGATCGTGACCGCGCAGGCGAAGCTGGCCATAATCGTTGTTGGATAGGCCCACATAAAGTCCGGTTTTGCTTCCGGCCAAGCTGGCGGAGTCGATGCCGGCGCGCTCCAGCGCTTCGTGGCTCAGTTCCAGCAGCAGACGGTGCTGGGGGTCCAGGCAATCAGCCTCGCGCGGGGTAAAGCCGAAAAAGGCGCTGTCGAAGCTGGCAACCTCATCCAGGAACCCGCCCGCCACGCTGGTGATCGAGCCGGGCCCGGTGCCTAGCAGGCTGCGCGCGTCAAAGCGCGAGGCGGGTATTTCGCCCACCCCGTCGCGCCCGGCTTCCAACAATTCGGCGAATGCCTCCAAGGAGGGGGCGCCGGGGAAGCGGCATGCCGCGCCCAGAATGGCGATGGGCTCGCCGGGACCCTGTTGCGCGGCCGTGCCGCGCTCGGCTTCCAGTCGTCGGATGATGGCGATGGCCCGCCGCAGCTTGTCCTCAAGCCGAGCAATATTCTGGTCTTGAATCGCCATCAGCCTAGCCGCTCCAAAATATCGTCCAACTCAGCCTCGAGCGCTACCAGGGGCGCAGGCGTGGGGGCCAGGACGGTGTCGTTGACCGGTGCTGCCGACAAATGCTTTGCCAGCTTGCGAACGGTCGGGTGGTTCCAGAACACCGTGGGCGACACGCTGGTGTCTAAGGCTCCAAGCCGATTGGCGAGGTTGATGGACAGCAGCGAATCGAGACCCAGCTTGGCCATGGGTGTATCCACATCGATTCCAGCCGGCGCCACGCCCAGCACGGCGGCCAGCGCCGTGCGCACTTGGTCAAGCGGGTCGGTCGCGGGGGCGGTGGGGTGTGCAGGGACATCCGGCTGGACGGGGAACTGCGGCTTTGGCACATCCGCCGCGCGCTCGACCCAAAAGACCTGACGCGACCAAGGCATGGCCGGAGGATCGATCCATGCCGCACCGGGATTGGGCGGAAGGACTGTGAGCGGCAGCGTAAGCCCGTGTTCGTGCATCCGTCCCAGCCCGGCAGGAAGGGCCAGCGGGGCCGAAACCTGAGGTGCCAACGCCGATATCCAGGGGAGGATTTGCGTTTCGCCGTCGTCGCCATGGATCTCCATCCGGCGGGCGGCAAAGCCTTGGGGGCTGATCTCTACGATCAGCCGTGCGCCGGCCTTGGCGAGTTCGGCGGCTAAGGCGTCGTCGCCTTGACCCTCGGTGCGGGAGGCGACGGCGCACGGCGTGATGCCCCATTGGCGTAGTTGCGTCTCGATCCCGGCCTCGTCGGACCCCGAGCGGACAAAGGCGACCGGCGGCGCGACGCCGCAGTCGGGGGCGGCCTCGGTCTCCATGTCCATCACGCGCAGGGCCAGGCAGGCGCGAAGCTCGGCGGCGCAATTGCCCACTGCGGTCAGGCGATGGCGCAAGGTGCTGCGGCGATGGGCCTGGGATGCGACCAGCAAGGCCGCTTCGGCATCGCTCGCCCCTTTCAGGCGCTCCACCCAGGCGCGGCCCAGTGCGGCCAGCGATTCGGCGCTTTGGGCCGAGATCGTCAGCAGAAACGGCAGATGGGGCGCAAGCGGGGCGGCGGCGGCGGTGGGGCGATGTTCGGCCAATATCAGGTGGACATTGACGCCGCTCATGCCGAAAGAATTGATGCCGGCGCGCCGTATCCGGTCGCTCGCCGGCCATGCCCCGCCCCCGGTGTCGAGCTGCAACGAGACAGGCCAGTCGATGTTGGAATTTGGGCCGTAGATATGGGGCGGCAGCGCCCCCGCCCTCAGCGCCAGAACCATCTTGATTAGCGAGGCTATGCCGGCGGCGGATTCGGCATGGCCGATATTGGCCTTGACCGCCCCCAGGCGAATGGGCGGCAGAGACGGCGAACGGTCGGCATAGACAGTGCCCAATGCCTCGATCTCGACGCGGTCGCCCAGGCGGGTTCCTGTGCCATGCGCCTCGAGTACGTCGATGTCGTCGGCGGTAATTCCGGCGTCGGCCATGGCCTTGCGGATGGCTTTGGCCTGGGCGGCGGGGCGGGGGGCGGTATAGCTTTTGGCGGCGCCGTCGTTGGTCAGGCCCGTGCCTTCGATCACCGCCAGGATGCGGTCGCCATCGCGCTCGGCGTCGGTCAGCCTTTTCAGGCATGCCAGCCCAGCGCCTTCGGCCCGTCCGTAGCCGTCGGCGCGGACGTCGAATGCCTTGCAGCGGCCGTCGGGCGAAAGCACCTGTAGCCGCGAGAAGGCGACGAAGGTTTCCGGCGACAGCAGCAAATTGACGCCGCCGGCCAGGGCCAAATCAATTTCGCCCGCCCTTAAGTCGCGGCAGGCCTGATGTACGGTTAGGAGCGAGGATGAGCAGGCCGCGTCGAGGGTCAGACTCGGCCCTTCAAAACCGAAATGATAGGACAGTCGCCCGGAGGCCGAGCACGACGTCGTTCCGCAGATCAGAAAGGAATCCATCGGGCGTCCGCCGGGCTCGGCCAACAGGCGCTCGCGGTATTCCGAAAAACACACGCCCACATAAACGCCATGGTCGCCGCCGGACAGACGCCCCAAATCCTGGCCGGCATCCTCCAGCGCTTCGTAGCCCAACTCCAGCAGCAGTCGGAACTGCGGGTCCATAATCTCCGCCTCGGCGGGGGGGATGCCGAAGAAACCGGCGTCGAAGGCGCGGATGTCGCTGGCGATGAAACCGCCCCGGCGGGTGATGATGCCCCGGCCCGAACCGGTATCGGCCCAAGCATCCACGTCAAAACGCTGACGGGGGATGTCGCTGGTGGCGTCCAACCCGCTGCTAACCACGCGCCACAACTCGGCTGGCGATTCCGCTCCGCCCGGGTAGCGGCAGGACATGCCGATGATGGCGATGGGTTCAGGGCGTTGCATGGATTCAGCTTTCCCGCCGTGACGCCAGCGCAGCCATCAGCGTCTCGCGCATTACGGTGGCGTGGCGGTAGATGAAGAAATGACCGCCCGGCATGGAGGTCAGAGTCAGTGGGTGGGCCGTTTCGCGCTGCCAGGCATCGGCTTCGTCGGCGGTGACTTCATCTTCGTCGCCGACGATCACGGTGATGGGAACCGGCAAAGGCGGTTCGGCACCATAGCGATAGTTTTCCACTGCGGAAAAATCGGCGCGGATCAGGGGCTCGAAGAAGTCGAACATCTCGTCATTGTCCAGGATCTCGCCCGGCGAACCGCCCAGCCGGCGCAATTCTTCGCGCAATCCTTCCCGCGAAAGCTTGGCGCGGGCGCGGGCCACGAAGCGCGAGGGACCACGCATTCCCGACACGACGATGGCGCGGGGCAGGGGAAACAACAGCGCACGGGCGCGCCGGACCACTGCCAGGGCAAGCAGCGCCCCCATGCTGTGTCCGTACAGCACATCGCAATTGCGCATCTTGGGCGCGATCTGGCGAAAGGCGTCGGCAGCCAAAGCATCAAGATCGGTCAGCAGCGGCTCTGCCATTCGCTCACCGTGACCGGGAAGACAGATTTGCTGGAACCGGGCGCGATCGGGATGGCCCCGTAGCGGAAGCAATGCGCCGTAGCCGTTCCCTGAATCCCCCGCGAAAGGCAGCATGAATACCTGCCCGGCGCCTACGGGGTTTCGTGGTGTGCTCGTGGCCGGACTGACTGTCTTAGAACAAATTAAGGATGAAATCTCGCTGTCCCCCCAACGATTCCCCAACCGATCCGCAACCGCTTATGCAACTTGCGTCCACATCAGGTGGGTTATTTAACACCCCTTAGTGCTTATGTAGGTTATAATAAACCATATCGGTTGGTAAACATCATCTGATGAGGGTAGGAAATGTCGAATGGTGAGTTTGTCGAACGCTATGATCAGGTGATCCTGCATCCCCTAACGCGGGAACAATATGGCAATTCGGGGTTCTACAATGTCGGCCGGTGGTCGGCGTCTACTCCGTCGGCCGCGACCGCCTGCACCGCCTTGGTTGCGGATCATATCGAGCGTGCCGAGTTGGATGCGCCGGGCCTTGACGTGGTGGATGTTGGCTGCGGTCTGGGCGATACCACCGCGCAGATTGCCGCCGCCTGCCGTCCCGACGCTAAAATTGTGGGCGTGAACATCTCGCAGGCGCAGGTCGCCGAAGCGCAGGGCCGCCATCCCGGTCTGAATTTCCGTGTGATGGACGCCACCAAATTGGAATTTGACGCGGCATCGGTTGATCGCATCCTTTCCGTCGAGGCGGTGTTCCACTTTGACCCGCGCACAGCCTTTCTGGATGCGGCCTGTCGGGTGTTGCGCCCCGGTGGCCGAATGGTGATCACCGACGTGCTGTTCACGGCTGATAGCACGCCGTGGGAATGGTGGGTGCCTGATGTCAACCGCAGCGTCACCCTGGATGGCTATGCATCGCTGTGCGCCCAAGCGGGTTTTAAAGTTGAGTCGGTGGCAGATGTGACCGCCGTAACCTGGACCCCATTTTGCGCGCATCTGCGCGACACTGGCCGCAACGAGGCGGCCGATCGCATTGAAAAATGGGTGTCCAACTACCTGTTGGCCGTCCTGACCGTACCGTAACGCCGTCAGGGCGTCTTCGGATTAGCGGTTGCCGGCAAAGGCATCACCGGTGTGGGCGACGGCTGGTGTTGGGCAGCTTGCGGCGGAATGATTTGCGCAGGGGCGGTTTGCTGGGGCGTCAGACCCTCGCCACGGGAGTCGAAGATCAATGGCAGGCCCCCCTGACTACCGCCGATGACGACCACTTTGGAATTGGGCGACAATGCCAGTTGCAGCGTGGCGTCGATGCCGCGCCAGCGCAGGTAGGATTCCGAAATGGTGGGGGTGACGATTTCCTGGAAGCGCTTGATGCCCAGCGCTTCGATTTCCTTGCGCTGGGTTTCCAGTTCTTCGCGACGAAGGATGTACTGGTAGCGTAGCGCCGCTTGTTCCGCGCTGAGTTTCTCCTCGATGGCCTTGACGATCTCGGGGGGCAGCTCGACAACGCGCAAACTGACCTGGGTGAGTTGCACCAGTTCCTCGTTGGCGTCGAAATTGAGTTGCTTGCTGATGATCCGGTCGTTGATCTGGCGCATGAGTTGCGCCTCGATCTCGTGATGGGCCATGTCGTAAATGTCATCGATCTTATAGCCCGCGACCATGGTCCGGATGGCCGAGGCTACGGTGGGCTCGATAATCAAATTCAGGTAATTCGGTCCAATCGACTTGTGCAGAACACCGATGGATTCCGGGTTGACCACCACAGTGACCGTGACACTGATCTTTACGGTCAGGCCCTGCACGGTCAGGGCCGGCACCACTAAATCCACGCGCTGGGGTCGGCCATCGTAGATGTACAGCTTATCCCACGGGAAGATCGCGGTGATGCCTTCGCTGCGGAACTTATCGGTGACCGTACCGCCCAAGAACCGAAGCCACACCACGCCAAGGGATCCCGGCGGGATCGTGTAGATGATGTTCTGCCAGAGGACCGCGATGAGTATCAGCGTAATGATGCTGAAAAAGGCGAGGTTGGTGGCCAGTTTGCTGAGTGACCGGCGTACCCGAATTTTCCAGCTTAAGGGCTGCGTTTGGTCGATTACGTCGGGCATTTTTCGGCCACGAGGGTCACTTGACCCTCCTCCATGTGATAGCGGCGATCGGCAGCGTCGAAATAGCGGTCGTCATGGGTGATGGCGATGATCGCCTTGCCGGCCTGCTTCAACTCGGGCAGCAGCGTTTCGTAGAAATAATGACGGAATTGCGGATCCTGGTCGGCCGCCCATTCGTCGAAAACCATCACCGGGCGATCTTCGGCCAGGGTCAGCGCCATGGCGAGGCGCTTGCGCTGGCCGGTGGACAAGGCGTTGGGATTATACCCCGCCATCAAATCCCCGGGCAGCTTGGAGGCGATCTGAAAACGCTCAAGCAATTCGGTGAGAACGGGCCAGCGTTCTTCCGGAAGAGCATACGGGCGGCGGAAGACGTGGGCGTCGGCGAAGACGGTGCCGAACAGCTGACGATAGGCCTCCAACGCCTGGGGCTCGGCTGCAAGCGGCATGTCGTTCAGCATGATCCTGCCGCTCTCGGGCGGGTACAGTCCGACCATCAGCCGCATTGCAGTGGTCTTACCCGAGCCGTTCCCACCGGTAATGAAGACCATTTCTCCCTTCGCCACATGGAGGTCGAAGGGGCCGATGGCGAAGGTGGTTTCCTTGATCGCATGGTGTTTGAATCTGGCGGCTTCGATGCGTAGCGATTGGAATTCCGGTACCGGCAATTGCGGCGGCTCTGGCTGGAGGGTTGCATCCAGCTTGATCTCGAATTCACGCAGGCTGGTGATGGCGAAGCGGGCGGTGTGGAAATGCTGGGTCGCGGAGACGATGGCACTGAGCGGGCCGATGATGAACAAAACGATGGTGACTACGCGCGCAACGTCTTCACTGCTGGTGTCGCCGCTGATAAGCGGTACCAGGAACACAACCGCGCCGCCCAGCAGGAAGGCGATGGTGTTGGAGAAAACGAAAAGGTCGGCAAACATCCCCTGGGTTATTGTCCGTTCCTTGGCTGAACGGGCCGAGTGCTTGGTCAGCTCGTCCAGCACCTCGACGCGCTTGCCGAAGTGCAGGCGCAATTCCTTGAAGCCGTCGATGATCTCACCCAGTGAGCCAAGCAAGGCGGTTTCCGCTTCGTGTGCTGCGCGCATGCGCTTCTGCATCTCTTCGCGCGACGAGAAGTACGCGTGGATGGCAACGCCCAGCACCAGGATGCTCAAGCCAGCGGCCAGGACGGAAATGGTCGCCAGGTAGATCAGCGTAAGGATCAGCAATCCGGCGGATTGCAAGCCACCCAGAATGCCGACCACCGCTTCGGAAATGACTTCGTAATGGCGGGCCATCTTGGCCTGCAATTCCTCGTGCGGGATTTCTTCGAAATCGCGCAAATCCAGACGGACCACCTTGGCGGCCAGTCGGGTCCGCATGCGGCTTAGTGCCGCCTCGACGGCAGCGCTGGTGGATTTCAGCAGTTTGCGTTGGAGCCAGCGATAGGCGACGATCAGGACGACGAAAGCCAACCCGCCGACCAAAGCGGATGAGCCTTCCTTGAGCCCCGAGGTCAAGGTGATCAGCACCCCGGCACCCGCAAGGCCGGCCAAGGTTGCAAGCAGTAGCACGCCCATCGGCGAGCGCAATTCCAGGAGGCCGGCGTCGCCGGATGTCAGCTTGCTAAGCCGCGGGGGCGATAGCGCGGCGATGCTGTTGAGCACCCGCTCGCCCAACGGAAGAGGGCCGCTGGCCCCGGTGCCGTCAGTCATGTCCGGTTTGGAAACTCACAAAATGCGCCTTTGGAGCCGCGCTCAGCGCGGCTCCAGGCATCGAAAGGGAGGGCGTCAGGGATGTGGGCGTCGAATTGACGCCGAGCATCCGCATCACGCCTTCCGCGCTGATTGGGTGAACAGCAGGATCATGGCGGATATGGGCGGTGTCAGCAGCAAGCCGGCCACGAACCAGCCGGGAAAGCCGATCAACCGATTGCGGCCGAACCAACCGACCAAAAGCGCGAACAGCAAGTAGAAAAAGACAACCATAGCGCTATGATCCTGTGTTCTGGCTATGCGGCGGTCTTTGCCACCCCTTTGCCCGACAACTTGGCGTCGTCGTATTCCTTCTTAAGCTGCTCCTTGATCGACTCCGGGTCGAAATTCGACAGCGTGCCGCCCTTTTCGAAATGGCCGATGAAGACCTTGCCGATGGCGTAGGTGCCAGCGGCGCTCAGCGCCATCATCGAGGCGGTGCCGATCAGGTAGCCGGCGCCGGGGAGCACCTTGATGCTCATGCGCATGAAGCTGTTCGCAACGCCAGCGGGAAGCAGGGTGCCAAGCATCACGGCGATGATGGAACGGGCGGCTTCGGTGCTCAGCGATTCGCCGTAAAGGCGGGATATCTTGGAGATCATGTTGGCCTGCACCGCGGCCAGGGCAGCCATGTCGACCAGCGGGATCGGAATGGCTCCGGTCGCGGCAGACCAGCCGATGCTCGAGGAAATGATCTTGGCAGCAGCATCCAGACGGTTTTGGCCGCTGGTTTCGGGGATCTGAGCTATCTCGGTCACTTCTGGCCCTCCCTGATCGACGAATCTCGCCGGCGGTAAAAAACAAAAAACAGTTGATTGTTTCTAACAGGTTTGTCACTGCTGGTAAAGGGTGCTTAACCTTAAATTGAGGAGTGACGATGAATACAGCGTCGAACGGTCTGACCATGGACGGCGATCGCTTCAAAGTCATCATCAATGATGAAGAGCAGCATTGCGTGTGGCCCGAGGATTTGGACGTGCCTGTCGGGTGGCGGCAGACCGGTCCCCGGGGCGAGAAGCAGGCCTGTCTGGCCTACATTGAAGAACATTGGACCGATATGCGGCCGGCGAGTTTGCGTCAGGCCATGGAGGGCGCTTAGGGCTGGGTAGAATCGCGGCCCCAAACCGGCTTGCCGCCCCCTGACACCGTCGTTTGCTGGCGAATCCTGATTGATGCCCTGAGCGTGCGCCAATGGGATGCCCTCTACAGCTTTCTTGATGCGGGCGAAGCGCAACGCGCTGCCGCTTTTCGGCAGGACGTCGACCGTCGCCTTTTTGTCGCCGCCCATGGTGGGCTGAGGCTGCTGGCCGGTGAGGCAATGGGGCGCGCGCCTCAGGCGCTGACATTTTCCATCGGTCCCAAGGGTAAGCCCTTTTGCGGCGGTTCCGGCCTGGAATTCAACCTCTCCCACAGCGGTGGCGTGGTGCTGATCGCGCTGTCACGGGACGTTCCAATGGGCATCGATGTGGAGCGGGCGCGCTCGGCTCCCGACCACCTTCAGATTGCACGGCGCTATTTTCACGCAAACGAGGCGGCGGAGTTGGTGAGCTTGGATGAGCCCGAGGCTGAAGCCGCTTTTTTCCGCTGCTGGACCCGTAAAGAAGCATTCATCAAAGCGCTGGGCGACGGGCTGAGTATGCCACTGGACTCGTTTCGTGTGTCCTGCCTGCCGGGCTCCCCGGCCATGGTCCTAAGCCTGCCGGCGAGCTGCGTTCCTGCGCCATGGACTCTGCTTGACCTGTCCCCGGCCGAGGGGCATTTCGGTGCCTTGGCAATGGCACGCCAAGGAGCCGCGGTATCGTTGCGGTCCCTGGCTTTTTAACTATATTTCCGCGTGCACCGCCGCGCTTGAATCCGTGACTAGCGGTTTGCGGATCACGGGTGATAGCAGGGAATAGGTGGCTGGCACCACGAACAGCGATACCAGCGTGCCGAACACCAATCCGCCAATCAGCACCCAGCCCAATTGACTGCGGCTGACCGCCTCGGCGCCGCTGGCTATGGCCAGCGGGATTGCGCTCAATACCGCTGCCAGCGTGGTCATCAGGATCGGCCGCAGACGCATGACCGTGGCTTCGGTCACTGCCTCAGCCCGGCTCATCCCTTTGTCGCGCAATTGGTTGGCGAATTCGGTGATCAGGATGCCGTGCTTGGCGATCAGCCCCACCAGGGTGACGAAGCCGATCATGCTGTAAATGTTAAGGGTGCCGCCGCTGAGCGCCAGGGTCAACAATGCACCGCAGATGGCCAGCGGGACCACACCCAGGATGATGACTGGATCGCGGAAGCTTTCGAATTGGGCGCTCAGCATAAAATAGATGAAGACAAGGCCCATCAGGATGACGGTGGCGGCTGATCCGCTGGATTTGGCCGCCTTGCCCGAATCGCCGCCTAGGGACAGTTGCATGGTGGGCGGCAGGGTCTGACGGGCGGCATCCTTCAAAGCGGCCAGTGCCTCACGGGCATCATGGCCCGGCACGATGCCGGCCGAGAACGTGGCTGAACGCCGGCCGTCGGAATGTTCCAACACGTCCGGTCCTACCGTGTCGCTGACCTCGACGAAGGTTTGTAGCGACCGCATTTCGCCCGAGGCGGTGCGGACGCGGATGTTGTAGATGGCGTCGGTCCTGCCTTGCCACTCTTTGGACAATTCCAGGATCACCTTATACATCTCGCCGCCATTGTTGAAGGTAGAGGCGGGGGTGCCGCCCAGCAGTGTCAACAATGCATTGCCGAGCGACGAGATGTTGACGCCTTGGTCGGCGGCCAGATCGCGGTCGATGGTGACCTGCAATTGCGGCTTGTCGATGACCAGATTCGAAGAGGGCGCCAGCATCCTCGCGTTCGCCCACCTCGACTCGCACCCTGTGGGCGGCACCATTGTCGATGCGGTAGACGAAATTGCCCGATAGCGAAGCCATCAACGCCTGCTTGGGGATCAACAGCGCGTTGTCGCGTTCGCGCAGGATCAAGTTGACGCGCACGAACAGGCCGGGAGTGATGGGCCGGCCCGCAGCGTCGATATCGGCACGTAACAGCACGCTGCGGCTGTCCATTTCCACGGTCGGGTCGATCAGGGTGACCTTGCCGCCAAGGATCGCCGCACCGATTGATTCCGCGCTGGCTTCAATGGGCAGGCCCGTGTGCAATTTAGGAAGCACCTTTTCGGCCACGCGGAAACTGACGCGCAGATTCGAGCGATCCACCAGATGGACGATCTTGTATCCGGCCGACACGAAGCTGCCGACCTCCACATTGCTGGGGCCGGCGATGCCGTCAAACGGGGCGGTGACCGTCATCATGCTGAGGTCCACGGCCCGCACCTGCTCGTTGGCTTGGGAACTGGCCAGCGTTGAACGGGAATCCTCGACAGCCGCTTCGGATTTGACGCCCCGCTTGGCCAGACGTAGCGAGCGTTCCAGCGCGGTACGGTCGCGCTCGCTGGCGGCGCGGGCCGCATCCATCTGGGTCTTGACCGTTCGGTCGTCCAGCCTGACCAGAACTTGCCCGGCTTTGACCCTGTCACCTTCCTTGAACAGGACTTTGTGACTTTGTCAGCCGATTGGGCGGACACGTCCACCTCGATCTGCGGTTCGATTATGCCGTGGGTGGCGTGCACGGTGCGGATGCGGCCCAATTTTGCTTCGACCACCGCCACGGAGGCCTTGCGAACCGAGGCGGTTTGACTGTCGGTTACCGCCGGATTCTCGACGGGGCGTTGGCGCATCATCCCTACGCCAGTGACGGCGATGACCGTAATGGCGAGGCCGATAATCAGCGGTTTCTTGCGCATTTATTCCCCCGGAACCGTGCCCGTACCAAACAGTTTGCCCCGGACTTCGTTGTAATGCAGGGACGGATCGTAGAGTTCCACCGGCAATCCCAAGGACTCGGCAGTCATTTCGCCGATGGCGGCGCGCACCTGCAGGGTGGCGACCTGAAAATCGTGGTGGGCGTTGGTTAGATTGACCTGGGCCGTTACCAGTTCCTGCTTGGCGTTCAAGACCTCGATCACCGTCCGGGACCCGATTTCTTCCTCTTCCACCACGCCGTCCAAGGCATCCTGGCTGTGCCCGACTTGCATGCGGAAAAGGCTCTCGCTTCGCCGTGCGCGTTCCAGGCCCGTTGCGATGTCTGGATCACGTCGGTGCGGGCCTGATCGGCTTCCAGGCGCCGCTGGCCGGCGGTTTCCTTTTGCGCCCGCACCCGCGAATATTCGGCGCCCGACTGGTACAGCGGCACCGACACCGAGACCAAAAGCTGGTCCACCCCCGACCTGTCGATCGAAGCGTCATGATCTCCCATAGACGCGTCATGATAACTCCGTCCGGGGGGCGTCACGGTCGCAACTATTGCGTAAAATCCGTTCCTCGTCCCCTTCCCAGAAATTATTACGCCTTTTGGCCGTGTACCATAAAGGTTGTATACCGTTTTGGGGGGTTACCTGGTTAATTGACGAAACAGGGATTGCAGCCGGCGGGTGACGGGACCGGGTTCCCCAATTCCCACAAGGCGGTCCTCCACCTCGATCACTGGCGTGATCTCCATCGTGGTTCCGATGATGACGATTTCGGAAGCGTCGTCGAACTCTTCCCGTGTCAAATTGCGTTCCGCAAAGTCGATCCCGTCGGCGGCTGCCAATTCCAGCACTGCCTTGCGCGTCACTCCGGGCAGGATCAGGTTGTTCAAGGGGGGGGTGACCAGCACGCCGTCAACCACCGCCATCACATTGGTGTGCGTTCCCTCGGTCAGGTGACCGTTGCGGAAAAATACGGCCTCCTCGGCGCCGGCTTCCTTGGCACGCTGGTTGGACAGGACGTTCCAGGTCAGTGCGGTTGTCTTGATAGAGCAATGCAGCCAACGTTCGTCGGGCAGGGTGATGGCTTTGACGCCGTGATCTTGCTTGGACGGAGTGGGGGTGAAGCGCTTGACCGTGGCGAACACGGTAGGCGGCGTGCCGGCCGGTGGGAAGGCATGGGTCCGCGCCGCGACGCCTCGCGTCACCTGGATATAGAAGGTCGCGTCGCCTGACTCCAAGCCGTTCTCGTTCAGCAGGCGCTCACCCACTGCTTCAAGTTCTGCAAAGTCGGTTCTGTCGAGCCGGATCGCCGAAGCGCCATCGGTCAGACGGGTCAAATGTTCCGCCATGCGGAAGAATCGACCCTCGTAGGCTCGCACGACCTCGTACAGCCCATCCGCGAACAGGAAACCGCGATCGTCGGGGGATACCGCGATGGCTTCTTTGGGGACAAACTGACCATTCCAATAACAAAGCACGCCCGTTTCCTCCAGCAATGTGCAATTGATGGTGCCTTGTCGTGAGGTTGTTGCCAACCCCCGGTGAGCATTTAGGTTAATGAAGGGATGGAGTGGCGGCTGGCATCAGGCAGCAGGCAGGGGCGCCTTTACCACGGTCAATTCCCTGCCGGACATCCTCGCCGCCCACGGCGGTGCCCACAGCGGTATTGCCGGCACGACCAGGGTGATCGTGCCCGGAAAGAGTGGAGAGCGTTTCTCTGTTTATGCGGCTTCGGCCTCGAAGCGGCATGGGCTTTTGTATCCCAGGGCGGAGTGCCGCCTGACGGGATTATAGAAGCCGTCGATATAGCGGCCAATGGCGATGTGGGCCTGGCTGCGTGATTGCCAAGCGGTTCGCCAGATCAGTTCGGATTTGATGGTCTTGAACACGGTTTCGACCATGGCGTTGTCGTA
>JACMKT010000203.1 GCA_014380005.1 Rhodospirillales bacterium
TCAACATCGCCAATCTGGTGGACCCCGATGCCCTGAACGCCCGTCTGGGTCAGGCGGCGGCGCCCAGCCCGCGCTTCTTCGCCGATCCCTTCGCCGAAGCCGCCCTGCTGCAACGGGCCGCCCTGGCCCAGACCGGCCAGCGCTTCTTCGTGCCCCAGGCCACCACCGACGAGCAACAGCGCCAAGCCCTGTACGACAACGCCGTGGCCTTCGCCGCCGGGCGCACCGACGTCAAGCTGGGGGTGTCGTTCACCGATTCCCAGATCGCCGCGCTGAGCCAACCCATCCTGTGGTACGTCAACGACGGCACCGGCGTGCTGACGCCCGTGGTCTATCTGCCTCAGATCAGCCAGCAGAATCTGGTCCACCTGGAAGGCGGTCGCATCATCGCGGATGACGCCGATTTGCGGGTCGCCGGCCAGTTCAAGAACACCGGCTTCGTCAATGTGGCGGACGCGCTGTCCATCGACGCCGGAAGCATCCTCAACGAGCGCCGCACGGCGCGCGAGACGGTATTCGTCACCTCCAAGAAGGGCGGTTTCTTCGGCGGCAAGACCAGTGTCACCGCCGTGGACACCAACGTGCTGCAGCAGGGCGGCGAGATTACCGCCGGCACCGCGACCCTGCGCACGGGCGGCGACTTCACCAACAAGGGCGGCCAGATCGCCACCGCCGGCGACCTGTCCATCCAGTCTGGCGGCGACATCCTGAACGAGGCGCAGAAAAGCACCTCGGTGGTCAGCTGGAAGGTGGGCTTCTGGGGCCGCCTGCTGGGCGGCGGCGGCCAGAACTGGGACCTCGCCACCAGCTTCACCGGCGCCGAGCTGATGGCCGGCGGATCGCTCACCGCCTGGGCCGATGGCAATCTTTACAACCACGCCTCGCTAATCGCGGCCACCGGCGATGTCTCGCTGAGCGCCGACCGCATCGAGCAGGATTGGCAGACCGCCGTGTGGACCGCCAGCCGCAAGCAGGGGCTGTTCAAATCCTCCACCACCATGGGTTCGGCGGTGGCGCGCGGCCAGGTCACCTCAGCCGAGGGCAGCGTCGCCATGACGGCGCGGGACGAAGACGTGTTCAACCGCGGCTCGGGCATTTCGGCGGGCGAGGACGTCAACCTGACCGCCGCCCGCGACGTGCGGCTGGAAACCGCTTCCCTGTCGGTGGAAAACAAATCCTCGCAATGGGGCCTGTCGGGCTTCGGCCTCGCCGGCAGCTCGACCAAATGGAACGAGGTCAAGACCGAGGCCGCTACCGTAGGCGCAGGCCGCGACGTCATCATCAGCGCTGGCCGCGACGTGGCCGGCATCGGCGCCCAGATCGGCGCCGGGCGTGACCTTACCCTGACCGCCGGGCGCGACGTCGCCTTCGATCAGCAGCAGATGCAGCGCTATGTGGACCAGAAGGGCTGGTCGGCGGCGTTGTCCTTCTTCGGCTCCAAAGCGCTGGAAGCGGCCATGGCCGGCGAGGACGCCGGCGGCATCGGCAAGGCGCTGCTGGGCGAGAATGCCCTGCTGTCGCGGCTGTACGCCCTGGGCCAGAGCAAGGACGGCTGGGACGTGGCCGCCAACGCCACCTATACCGGCGTCGAGGCCATCAACACCCTGGACAAGCTGGCCGGGCTCTACACCGCCAATAATGCCGATCTCGGCGGCACCCTGACTGATTACGGCGTCGATCAGGTCACCTCCAAGGGCATCTCCTTGCGCATCGGCGGCTGGACCTCGTCCGAGCGCTGGACCGAGACCATACGCTCCTCCATCACCGCCGGGCGCGACCTGACCATCAACGCCGGCAACGATGTGGCCTTGAAGGGCGGCACCGTTGCCAATGCCGGCAACGACGCCACCGTCACCGCCGGGCGCGACCTCGTGCTGGAAGCCGGCAAGGACGAGCGCACCTCCTCCTCCTTCGGCGCCGGGGTGAGCGTCGGCGTCGGCTTCGGCGCCAACGGGGCCAACGTCAACGCCGGCATCGACGCCAGCAAGGCCAAGGCCGAGGGCACCACCTACAGCAACGCCCAGTTGGCCGCCGCCGGCGACGTCGCCACCACCTCGGGCCGCGACACCACCCTGACCGGCGCCAATGTCAGCGGCGCCACTGTGGACATGCAGGTGGGCCGCAATCTGGACGTCACCTCAGTCCAGAACACCGCCACCTCCGAGGGTCGCTCGGGCGCGGCCAGCGTCAGCTTCGGCACCGGCGGCTGGGGCGGCTCGGTCTCGGCGGCCATGTCCGACGCCGACCGCGCCTTCACCGATGCCCCTACCAGCATCATCGCCGACGGCAAGCTCAACATCCGCACCGAGGACACCACGTCCCTGACCGGCGCCCAGATCGCCTCTAAAACCGGCGATTTGACCCTGGACACCGGCAAGCTGGTGTGGCGCGACCTCCAGGACCACGACACCAGCTCCTCCACCAGCCTGTCGGCGGGCTACTCCCCCGGCGCCGCCATCCCCGGCACCGGCGAATACGCCAATGTCAGCGCCGACAAACAAGGCATCACCCGCGCCACCGTGGGCGCCGGCACCATCATCATCCGCAACGACCCCGCCGCCGGGCTTGAAGGGCTAAACCGCGACCTCGCCAAGGCGCAGGAGATACTCAGCGAGACCGGCAGCAAGGTCCGCATCGTGGTGGCGATCCCTGGCGAACGCACCGGACAGGCGCTTGGGGAAATAGCAGATGCCATTGACGACTTTGTTAAGAAGGCCGTCAGCAACGGCACTTCGCCCGACAGGCTCGCCGAGACGCTTGCAGACCTCCCTGCCGAAGTGGTGGAAAAGTTGCTGGACAAGGCGGCGCAGGGCCACGTCGCCACCATGACCGCAGCCGAGCGGGATGCGGCGGAGAAGAACCTTTCCAATGGCGCAGTCCCCGCCGACGAGGGCGAGCGGGCCGACATGGCCGCGCTACTGCGCAAACAGATCGCTGACAACCCCGACCACAAGCCGACGACGCAACAGATCGCCACACGGGATCAATTGTTGGCGGCCCAAGGGACTGGTCCGAATTTGGACAAGGTCTTCTGGACTGGTGAAGCCGGGCGGGCCGGCCTGTTGGCATCTGCGATAACGAAGGCTCTTCCGGCGGACCCGGCGCTGCAAAAAGCAGCCGCCAATTGGGGCTCTCTGAATGCATCGGAACGCGGCGCGGCTATCCAGGTGGTTGCCGACCTCGTCGCCTCTTCCTATGGCCTGAACGCCCCGACGATCACCATGGTGGCCCAAGCGGACTTCGTCGCCAAAAATGGTGCGACATCGGATATGGAGGCCGGCGGCGGATCATTGACTGTGGGAGGGTGGTTCACTTCGACCACCTACGTATACAAGAACCAAATCACTATTCCCAATGGCGGACGGGTGATGGCCGACAGCGACCCCAATATCAGATATACGTTTTCGGACATTGCCGGTCTTGTTGCGCACGAGGTTACTCACCTCTATCAACAGAACATTACCCAGTCTTATCTGGAGGGTCGGCTGAGTCCCAGTGATCCGAGCTACAAACAGGCGAAAATGTTTACAGCAAACAATTTCCTGTACATTTCGGCGAAAGAAAACGCTTTAAAATACTACGCGCAGCCGATCGAAAGCCATTCGTACGAGGTGCAGGCGGAAATTATTGAGATTCTCAAGCGGAGTGGCGTGAAGTGAGAATGCTTATTTCAGCAATAGTAATGAGTGTCACAATTTTCACAACAGTAGCTATGGCGGATGATGGACGCAGATTTCCGCTCGTCATGTACCTAGTTAACAACGGGCACGTTATCGAGATGGCGAATAGGGTGTTCTTCGAATCAAGATACGACATCCGGTCATTAAAGGCCCCGTTCTTCGCCGGCATGGTGGTCATGGACGAGAACTACAACGTCACTCGCCATCCCTTCGGCCTGATCACCGATCCCGGCCTTGAGCAAACGGTGGACTCCATCAACTATCGGAACGGCGTCGTTGTTTACGTCGAAGACGCTCCAGGTCAGATGATGATGCGGGGTATTTCCCGGCAGAACCCGAAGTTCGTCGAGGCTTTCGGTAAATCCATTGTGACCATGGGTTATTCCATCGCCCGCGTGACCTATGGCGAGCCCCCGGATCCCAATTGGCGCCCCGACCTTCCGGATGCCAAGCCCTACGTCCCTTTCCTTGAGCGCCCCTAAACCTCTATCCATGACTTTTTGCACCGCTCTTTGATATCGTAAATCAGCCGCCCGCCCGACGGCGGGCACCGCCGGGCGCGACCTCGTGCTGGAAGCCGGCACGGACGAGCGCACCTCCTCCTCCTTCGGCGCCGGGGTGACCGTGGGCGTAGGCTTCGGCGCCAACGGGGTCCAGAAAATGGGGTCAGAGTCTAATTATTGAGACCGTGAGGCATTAAAACATGGCGCGGCTTACCCGCTACGACATTCCTGGGCATCCTCAGCACGTCATTCAGCGTGGCAATAACCGTTGCGCGATTTTCGTTGAGGCCGGGGA
>JACMKT010000204.1 GCA_014380005.1 Rhodospirillales bacterium
CTTCGGCGCCCAGCAGCTTCATGCGATAGACATTGGGGGCCTGACGCTCGATGTCGGTGGCGCCCATATAGATGACGCATTGCAGGCCGAACAGCGCGCACACGGTGGCGGTGGCGACGCCGTGCTGACCGGCGCCGGTCTCGGCGATGATGCGCTTCTTGCCCATGCGCCGGGCCAGCAGTATCTGGCCGATGCAATTGTTGATCTTGTGGGCGCCGGTATGGTTGAGGTCTTCCCGCTTAAGGAACACCTTGGCGCCGCCCCAGGTCTCGGTCAGCCGCGAGGCGAAATACAGCGGATTGGGCCGGCCCACATAATTGGCCAGCAGGCCGCGGAACTCCGCCTCGAAGGCCGGGTCGGCCTTGGCGGCCAGATAGGCCTGTTCCACTTCGAGGATCAGCGGCATCAGGGTCTCGGCCACGAAGCGGCCGCCGAAAATGCCGAAATGCCCGCGCTCGTCAGGGCCGGCGCGGTAGGTGTTCAGGCTCTGCATGCTTCTCTAACCAGCCATCCGGAAGGGCCGCTAATAAAGCATGAAGCCGGCCCCGAGGGGAGACTTTTCATGGTGGTTCGGGCGGGACGCGGAAAGGAAAATACGCTATTATCGGGCTGTATAAGGAATAGGGTTTTCAGGGGAACAAGAATGACAAAACTCCGCATGATTGCCGCCGCCGCCCTCGCGCTGGCCGTGGCCACCCCCGCCTTCGCCAAGGAAGAGCCCATCAGCTTCGCCGAAGACGTCCAGCCGATCATCCAGCAACGTTGCGCCATGTGCCATCAGCCCGGCGGCGACGGCTTCGTCAAGACCGGCTTCGACCTGACCTCGTATGAGGGTCTGATGAAGGGCACCAAGCACGGCGCCATGATCATCCCCGGCGACCCGGTCACCTCGAACCTGATGGTCCTGATCGACGGTCGGGCCGACAAGTCCCTGCAGATGCCCCACGGCAAGAAGAAGCTGTCGTCGTGCGACCGCGACACCATCCGCAAGTGGATCAAGCAGGGCGCCAAGAAGAACTGATCGCCGCAAGGTGTGAGGGGTTGAGGGCGGGGTCCGGCGGGGTCCCGCCCTTTTTCTTTGGTTCTTCGCGGATTAGCGGGGCCGATATCCATTTTTCACCACCAAGACACCAAGGCACCAAGATGTCTGTCGGATGGCAGGCTAAGTGTTTTCACCACGAAGGAAGAGAAGGGCACGAAGCCAGTTCCCAGACAGGCTAGCTGGCTGGACTCCGAACCCGGCCTCGGCAGCACGTTCTTCTTCACCATTCCGCAGGCCGATAAACCCGCCGTGACCCCGCAACCACAAATACGAAAGCCAGATGGTATATAGACGAAAGGAGAGTATGCTAAAAGTCTGGTTGGGCTGAAACGGATCTGGGGAGCGATCGCCATCAATCCGATTTCGCCGAGGGGGATGATATGCGGACAGCGCCCATTTTGGCGGGCCTATTGGGGCTTGCGCTGGTCGCTTTGCAAACGGCCGCGGCCGACCGCGCCCTGACCCCGTCCGAGGTGTTCATGGCGCGCTACGGTGAAGACGGCGCCATCGAACGCCTCTCTTCGGTCAAGGGATAGGGGGGCGGCATATGAGCTGGCGCCGTTGGATCGAGGACAGTTTCGGCCGCAGAATCGCCACCCAGGCAGTGGTGAGCATTCTGTTCGCCAGCCTGCTGCTGTGCATCATCGCCTTTGCCGGAAGCCTGTGGTTGCTGCGCCAGCAGGACGAGCGGGATTTGGCGTCCCGCCTTGCCAACACCTCCCAGCGGCTGGCCGCCCGCATGGAGGTGTTCGTGCGCAGCGCCGCCGATTTGGCCGGCAATCCGGTGATGACCACCGCCTTGCTGGATTCCCACCAGCGCGACACTTACCTGAAACCCTTCCTCGGCAATTACCGCCTGCCGGTGACCGAGCCGCACGCCATCGCCCTGTGCGATTTCAACGGCCAGTTCCTGGCCGGACGCAAGGGCAGCCCGCCGCGCTGCTACCCCGACCTGCCCCAAGTGGCGGCGCTGTTCGCCTCCGAGACCGCCAAGACCGCCCTGGTGGCCATGGACGGCACGCCCTGGCTGCTGACCTTCCAGCCGGTGTTCTATCCCGGCACCGGCCATGCGGAAGGCTATGTGGCCGCTGCCCTGGACATCCGCAGCGTTCTCGGAAATTTTGCCGCCGAGGCCAATGACGCCCTGCGGCTGACCTCCCAGGACGGCACCATCCAGATCGCCGCCGGAACCGTGGCCGGACCTTCAACCGCCAGCGCCGAGGGCGAATTATCCCTGAACGAGGTCGCCGGCAACTTCCGCCTGACTCTGACCAAGGAACGGTCGGCGCCGGAAGGGTTGGGCACCCTGATGGCCGCCTATGCGCTGGCCGTGGCCGCCGCCGTGCTGCTGGCCTGGGTGCTGGCCCAGCGCATGGCCCAAAAGCTGACCTCGCCGCTGGCAGCGCTGCAGCGGTCGCGTGACGAGTTGGAGAACCAAGTCACCGACCGCACCCTGGCGCTCAATCAAGCCCTGGCGGAAATCCAGTCGAGCGAGGAACGCTACCGCTCGCTGTTCGCCCGCTCCCAGGTAGTCATGCTGCTGGTGGATGCCGAGGCGGGCATCATCGTCGATGCCAATCAGGCCGCCGCATCCTATTACGGCTGGAACATCAAAACCCTCAAGGGCATGGGGATTTCCCAGATCAACATCGCCGCCCCCGACGAAATCGCGGCGGAAATGACGCGGGCCAGGGAGGAACAGCGCAATCACTTCTTCTTCCAGCACCGGCTGAGCGACGGGGAAATCCGCAACGTTGAAGTCCATTCCGGGCCGGTGGAACAGAACGGCAAGCTGTTGCTGCTGTCCTTCGTCCACGACGTCACCGACCGCATCCGGCTGGAGCGCGAGCGCCAAATCCTGGTGACCGCCATCGAGCAGAGCCCGGTCTCCATCGTCATCACCAAACCCGACGGCGCCATCGACTACGTCAACGAAGCCTTCGTCCGCGTCACCGGCTATTCCCGCGAAGAAGCTATCGGGCAGAACCCGCGCATCCTTAAATCCGGCACCACCCCGGACGAGGAATACCGCGCCATCTGGGAGCAATTGACCCGTGGCGAACCGTGGACCGGCCTGTTCCACAACAAGCGCAAGGACGGCACGCTGTATTGGGAACAGGCCCGCATCTTCCCCATCGTCGATAAAAGCGGGGAGATCACCCATTACGTGGGCATCAAGGAAAACATCACCGAGCAGAAACAGGCGGAAGAGGTCATCCAGACCCTGAACCGCCGTTACCACGGCGTGCTGTCGGCGGCCTCGGAAGTGGCCATCATCGCCACCGATTACAACGGCGTGATCACCGTGTTCAACAGCGGTGCCGAGAAGATGCTGGGCTATACCGCCGAGGAGATGATCGGCCACCATACCCCGGCGTATTTCCACCTGAACGACGAAATCATTGCGCGGAAATACGAGCTGGAGGCCGAGTTGGGCCGCCCCATGGACGGGTTCAGCCTGTTCATCGTCAGGGCGGAACTGGACGGCAGCGAAAAGCGCGAATGGACCTATGTGCGTAAGGACGGCAAGCACATCACGGTCTCGCTGGTGGTGACCCCGGTCAATTCCGACAGCGGCGAACGTCCGGGCTATCTTGGCGTGGCCGTGGACATCAGCGACCGCAAGGCCGCCGAGCAAAAGCTGGTCCATAGCGAGGAGCGCTTCCGCACCCTGGTGGAGGAAACCACCGATTGGATGTGGGAGACCGACAAGAACCATGCCTTCTCCTGGTTCTCGCCCTCCTTCAGCCATGTGCTCAACGTCTCCTCCTCGGCCATGATCGGCAAGCGGCGCTGGGACGTGGCCTCGGAACACCACGAGATCGACACCGCCATCTGGCAGGCCCATATGGAAGACCTGTCCGCCCATCGCAGCTTCCGCGACTTCCGCTACTGGCTGCGCAACGTTGGCGGCGAGGGCAAGTGGATCAGCACCAGCGGTTCGCCCCGCTTCGGCGAATCCGGCGAATTCCTGGGCTATCGCGGCAGCGGCACCGATGTCAGTTCCGAAGCGGCCAGCGCCCTGCGCCTGAAGATGCTGTCCACCGTGGTGGAGCAATCCCCGGTCTCGGTGGTCATCACCGATACCAGCGGCATCATCGAATACGTCAACGCCCACTTCACCCGGCTGACCGGCTATACCGCCGAGGAAGCCGTGGGCCGGGGCGTCAATATGCTGGGTTCGGGCCAAACCCCGGACGCAGTCTACAAGGATCTGTGGACGACCATCACCGCCGGCAAGCCGTGGGGCGGCGAGCTGAAGAACAAAAAGAAGAACGGCGAGTTCCATTGGGAAGTGGTCGCCATTTCGCCCATCGTCAACGATGAACACGAGGTGGTGCATTATGTCGCCATCAAGGAAGACATCACCTTCCGCAAGGAAGCCCAAGCCCGCATCTCGGAAGCCAACCGGGCGCTTGAACAGCAGACACAGCAATTGCAGGCGGTCAATGCCGAGCTGGAACAGTTCGCCTATGTGGCATCCCACGATCTGCGCCAGCCACTGCGCATGATCAGCAGCTATCTGGCCCTGATCGAGCGCAGGCTTGGCCCCGCCATGACCGAGGAACTGCAGGCCTTCTTCGGCTTCGCCACCGGCGGCGCCAAGCGCATGGACCGGCTGATCCTGGACCTGCTGGATTATTCGCGCACGGGCCGGCGCACCAACCCGCTGGAGCCGGTGGCCCTGAGCGAAGCGGTGGCCGACAGCATGGCCAATCTGGAAGTGGCCATCGACGAGGCCGGCGCTTCGGTCACCACCGCCGAGGACATGCCCGTGGTCTCGGGCGACCGCATGGAATTGGTCCGCCTGTTCCAAAACCTGATCGGCAACGCCATCAAATACCGCGCGCCAGAGCGCCAGCCCATGGTGGAGCTGGGCTGGCGCTTTGAGGCCGGCCACTGGACCATCTGGGTGCGCGACAACGGCATCGGCATCGCCCCCGAAGACCGTGAGCGGGCCTTCCTGATCTTCCAGCGCCTAGTGGCGCAGGAAGCCTATGAGGGGACCGGCATCGGTCTGGCGGTGTGCCGCAAGATCGTCGAAAACCATGGCGGGCGCATCTGGATCGAAGACGGATTAGATGGCGGCACCTCGGTCTGCTTCTCGCTGCCCAAGGCTGGTGAGACTAAGGCTGGTGAGACCAAGGCTGGCGGGAAATGAACGCCAACCGCGCCATCACCCGCTATTCCGGCCTACTTTTCGGCATCTTGCTGATCGCCTTGCTGTGGGCGGCGGTGCTGCACCAGGACCGCCGCATGGAGACCATCCAGGAAAACAGCTACCGCCTGGAACTGACCAATTACGCCCGCCTGCTGGAAGCCCATACCCGCAGCATCATCCGTGGCCTGGATCAGGTGGTCACCCATGTGAAGGCCGAGTACGAAGAGGCCCCCAACAGATTCGCCCTCAAACCCCTGATCGACCGCAGCCCCATCCTGAAAGGGCTGTCGGTGCAGGTGGGCATCATCGGCGCCGACGGCTTCCTGCTCGCCTCCACCGCAGCCGTTCCCGCCGGCCAACGCATCGATCTGTCCGACCGCGAACATTTCCGCGTCCACGCCGCTACGGATAGCGGTCAGCTATTCATCAGCAAGCCGGTGCTGGGCCGGGCCTCGGGCAAGTGGTCCATCCAGATCGCGCGGCGCCTGAACGATGCCAGGGGCGGCTTTGCCGGCGTGGCGGTGGTGTCGCTGAACCCCGATTATCTGACCGACATCTATGAAAAGATCGACCTTGGCGCCGACAGCCGTATCCTGGTGGTGGGCGAAGACGGCATCGTCCGCGCCCAGGCTTCGGGGCGCGACCGCAGCGTGGGCCAATCCTTCGGCGACCCCACCGCCTTCGCCGAATTGTGGGCCCGGTCAGAGGGGATCATCCACGCCATCAGCCCCATCGATCAGCACCCCCATGTGCGCGCCTTCCGCCGCCTGCCCGATTATCCGCTGATGGTCATGGTCAGCCGGCCCGAGGAAAACCTCCACCAGCTCTATGCCCACGAGCGCCTGTTGTTCGTAGCCGCCGGCTGGGGCGGCACCGCGCTGATCGCCCTTGGCGCGCTGCTGCTGCAATGGCAGGTGCTGCGCCAGCATGCCACCGAACGCCGCCTGCGGGGCCGCGAGACCGAACTGAGCGAGGCCCGCGCCGATCTTGAGCACAAAAACCGCGACCTCGCCCAATTCACCGAAGTGCTGGCCCACCACCTGCAAGAGCCGGTGCGGCTTCAGCATGCCTTCAGCCAGCGCCTGATGACGGTGCTGCCCACGCCCTTGTCCGAAGCGGCGCAGCAGGCGCTGCAATTCGTCCTGGATGGGGCCATGCGGCAGCGGGCGCTGCTGCGCGACGTGCAGCTTTACCTGTCCATGGCGCAATTGCCGCCCGCCACCAAGCCATGCAGCGGGGAAAACGCCCTGGACGTGGCGCTGGACCGGTTGGAGCACAAGCTGGCCGAGTCCGAGGCCGATGTGCAGCGTGGCGAACTGCCCCACGTGCTGATGGATCAGGGCCGGCTGGCCGATCTGTTCACCATCCTGATCGACAACGCCATCGAATACCGCAAGCCCGGCACCGCGGCGGCCATCCAGATCGGCGCCAAGCCGTGCGGCGCCATGGTCGAGTTCTGGGTGAGCGATAACGGCATCGGCATTCCCGACGAATACCATATGCGGGTGTTCCGCGTGTTCGAACGCCTCAACCCCAGGCGCGGCGATGGCGGGGCCGGGACCGGCATCGGTCTGGCCCTGGCGAAAAAGATCGTCGAATCCGCCAACGGCCATATCTGGGTGGAAAACGCCCCCGGCCACGGCACCAGCATTCATTTCCAACTAGCGGCCAGCGAGGACCACAATGCGTGACACCTTCATCGTCCTGCTTGTGGATGACGAACCCGGCGATGTGGAGCTGACCAAGCTTGCCATCGCCGAAAGCCCCTTCCGCTGCGAGATCATGGTGGCCGAAAACGGCATGGACGCCATGGCCCTGCTGCGCAAGGAAGGAGACCACGCCCAGGCGCGCACGCCCGATCTGGTCCTGCTTGACCTCAACATGCCCAAGATGAACGGCAAGGAAGTGCTGCGCCACATGAAGGCCGATCCGGTGCTGGCCCCCATCCCGGTGGTGGTGCTGACCACTTCGGACGTGGAACGGGACGTGGTCGCCACCTATGGGCTGGGTGCCGCCGGCTACATCACCAAACCAGTGGATTTGGAGGATTTGTTCAAGGCCATCCATGCGGTCGAGGATTACTGGTTCAACGTCGTCCGCCGACCGCAGACGCTTTGATCGAGACGGTGCATCATGAGAAGCCATAGGCTCAATATTCTGCTGGTCGAAGATGATCCCGGTGATGCCGGATTGGTCCGCTTCGCGCTGAGTTCCTCGCGCCAGCCCTGCAAGCTGGCCCTGGCAACCTGCCTGTCCGAGGCCCTGGCGGCCAAACGCGACGACCAGGATTTCGACGCCATCCTGCTGGATCTGTCCCTGCCGGATTCCTTCGGCTTCCCCACGGTGGCCGCCGTGCGCGCCCATTACCCGGCCTGCCCCATCGTGGTGCTGACCGGCCTGGAAGATCCCATGCTGGAGGACGAGACGGTGCGCTCGGGCGCCCAGGACTATTTGATCAAAGGCAGCTTCGACGATGAAGGGCTGATGCGCGCCATCCGCCACGCCATCGTCCGCCAAAGCCTGGAACGGCGGCTGGTGGCGTCCGAGACCGAGCACCGCACCCTGGTCAATCTGGCCCCCGACGCCATCATGGTGGCCGATTTGGACGGCGTCGTGATCTCGGCCAATCAGGCAGCGGCCAAGATGTTCGCCACCGACGATGTCGTCGGCGTGGCCGTGCACACCCTGCTGCCCGACGCCCCGCCCTTGCTGAGCGCGGCCATGGACGGCGGCGACCAGCGCGGCGACGGCACCGGCAAGCGTGATGCCGACTTCCCGGTCTCCATGGCGGTGGCACCGTTGGGCGATGGCCGCGCCGTCATCATGGTGCGCGACATCACCGAACGCACACGTCTGACCAACGAATTGCAGATGCTGGCCTGCACCGACCCGCTGACCAAGCTATCCAACCGCCGGGTTTTCGTGGAATCCGCCCAGGCCGAATTCCAACGCTGCAAGCGCTTCGGCACGGCGGCATCCATCCTGATGATCGATATCGATCATTTCAAACGGGTCAACGACCGCTACGGCCATCAGGCCGGCGACGACGCCCTGGTGGCCATGGCAGGCGTGCTGCTGGACGTGGAACGCACCACCGATCTGCCCGCCCGCTTCGGCGGCGAGGAATTCGTGGTGCTGCTGCCCGGCACCGATCTGGCCGGCGCCCTACTGACTGCCGAACGCATCCGCCAGGCCGCCGCCGCCCTGGTGGTGCCCTCGCCCATGGGCAATCTCAGCTTCACCGTCAGCATCGGCGTCACCGCTCTGGCGCCCGAGCATGACGACGATTGGAACGATGGCCTGCACCGCGCCGATAAAGGCCTGTACCAAGCCAAGGCGGGGGGCCGCGACCGCGTGGTGGGAATAGGTCCGTCGGCGGAGGTGCCCACCCTCCACCCTAAGACCGCCACGGGATGACGAAAAGCGCATAGGTCTGACCATTTAACCATCCGTATGATTGGCGATCCGGCTGCCCGTGCGCATCTGTTTGGAGGAAGTGCCGCGCAAAAGGAACTCGGTCATGGATCCAGGCGTTCTGCTGGTAGGCTTTTTCGTCGGCGCCGCAGTGTGGTCCATGGCCTTGTGGTGGGACCGCATGCCGGTGGCCGAACCCAACACCACCATCCCCGCCCCCGGTGACGGCGAGCCCCACACCCTGACCCTGCTGGGACCGGACGGACGGCCCAACCCCATGCATTACGAAACCTTCCCCAACTACCCCACCGCCTTGGCGCGCCAACGGGAACTGTCCCGGCGGGGCAGCCACAGCGTCATCAGCCACGCCGAAAGCGGCGCCATACGGCTGGATCTGGCCGCTTGGCTGGGGCCGTATGGACGGATTGGGTTTTAGAGCACCGTGCTGTAACACCAAGTCCCATTGATCCTCACCCATGCGCCCATTGGCGCAGCCCGATGGACATGATGGTCCAAGGCTGATCGACAAGCTTGTTCCAGGCGTAGCAACAGTGGTCCACGATGTTGTCGTATGACGTGAAGACCCGGTTGGACAGCC
>JACMKT010000205.1 GCA_014380005.1 Rhodospirillales bacterium
ATGATGGCGCAGGGCGCGTAGCGCCCGGAGCCATCATCCCCAGGCAGCCCCGAATTTGGGGTGGTCATCGCCGATCTTCGGTAGGGTTTGGTTGCGAACTTCAACCAGACCAAAGGACACGACGATGACCAACGAGATGATCGGTTTCGCCGCCGAGCGGCTGATGGCGCTGGAGGTCGAAAGCCTGACCGGCGTCGGCCATGGCGAGCGCAACCCCGCCGACCGCCTGACGCAGCGCAACGGCTACACCAATCCTCGGGACACGATCGTGTGGAGTCCTGATTGTTCAGGCAAGGTGCGGCTTGAAAAGGTGGCTTCTGCCACTCTACACAGGATTATCGCGCTGGACGCGCCGCCGCCATCTGTGCCGATTCTATGGCTCCCCGTGTGTCCCGGGCGCCTTCGGTGATGGCCGCCTGCTGGGCGGTGCGGCTGTCGATGGTGGCGCCGAGATCAAGCGCCGAAGGCGTCTTGGTGGTGACGAAGGCGGCGAGCAACTTACCCGTCTGTGTGTCATACACCTCGCCTTTGTAGGTCACCGTGGCCGTAAAAATCGGTGACTGGCCACCAGAAACTATATTTCTGACCAGCCCGACGGGCGCGATGCTTGCTGCCGTGGAGGCTACCGGAATGTTATCGCTCAGCCCCGCCAGGGTGAGTTCAAGCCGGGCGGCTTTCGCGCCGGGCGTGTTGCTGCCGGAGAAGCGCTCGCCCAGCACCCGCGAGAATTCCTGCTGCATGTAGGACGCCATGGCCTGCTTGTCGGCTTGGGTGGCGCTGCCGTAAGAAGCATCGGCACCTTCGTAGATTTTTACCGGCGCAATGGTGAAGCGGTCGTAGCGGGTGGGGTCCATGTCCGGGCTGCGCCAGGAAATCGACCCAGGCAACCGCTCGGATGTCTGCATGGCCGGGGCCTGAGCGGTCAGGCCGGACGGTGAATCGGGGCTGCCGGTGCACGCCCCCAGGGTGGAGACAACCGCACCGCAGGCCAAGCCCCGCACGACCACATTTCCGAAATTCATTGCTGCCTCCTGGCTGGCCGCGCCAGAACTCGTGGAAAAATGCGCGGCGATAATCCACCTGCGGGAAATGGGACGCATGCATGGGCCATCAATGCCCGCCGCCCTTATCGCAATGGGCTGACCGGCTGGGGAGCGTCCGCTGGTGTGACAGCTTTGCGCACTTCGATGGCACAGATTGTTCTCAAGCCCTTGCCCCCCCACGCTATGGAGGCGATTACCGACAGGCAATATGAATGGCAAGGCAAGCCTCCACCGCTCCCGTTCGTGCCGCAGGTTCCGCTGCCCCCGAAATCAGGGTGAAGCGGACAGATGAGGGGATTGTCCGGGTGACAGTCTCGGGCATTTGGACGCGGTCGGCCGCCCTTGCCCGCGGTGATGAAGCCCTCCATGCGGTTTCCGCCATTGCGCCGCCCGGTCGGCTGCAAGTCGTGGCCGTGGCCTTGGAAGGGTGGGACAGCACGCTGATTGCCTTCTTGCTGCGTCTGCGCGCTGCCGCCGATCGCGCCGGCATCCCCCTCGAATGGGAGGGACTGCCGGCAGGCGTGCGGCGTCTGGTCGAGCTAGCTTCCGCAGTGCCGGAACGGGCGGGGACGGCGCGATCGGGGGAACGGGCCGGCCTGTTGGCTCAGGTGGGGGGCTGGGCGAAATCCATGGTCGGGGGGACACACGATACCGTCCGTTTCCTCGGCCAAATTGTGCTGGCCCTAGCCGCCTTCGTGCGCGGGCGAGCCGTCTATCGCCGCGAGGATCTGGTCCGCACCATCCAGGAGACCGGGGTACAGGCTCTCCCCATCGTCGCCACCATCAGCTTACTCATCGGGCTGATCCTTGCTTTCATCGGTGCCGTTCAGCTCTCCCAGTTCGGTGCGGCCATCTATGTCGCCGACCTCGTTGGGCTTGCCATGACCCGCGAGATGGCGGCGGTGATGACCGCCATCGTGGTGGCTGGCCGCACCGGAGCCGCCTTCGCAGCGCAGTTGGGCACCATGCAGGGCAATGAGGAGATCGACGCCCTGGCGACGCTGGGAATTCCCCCGGTGGAATTCCTGGTATTGCCGCGCATGCTCGCCCTCGTCCTGATGATGCCGTTGCTCTACGTCTACGGCTGCTTCATCGGCCTGTTCGGCGGCTATCTGGTGGGCATCGGCCTGTTGGATTTGGGCGGCCAAGCCTATGTGGACCGCACACGCGAGGCGGTGGGCATGGCGGACTTCGCCATCGGCTTCGTCAAGAGCGCGGTGTTCGGCGCCGTTGTCGCGTTCGCCGGCTGCCAGCGCGGCATGGAAGCCGGGCGCAGCGCCGCCGCAGTCGGCCAAGCAACCACCTCCGCCGTGGTCTCATCCATCGTTTACATCATCGTGATCGACGCTGTGTTCGCGGTGCTGCTCAACATCATGGGGATCTGACATGGGTGACGTGGTTCCACGGATCGCCGTCAATACGCTGACCATGCAATTCGGCAGCTATCTGGTTCAGCGCGATGTCAGCTTCGAGGTGAAGCGCGGCAGCATCTTTGTTGTCATGGGCGACAGCGGCTGCGGCAAGAGCACGTTGCTGCGCCACATGGTCGGCTTGGTCCAGCCCGCCGCCGGCAAGGTCCTTTATGACGGCGAGGATTTCTGGGGCAGCGACGAGGAGCAACGGGCCGCCATCTCGCGCCGGTTCGGCGTCCTGTACCAGAGCGGCGCCTTGTGGAGTTCCATGACACTGGCGGAGAATGTCGCCCTGCCGCTGGCCCAGTACACCCGGCTCGCGCCGAGCGAGATCGACGAGTTGGTCTCGCTCAAGCTTGCGCTGGTCGGCCTCCGCGGTTTCGAAAACTACACCCCGTCCGAGATTTCCGGCGGCATGCGCAAGCGCGCCGGCCTTGCCCGCGCCATGGCGCTCGATCCCGACATCCTATTCTTCGACGAGCCATCGGCTGGGCTTGATCCCTTGTCGTCGCGCCGGCTTGACGAGCTGATCCTGGAATTACGCGACAGCCTGGGCGCCACCGTGGTGATGGTGACCCATGAACTGGCCAGCATCTTCGCCATCGCCGACGATTCCGTATTTCTCGATGCCGAGCAGCGCACCGCAATCGCGCACGGCGACCCGCGCAGCCTGATGCGGGATTGCCCCCACGCCAAGGTGCGAAGGTTCCTCGCGCGCGGCGAAACGGCTGCCAACGTGGCCTGACAGGAGAACGCCCGATGGCCAAGAAGTATAGTCCTTCACTGATCGGCGGCTTCGTTCTCGGCAGCATCCTGTTGCTGGTCAGCGCGCTGTTCCTGTTCGGCAGCGGCGATCTGTTCAAGGAGAAGCGCCGCTGGGTGACCTACTTTGAAGGATCGGTGAGCGGCCTTGCCGTTGGGGCGCCGGTCAACTTCCGGGGGGTACGGGTGGGCACCGTCACCGACGTGGTGCTGCTGCTTGATCCCAACAATTTGACCGCCCGCATCCCGGTCTATTTCGAGATCGAGCCCGACCGGATTACCTGGATCGGGGGCAAGGCGGCGCAATCGGCGGAAATGGCTGCCAAAGCTGGGATTCGCACCAAGCTGGGGATGCAAAGCATTGTCACCGGCCAGATGCTGGTGGAACTGGATTTGCGGCCCGATACACCCGCTAATTTGATCGGGGCCGACCCCTCCGTGCCCGAGATGCCCTCGATCGCATCGGAATTCGATGCCTTTAAGCAGCAGATTACCGAATTGCCGTTACAGGATTTGGTGGCGTCGGTCGATCAAACCATCAAGAGCCTGGACCGCCTCATCAGCTCCCCGGAAATGCGCGACAGCATGCGTGCACTGGCGGAGAGCCTGGGGGAGACGCGGGAATTCCTTGCCGGCTTGAACCAGGATGCGCGCCCGTTGATGCGCGAGCTTACCGCCACCGCGCAATCGGCGCGCCAGACCAGTGATCAGGCGGGCGCGTCGCTGCGTTCGGTCGAAGGGGAAGTGCGGTCCACCTTGGGCGAGGTCAGGCAATTGAGCACGTCGGCCCGTACCGATCTGCGGACGACCCTACGCTCCGCCGACCAAGCCCTTCAACAGGCCCGCACCACCCTGACCAGCGTCAACGGCATCGTCGCCGACGACACAAGGTCACGGGCGGACATCGACAGCGCGCTGCAGAATCTGGCCCAGGCGAGCAACGCTTTGCGTTCCTTCGCCGATACGGTCGAGCGCAATCCCAATTCCATCCTGATCGGCCGCTGAGGGAAAACCCATGTTTCACCGCGCACCTTTGTTGCTGCTCCCCCTCCTGTTGGCCGGGTGCGGACAACAGCCCGACCCCCATCTCTACGTCATGTCACCCGTGCCCGAGGCGCAATCCGACGCAGACGGCGAGGCGGAACCGGTGGTGGCGGTGCTGCGGGTGCGGCTGCCGGAATATCTGGACCGGCCACAGCTAGTATCGCGCAACGGAACCAATTCCCTTGAGATCGACGACGACAACCGCTGGGGCGAGCCTCTCGACACCAGCGTCCTGCGCGTGTTGGCGGAAAACCTCAGCCATTATCTGCCCAACGCCCGGGTGGTGGTTCCTCAAGAGGCGCGCGCGCAGAAAGTCCGTTACGAATATCTGGTGGCGCTGGACGCCTACGAGGCCGATGGCCAGGGCAATGCCGTCATGCGCGGGCGCTGGCACCTTAACGACACTCGCAACGGCAAGGTGATTGCCGATGGCCGTATCGACCAACAACGGCACTTGGCATCGCCCACCCCAGCTGCGGTGGTGGGCGCCATGAACGAGAACCTCAACGATGCCAGCCGCCAGATTGCCGAAGCGACGGCGCGTGACGTCGGGCAATAGCTGCGGCCAAGCGGATGGAAAAGGCGCATGGGAAATCCGGTCACCTCCTGGCTTATTCTGATCGCCTGCATTCTCGTCGGCTTGCTCAACGAGGTGTCGGCCAGCATCCTTAACCTTTCCCTGCCCGATGCGGCGCGGGATGTGGGGGCATCGCCACCAATTGCCCAGTTTATTTTGTTGGTGGGCAAGCTGACCTTGGGGGCGTTGCTGCTGGCCGGGGGTGGTCTGGGCGATCGCTTCGGCCAGAAACGAACGCTGCTGGTGGGCACCGCCTTGGTGGCAATCGCGGCGGTGCTGTCGATCTACGCCCGCTCGGCCGGCATGCTGGGCGGCGCCCGCATCCTGGACGGTATCGGGAACGCCCTGGTCAGTCCGCTCGCGCTGGCCATCTGCATCAGCGTCTTTCCCGAGCAAATGCGCGCCCGGATCATCGGGATATTTCTCGGCGTCAGCGGCTTAGGGATCGCCATCGGCCCGCTCATTGCCGGTGTGCTCATCCAAATCGGGGGCTGGCGCGTCGGATTTTTCGCACCGCTGGGTCTCGCGGTTGTGAGCGGTGTCGCCATTGCCGTATTGGTGCCGCGCGACGCAATGAGGGCAGAGCGGCTTTCCCTTGATACGGTCGGCATGGTGCTCTGCGTGATTGGCCTGACCGCCCTGGTCCTGGGGTTTGTGCAGGCTGGCCGTGAGGGCTGGTTGAGCGCCACGACGCTGGTTCCGGGATTGGGCGGCTTGGCATGCCTAGCCGGTTTCGCATGGTGGGAGATCACAAGAGCCCGGAACCCCTTGCTGGAGCCCGCCTTGCTCCGCTCGCGCAACGTCATCGCCGCCCTCGCTGCGGCCTTGCTGGCGGCCATGGTGCTGAACGGGACCGTGATCCCGCTGCTTTATTTCTTCCAGCGCATTCATGGCGACAGCCCGGTGATGGCGGTGCTGCGGTTGCTGCCGCTCATCGTCACCGCCATGGCGGTGGCGCCGGTGGCCGGCGGGCTGGCTGAACGGTATGGCCGGCGTCTGGTGATGACCTGCGGCCTGGTGTCCATCGCCGTGGGCAGCGGCGTGATGGCCGCCCTGACTCCACAAACCGGCTACGGTCAGATGCTCGTGGCCCTGGTTCTGATCGGCGGCGGGGTAATGGCGGTGCTCACGCCGGCTGCCGATCTGGTCATGGCGACCGCGACCGGCGAGCGGTCAGGCGCCGCCGCCGCCCTCAACAGCGCCATCTTGCAGGTGGGGGGCGCCATCGGCATCGGTGTGATCACCTCGTTATTCCTGAGCCAGGGATTGCACAGCTTCTTCGAACGCATGACGGCACTTGGCTATAGCCGGGAGCAGATCCAGGAGCCTGCCCGCAGGTTGCGCGAAATCGTGCGCGAGACGGCCCTCCATCAGGTTCCCCAACTGCCGGACATCCCCCCGCAATTGCAGCGCGACATTCTCGACGCCTACAGCCAGGCATTCGCCACCGGGGTTGCCCGCAGCTTCATGCTGGCGGCGGTCCTCGCAGTACTGGCGATTTTTATTGTGCTGTTTGGCATGAGGCGGCAGGTAGCCACCGTCCGTCAGCCGAGTTAGGGCCATGATGGAGCGCAATCCGGTGCGGCGGTGGACTTTGGCGGTGCTGGCCCTGTGCTTGGTGATCTTCGTCTACAACCTCTTCGCCGATCGTCTGGCGCCCTACACCCCGCAGGCGGTCGTTCAGGCCTATATCGCCGGTATTGCCCCGGAGGTCGCCGGCAGGGTCGTCGAGGTCAACGTCGCAGACAACCAGCGAGTCGCAGCTGGGCAGCCATTATTCCGCATGGACGCCGAGCCCTATGAAATTGCTGTGCAACAGGCCGAGGCGAAGCTTGCAGCTGTCGGCCAGACCATCGGGGCATCGACTGCGGCGGTTGCCACCGCCGAGGCGATCCTCGCCGAAGCCCGCGCACAGGCGGATAATGTGCGCGAGCAGACGTGGCGCGTACTCGAATTGGTCAAGAAGGGAACATACGCAACGGCGCGCGCCGATCAGGCCAACGCCCAAATCAAGGCAGCCGAGGCCAATGTGCAGCAGGCTGAGGCCGAGGTCGAGCGTGCACGGCAGAATTTGGGGCCTCGGGGGCAGAACAATCCACAATTGCGCGAGGCCATGGCCGTCTTACAGCAAGCCCGGCTCAATCTTGTGCATACGCAGGTTCTTGCCCCGGCTGATGGTCTGATCACCAACCTGCAGCTCACGGTCGGGCAATATGCCAGCCCTGGGCAGGCGCTGATGACCTTCATCGATCTTGGCGATTATTGGGTCAGCGCCGAGTTCCGCGAGAACAGTCTGGGAAACATCACTCCTGGCGACCGCGCCGAAATCGTCTTCGACGTCCTGCCGGGCCGCGTTTTCCCGGCCATTGTCCATAATGTCGGCTGGGGTGTGGCTCGCGGCGGTCAGACCGGCCCCGGCGGGGAACTGCCGACCATCCGCAACAACAGCGGCTGGGTGCGCGATCCGCAACGCTTCCCCGTGCGCCTGAGCATGGCGACCGACGCTGTCCCGCAGGGGATCCGCTATAACTCACAGGCCAACGCCATCGTCTATGCCGACGACAATCCCTTTACCCGGGCCATCGGCTGGTTGTGGATCCGGCTCGTGAGCGTTCTCACCTATGCCACCTGATCCTGTCGAACTCGCCGCCAAGCGAATGGCGTTGCGGATCGCCTTTGGCGCGACGCTTGGCTTTGCGCTGGCCGAACTGGCGGCCACGCCGATCTTCTTCTTTCCGCCGCTCATGGCGGTGCAATTCCTTGCTGCCATGCGGCAGCCCCTGAGTCTGGGTCAGGGGATCAGTCTCATCTTGTTGACCGCGCTGTTGAATGGCTTGTTGCTGGTGGTGGCAGGCGCTTTCGCCGGGCAGCCGCCCGTCTGCATATTGCTGCTCGGCCTGCTGCTCTTCTTTGGCTTTTTGCTCGACACCGGTGGCAAGACCATGCCGGCGACGCTTCTGCTGACGCTGGCGGCGATCATCCCCCTGGTATCGGTCCAATCAGAGGATGCTGCGGCGAGTCTGGCCGGCGCCATCGTCGAAGCCATCGTCTTTGGCGTCCTGATTGCGTGGGTTATGTTCGCCCTGTTGCCGCCCCCTTTGGCCTTTGCGCCCACGCAGCCGCCATTCCGCCAGATGTCGCCACGAACGGCGCTTGCCGACACTATGGTGCTCTTGCCGGTGTTGGTGCTGTTCATGACCTCTGGGCGGATGAGCTTCATCGTCCTGATGGTGATCATTGCCATCATCCGGGCCGGAAACCAGGGCGAAGCCTCCCGCTCGGGGCTCAGCCTGTTCTTTGCCAATCTTCTCGGCGGCGGTGCCGCCACCATTGCCTACGGTATCATCACCGTGCAGCCGGGATTGGTGTTCTTCCTGCTGATTGTCGCCCTCGCCGGCCTAGCTTTCGGAGCCCGGATCGCCATCAACGCGGCGACGGCGCCGATCTTCACCATGGCCTTCGTGACCTTCATCATCCTGCTGGGTCTTGGCGTTTCACCCCTGCCGACGGAGACAGGTGAGGCCTTCGTCAATCGATTGATGGATGTGGTGCTTGCCGGGCTTTACGCCGTCGGCGCGGGCAGTTTGGTGATCTATGGCAGAAGAGAGTGCTAGGGCACTCGGGCCACCTGTCCGTTTGACTGCTGGTGGGCGGCGAAGGGGTGGGTTACGTCGAGGCCATGGGATGGCGCGACGACACCATTTTCAAGCGGTTGCTGCGGAATGCCGGCCTGTTATTGGGCGGTAAGGCCGCTAACGCGCTGTTGTCGTTGGGGGCCTTGGCCATTACTGCGCGGGCGCTGGGGCCCCAGGGGCTGGGTGCGCTGGTGCTGCTGCATGGGCTGGTCCAGGTGGTTGCCGAGCTCGCCAAGTTCCAATCCTGGCAGGGTGTGGTGCGCTTCGGTGCCGCCGAATTGAACGGCGGTGCGGCGGCCCGCGAGCTGCCCCGCCTGCTCAGTTTCTCGCTGCTGCTGGACGGCGCCGCCATCCTGGCCGGGCTTGGCTTCCTTGAAGCATTGGGGCCGCTGCTGGCGCGGCGGCTGGACTGGCCCGCCGAAGTGGCTGCGCTGCTGCCGCTATACGCCACCGTGGTGGTGGGCTTGGTGCCCGGCACCGCCTCGGGCGTGCTGCGGCTATATGACCGCTTCGATCTGTTGGCGGCGCAATCGGCCTGCGGCAATGCCGTGCGCCTGATGGGCGCCGGTGTGGCCTGGGGTTTGGACGGCGGATTGGCCGCCTTTGCCCTGGTGTGGTGGGGGGCGGCCATGGTGGCCGGCCTGCTGCCCTTCGTGCTGGCCCCGCGCGAGTTGGCCCGTCGCCACCTCCGCTGCCATTTCCGCTGGCCCAGCGGCATTCGCGCCCGCCATCCCGGCATCCTGCGGTTTTTCCTGCTGACCAGCGCCAATGCGGTTATCGCGCTGGCGCCCAGCCATTTGGCCGTGCTGGTGGTGGGCAGTCTGCTGGGGGCCGCGCCGGCCGGCCTGTTCCGCGTGGCCAAGCAGATCGCCGACGCGGCGGCCAAGCCGGCCGAATTCCTTGCCCAGGCGCTTTACCCCGAGGCGGCGCGGCTGGATGCCGGGGGGCGGCGCGCCTGCCTGCGCCAAATGCTTTCCCGCCTCGCCGTGGTGACCAGCGGTTTGGCCGCCGCCGCCATCGCCTTTATCTTCGTCTTTGGTTCTGGGCTGATTGCTTTGGTGGCGGGGCAGGCCTTCGTGGCCGCCGCTCCGGTGATGAACCTGTTGGTGGTGGCTGCTGCCTTGGTCATGGCGGCGGCGCCGTTGGAGCCGATCCTGATCGCCATCGGCGCCGCGGGTCAGGTCGTCGCGGTCAAGGCGGTGATCGCGGTCCTGCATCTGCTGTTGCTGCTGGCACTGGCGCGCCAATGGGGCTTGGAGGGTGTCGGCTGGGCGGCGCTGGCGGCGGCGCTGTTGTCCTTCGCGCTGTTGTGGCTCATGGCGAGGCAGCGGTTAAGGCGGTGAACAGGCTGCCATAGGCGCGTGCCCCGGCTTCGACCGAGTATTGCGCCGCGCGGAGCTTCAATGCCTCGGGTGGCGGCGGTGCGGCCATGATATCGCTCAGTGCCTGAGCCAGCGCCCGATCATCCCCGATTGCAACCAAAGGACCCAGCCCGGCCAGCACCTCGACGCCACCGCCGGGGGCATTGGTGGCGACGCAGGGGCAGCCGCACGCCATGGCCTCGATCAGCGCGCCGGGCATGCCCTCCCAGGCCGAACTCAGGGCAAAGGCGGTGGCGTGCGCCATCCATGGCAGCGGGTCGGGGACGAAGCCGGGCAAGGCGAGAGGCACCCCTAATTCGCAGGCCAAGGCCTCCAGGTGAGGGCGTTCACGTCCCTCGCCGAGGATGATCAGCCGCATGCCCAGCCGGGCCGCCGCTCGCACCAAGGTGGGGAAACCTTTTTGCTTCTCCAGCCGGCCGCAGCCCAGCAGCACCGGCTCGCCCAGCCAGGGATGGGGCGCCGCCGCGTTCATGCGGGCGGGGAAGCTCGCATCCACCACCGGGTTGGGCAGCACCGAGATCTTTGCTGCGGGGCACAGCCGGCGGAGTTGGCCGGCGAGGTCCTCGGACACCGCTACCACCGCATCGGCGCGGGCATACAGGCGCACCGAAAGACGCTTCAGCCAATCCATCAGCGGCTGGCCACGGCTGCCACCTTCCAGATGGTTGCTGGCCCGCAGCACCAGCCGGGTTCGCCCGCCCGCCAGGGCATGGGCGGCCAGGGCGGTGAGGTGGACGTGATTGGCCGCCGCCATCAGGATATGGGGCCGCTCGCGCCGCAGCCAGCAGGTCAAAGCGGGGATGATGGCGGCGCATTGGACCATGCGGTGGGCGCGTGCCCACGCCCCTTTTAGAACCACGATCTCCACATTGGCGGGCAATCGATCCGCCAACGGGCCTTCGGCAGAGGCCATCACCAGACGCACACGGGCGCCCTGGGCAGCCAGCGCCCCGGCCAAATCCAAGGTGCGGCGCTGGGCGCCACCGCCCGAGGGCGAATGCAACAGCAGGGCGATGCGCAATCCCGTCATGCGGCGAGTCTACGCCGGTCCGGCGGCAGGGTGCACCTGGGCGTTGGGAAGACAAGACCTACGGATCATATGAGGCCGCAGCATCAATTCCGACATGTGGAGGGCTTGGTGTCGAAGCCGCAAGGAGCCCAATGTCCGATCCCATCCGCACTTTGCCCGATGCCCTTGCCGCCGCCGCCTTGAAAACCGGGCGGGTCACCGTCCGTGGACCCGGCGGCAGCGTGGTGGAGGCATCCGACTGGGCGGCCATTGCCGAGGACAATATTTGCCTCGCCCGGCGCCTGCTATCGACCGGATTGAAGGCGGGCGCGCGCATCGGTCTGATGGCCGAGACCGATCTGGCCTTCATACGCCTGTTCCTGGCCTGTCAGCGGGCCGGGCTGGTGCCGGTGCCGCTGCCGTTGCCCGGCTCCTTCGGCTACCGCGAGGCCCATGCCGACAAGTTGGCCCGGCTGCTGGCCGCCTGCGACGCCCGCGCGGCGGTGGCTGCGCCGGCCTTGCTGCCGTTTCTGCCCGGCGGGTTGGACCTCGCCGCCACTCCTGCCGACATGGATGCCCTGCCCGAGAGCCGCCGGGGCCTGCCGGTGATTGGCGAGGATGATGTTGCCTTCCTGCAATTCTCGTCAGGCAGCACCCGCTTTCCCAAGGGGGTGGTGGTCACCCACCGCAACCTGATTGCCAATGCGCGAGGCATCTCCGCCGCGCTGAACGTGGGCGATGGCGATATTTGCGTTTCGTGGCTGCCGCTTTATCACGACATGGGGCTGGTCGGCTGCCTGCTGACGCCGCTGTTCTCCGGGACCGATTTGCATCTGCTGCCCACACGTGAATTCATCCGCAACCCGTTATTATGGCCGCGATTGATGGCCGAAACCGGCGGCACCATCGCCTATAGCCCGGCTTTCGGCTACGAACTGGCGGCCCGGCGCGGCGTAGCCGAGGCGCTCCGTGGCCTGGATCTGACGCGCTGGCGCGTGGCCGGTTTGGGTGGCGATATGATCCGGCCCCAGGTACTGGCCCGCTTCGCCGAAATCTATGCCCCCGCAGGCTTCCGCGCGGCAGCCTTCTGCGGTTCCTATGGTTTGGCGGAAGCCACGCTGGCGGTGACCCTCGGCCAGCCCGGCGCCGGTCTGGCGGTCTCCACGGTGGATATGGAGGTGCTGGAGCGCGAGGGGCGGGTGGTGCCGGCGGCTGGTGGCCGTGCCCGCGTCTTCGCCCGCTGCGGTGTGCCGATTCCCGGGCTGGACGTGGACGTACGGGACGCCGCCGGGCGGACGCTGCCGGAGGGGCATGTGGGGCGCATCTTTGTCGGCGGGCCTTCGGTGATGGGCGGCTATTTCCGCGAGCCCGAGGAAACCGCCCGGGTGATGTCGCCCGATGGCTGGCTGGATACAGGTGACCTTGGCACCATGGATGGCGGTCAATTGCTGATCACCGGCCGGGCCAAGGACCTCATCATCGTCAATGGCCGCAATATTTGGCCCCATGATCTCGAATGGGCGGCGGAGCGCATTGAGCCTTTGCGCGCGGGCGATGTGGCGGCGGTGGCGGCGGAAGGCGAGGACGGGGCCGAGCAAGCGGTGTTGCTGGTGCAATGCCGCAGCGCCGACCCTGCCGAACGGGACCGGCTGGCAACACAGGTGGCGGCGGCGGCCATGGCGGATTCCGGGGTGCTGTGCCGGGTGGTGCTGGTGCCGTCGCACGCTTTGCCGCGCACGTCGTCGGGCAAGCTGGCTCGCGCCCATGCCCGCCGCCTGTTGGCCGAAGGGAGGTTCGGGTGAGCCTTGAGGCGCCCTTGGCGGCGATCACTGGCGGCACCGGCTTTCTTGGCCGCGCGGTGGTTGCGCGGTTGCGCGCCAGCGGCTGGCGGGTGCGGGTCTTGGCCCGTCGGCCAGCCGAGGACGCCATGGATCTGGTGCCCGGCTCGCTGGAGGACGAAGGCGCGCTGGGCAGATTGGTGGCGGGGGCGCGGCTGGTGGTGCATGCCGCCGGCTTGACGCGGGCACGCTCCGCCCGCGAATTCCACGCGGTCAATGTGGAGGGCGCCAAGCGCCTGGGCCGGG
>JACMKT010000206.1 GCA_014380005.1 Rhodospirillales bacterium
CCGGCGGTGCGCCTGGAATTCGTTCTTATTCGTGTTCATTCGTGTAAAACGTCTTCCTTCGTCGCCCAGGACAAGCGTCGAGGGAATGGACAATTTCCTAAACCACCAGCCGATACCCGCCCGGCTCCGTAATCAGCAGCGCCGCATTGGCCGGATCGGGTTCCATCTTACGGCGCAGGCGGTAGATGTGGGTTTCCAGGGTGTGGGTGGTGATGGCGGCGGAATAGCCCCACACATCGGCCAGCAATGTCTCCCGCGTCACCACGCCGCCAGCCTTGATCAGATGCTCCAGAATGGCGGTTTCCTTGTCGGTCAGCCGCACTTTACGGCCCCCCTCGCCTTCCAGCAGGCGCGAGGCGGCCAGAAAGCGCCATGGGCCGATGGTGGTGGGTTGACCCGCTGCCGGGCGCCGCGCCAGCATGTCTTCCACCCGTGCCAGCAATGGCCCCAGGCGCACTGGCTTGGACAGCGCCACCGTGGGAATGCCGCCGGAATTTACCCCATTCAGCAGGGCGGAATCGGCCAGAATCAGGTCGAAACCGGTCAAATCCGGCAGGGTTTCGCTGGCGGTGACCGCATAGCCGGCGCCCTCCAGCACCTCGGCCAGGGTTTGGCGGGCGGCTGGTTCGGTCTCGATCAGCAAAAGGTGGCGCGGGGAAATCATGGCCTAGTTTGCGTGATTTGATAGTGGAAGCCCACGCATAATATGGGAAGGGGGCCCCCCATCTTCCCGCTGGCTCTTTTGCCCGCTGGCGAAACCCGCTATGGTGCCGCCCTTGATCGCCCGACCGGATAAATGACCGGATTTATGACCAAGAAATTGGACACTTCCTTGGGCCGCCCGCAACCGGCGCCCGCCCCGTTGATTGCCGTGGACCGCGCCATTGCCGAGCTTCGGCGCGGCGGCGTGGTTGCCGTGCTGGCTGCCGATGGTGCCGTCATCCATGCCCTCTCCGCCGAAGCCGCCACGGCGGAAACCCTGGCCGCCATGGGCGCCGTGACCCTGGCGGTCACCGGGCGCCGCGCCCGCGTGCTTGGCTTGGGGGCGGCGGATGATGCCGTGGTGCGGCTGCAGGCCGTGGGCGGGTTGACCGCAGAATTGGTGGCTGGTTTGGCCGATCCCTGCCTCAGCGGCCCGCGTCCCGATCTGGGCCAAGTCAGCGCCGATCCGGCTGTTCCCGGTTGCGCCGTGGCTCAGGCCGTGGCCCTGGCCAAGCTGGCCCGGCTGTTGCCGGCGGTGGTGGTGGCCGAGGGCGCTGCCGTCCAGGCCGATCAGATCAGCGTCACGGCGGATGCCATCGCCGCCTATCAGGTCAATGCCGCCCATACCCTGCGGGTGGTATCCCAGGCCCGCGTGCCTTTGGCCGATGCGGAAAACGCCCGCATCGTTGCCTTCCGCCCCGCCGATGGCGGCATCGAGCACCTTGCCATCATCATCGGCGAGCCCGATGGCGACCAGCCGGTGCTGGCCCGGCTGCATTCGGAATGCTTCACTGGCGATTTGCTGGGCAGCCTGCGCTGCGATTGCGGCGACCAGCTGAAGGGCGCCATCGCCGAGATCGCCGCCGCCGGCAGTGGCGTGCTGCTGTATCTGGCCCAGGAAGGCCGTGGCATTGGTTTGGTCAATAAGCTGCGCGCCTATCAGCTTCAGGATGACGGCTTCGACACGTTGGATGCCAATCTGCAATTGGGCTTCGACGATGACGAGCGCATCTACCAGCCGGCGGCGCAGATGCTGCGGCTGTTGGGCATCGGTGCGGTCAAGCTGCTGACCAACAACCCGTTGAAGGTCGAGGCCCTGGCGGCCCATGGCATCCAGGTGGTGGAACGGGTTCCCCACGTCTTCCCCGCCAACGATCACAACAAGACCTATCTGCGCACCAAGGCGGTCCGGGGCGGCCATCTTTTCTAGATGCGGCAGAAACTGCCGGGCTGATCCGGTCTTCACCGTCGTTGGGCGGCCTTTAAACCAAGCAAAATCAACGTGTTGTCGTTTGGCATTAGCCTTGCAAAAGAAAAGCCGGCTTTGCCTTTAGGTGATACATGAGCGTGTCCTCCGTCGCCCCGACCCCATTTTACCAAGACCCCGAGCGCCTGCAGATCAGCATGCCGAAGGCGCGTGTGGACGAGGGCAAGCCGTCGGACGCCCAGGCGAACCATCTCAGCATGTTCGCCGAGGAGGACGAGCCCAGCTTCTGGGATGTGCTCGACGTCATCAATCCGCTGCAGCACATCCCCATCGTCAATGACATCTACCGCGACCTGACCGGCGACAAGATCGGCGTCGGCGCCCGGCTGGCCGGCGGCACTTTGTTTGGCGGCCCTATCGGTTTGGCTGCAGCAGCGGTCAATTGCATGGTGGAAGAAAGCACCGGCAAGGATGTGGGCGGCCATGTGCTGGCCCTGTTCAAGGACGATACGGCGCCGGACGCCCCCGCCGACACCCAATTGGCCCAGGCCCCGCCGTCGCCGCACCCCGCCGCTGAACCTGCCGCCATCGCCGCCGTTGCTGCTCCGGCCCCTGGCGCCCCGGTGATCGAACTGCCCGACAGCGGCCCGGTCACCAATGGCCAGCCCATGATGTTCACCCTGGACGGCGCCCAGCCGGTTCCGGCGCCGGTGCCCGCAACCGCAACCGCAACCGCAACCGCAACCGCTGCCGCGCCTGCCGCTATGCAAGCGGTGGCCCAAGGTGCCCCCCGGCCTTTGAACGGGCAGGCGCGCTATATGCCCACGCCCAACCGCAACACCAGCCTTAGCCCCTCGCCGTTGCCCCAGCTGACGGTGCCGGTGGCCAGCGGTAGTTCGCGGTCCAACACGCCCATCACCGGCCGTGCGCCCAATGCCGCCGTGCCCAACGCCGCCGCCAGTGCGGCTACCTCCGCCGCCATGCAGCGCGCCTTGGCCGGACAAGAGGCCAGCCATCCCATGGCCCCTCCCACCAATGCCGGTGCTCAGACCGCCGCCAATCCCGACTGGTTCAGCGCCGCCTGGGGCCAAGCCTTGGACAAGTACCAGCGGGCTAACCAGTTGAACGGCAAGCCGCCGGCCACCGTCAGCGTGGAATAGCGTCGTGGATATCCTGGTCTCGCAAGCGACCATGCTGCAATGGGGCGGAACGCAAATGCGTTGCGCCTTGGGCCGTTCGGGGATTGTTCATGACAAGCGCGAAGGCGACGGCGGCACGCCGGTCGGCTGCTGGGTGTTGCGCCGCGTGATGTACCGCGCCGACCGGGTGGCGGCGCCGGAAACCGCCTTGCCGGTCACCCCGCTTCAGCCCCATGACGGCTGGTGCGACGATCCCGCCCATCCCGATTACAACCGCCCGACCCGCCTGCCCCACCCGGCCTCATGCGAGGCCATGTGGCGCGCGGACGAGCTTTACGATGTGGTGGTGGTGCTGGGCCATAATGACGACCCGCCCGTGCCCGGTCTGGGCAGCGCCATTTTCCTGCACGTGGCTGCGCCCGGCTGGCAACCCACCGAGGGCTGCGTCGCCCTGGCCCGGCCCGATTTGCTGGCCCTGCTGGCAGTGGTGCAGCCGGGTGACAGGATCTGTGTCGGCGGCTGAGGTGGGGGCTTTTGCGGGGCTGCCGCCCCGGTCCCCGCTTTAATTTTCAGTAGAATCAAGGTTCTTCGCGGATTAGTGGGGAGGTTCCCCAAAGTGTCCCGCCACCCCAGACAAGCGTAGGGCCGATCCGGGGGTCATGGCAGGCGCATTATTTCAGCCAAGAATTATTGGTGACACGGATGGACACGGATAAACACGGATGGTCCTTATCCGTGTCCCGCGTAGCGGGGATCCGTGTCCATTCGTGTCATTATTCCTTGAATTAAGGTGCGTCTCCCCGGGATTCCGCGAAGACCCAGAATC
>JACMKT010000003.1 GCA_014380005.1 Rhodospirillales bacterium
ATCCGGCATGCCCAAGATGAAGATCGAAGAGGCCGCCGCGCGCCGTCAGGCCCGCATCGACCGGGGCGACGAAGTGGTGGTGGGCGTCAACAAGTACCAGCCCAAGGAAGACACCGTCATCGAGATCCTGGACGTGGACAATGCCGCCGTCCGCGAATCCCAGGTCGCTCGTCTGAAGCAGATCAAGGCCACCCGCGATGCCGCCAAGGTGGAAGCGGCTTTGGCCGCGCTGACCGAGGCCGGTGTGTCGGGCAAGGGCAATCTGCTGGAACTGTCGGTCATCGCCACCCGCGCTCGCGCCACCGTGGGCGAAATTTCCGACGCGCTGGAGGTGGCCTTCACCCGTCACAAGGCGGTCATCCACTCCATCTCGGGCGTCTATGGCGGCGTCTATCAGGGTGACGCAGGCTTCGACAAGCTGAAGGCCGACGTGGATGCCTTCGCCAAGACCGAAGGCCGCCGCCCGCGCATGCTGGTGTGCAAGATGGGCCAGGACGGCCACGATCGCGGCGCCAAGGTCATCGCCACCGCCTTCGCCGATATCGGCTTCGACGTGGATGTGGGTCCGCTGTTCCAGACCCCGGAAGAAGCCGCCCGTCAGGCGGTGGAAAACGACGTGCACATCGTCGCCGCCTCGTCCCTGGCCGCTGGCCATAAGACTCTGGTGCCGACCCTGATCGACGAGTTGAAGAAGCAGGGCGCGGGCGACATCTTGGTGGTCACCGGCGGCGTCATCCCGCAACAGGATTACGACATGCTGTACAAGGCCGGCGTCGCCGCCGTGTACGGTCCCGGCACCAACATTCCCAAGGCCGCTGCCGAAATCCTCGAGCTGCTGAAAAAGCGCAAGTAAGCGTCGGCTCGCAGATAACGGACAGGGCGCCTTGTGGAAGCGGGGCGCCCTGTTTGCGTTTGGGGTGTATGAAGAATTCACCACCAAGGGCACCAAGGGCACGAAGCGATCTGCCAGATGGCCGCATTAGGTGCATTCCTGCACGCTGTCTTGGTGTTCTTGGTGCCCTTGGTGGTGAAACTTGCGGTGACAGCCCCGCCCCGGAAATTCGTGAAGAACCGTATGAAAGGGGAGACGCATGGTCCATCCACGCAGTGCCGTTCAGGCCCTCGCCCTCATCCTCATGGCGGCGCCCGCCTTGGCCGAGCCCCCCGCTTTGGGCCTGCCGCTGGACTGTGTCCCCGGCCAGACCTGCTGGGTGATGAATTATCCCGATACGGAGCCCGGCCCGGCGGCCAAGGATTTCGCCTGCCGGGCGCGGTCCTATGACGGCCATGACGGCACCGACATGGCGCTTCGGGACGTGGCCGCCATGACGCGCGGTGTGGCCGTGCGGGCCGCCGCTGCCGGCACCGTGCTGCAAACCCGCGACGGCGAGGAAGACGGGCTGTGGATGGCCGGGCGCTCTCAGGAAGTTCTGGCGGCGCGCAAGGAATGCGGCAACCGGGTCGCCATTTCCCATGGTGACGGCTGGGTCACCGATTATTGCCATCTGCGCAAGGGCTCGGTGGCGGTCAAGCCGGGTGACCGGGTGGCGGCGGGGCAAAACATCGCCTTGGTCGGGCTGTCGGGCATGACCGCCTTTCCCCACGCCCATATGGGGCTGTTGCGCTTGCCCCCGGGCCAGCCGCGAGGCATTCCGGTGGACCCGTTCACCGGCACGGAATTGGCCAAGGGCACGGAATTGTCCGCCGGCTGCGGGCGCCAGGGCCGTTCCCTGTGGGCAGCGCCAATGGCCTATGAGCCCGCCGCCCTGTACGCCGCCGGTTTCGCCTCAACCATTCCCGGCGCCGAGGCCATCAAGGCCAATGCCGCCAGCCCGGCCCAATTATCCCGCGAGGTTCCCGCCTTGGTGCTGTGGGGCGCCTTGTTCGGCGTCACCGCAGGCGATCGTATCCAGGTGCGGCTGATGGGGGCGGATGGCACCGATTTGGTCAACCAGACCACAATCATCGACCGCGATCAGGCGTGGCGCATGGTCGCCATGGGCAAGCCCCGCCCGGCGGATGCGTGGCCAGTGGGAACCTATGGGGGCAGCGTCGTGCTGGAGCGTGCAGGCATGGCCCCGCAGACCCGCACTCTAACCGTCGAGCTGCGCTGATGACGCCCCGCACCAAACGTCTGATCAAGATCATCCTGGGCTGGGTCTTCCTGGTGCTGGGCGTGCTGGGGCTGTTCTTGCCCATCTTGCAGGGCGTGCTGTTCCTCGCCATCGGCCTTGCCATCCTGGCCCAGGAACAGCCCTGGGCGCACCGCCTGATGACCCGCATCCGCCAACGCTTTCCCCATATGGCCGGGGTGTTCGACAACGCCCATCGCAAGGCCGAAGCCTGGATTTGTAAGATCACTCACCGCAGACCCAAGCCATGAGGCCCCAAGCCATGAGCCGAAGTGGCCGCGGCGCAAATAAGCTTGTCCCGTTACCCCACTTGGCCCCATGGTGACCTCCCTTTTCGCAGGTGCGAAAAGGCGGGGGGTTCCAGACGGAATGAACGAAGCAGGGTTTGCCCGCGCGCGCCGCCGCCTGCGCCGCCGTACCGCCATCACCGTCAAGCGCACCGCCTTGGTGGGCATGGGCTGCACCTGCATGGTCGTCGGCATCGCCTCGGTCCCGTCGCCGTTGCCGGTGGGCTTCGTGCTGTTCGCCATGGGCATGTATTTCGCCGCCCGCGGCTCGAAAATGGCCCGGCGCGGTGTCAAATGGGTGCGCCGCTCGCTGCCGCCGTTCTCACGCGGGCTGAACGGCATCAAGCACCGCATGCCGGTGCCCATGCGGCGATTCATCGAACGTAGCGATCCGGGGGTTTAAACCATCGCCGCCAGCCCCTCGCGATAGCTCGGATACTTCAGCACCACCCCCAACTCCCGCTTGATCCGCTCATTGCTGACCCGTTTGTTGTCGGCATAGAAGGACAGCGCCATGGGCGACAGCACCCGTTGGGCGTCCTGCCACGACAGTTCCGGCGGTGGGTCTGCGCCCAGCAAATGGCAGGCATGGGTGATGACGTCCTGGGGCGGGGCGGCATCGTCGTCGCAGACGTTATAGGCGGTGCCGGGATGGGGCCGTGCCATGGCGGCCAGCACCGTCTGGGCGATGTCGTCCACATGGATGCGGCTGAACACTTGGCCCGGCTTGTTGATGCGCCGTGCGGTGCCGTCGCGGACGCTGTCCATGGCCGAGCGCCCCGGCCCGTAGATACCGGCCAAGCGGAATACATGGGCGCCACGCGCCAGCCATTGCGCCTCGGCGGCCATGCGGCGGCGCGAGCGGTCGCCGGTGGGGCGTAGGTCCGCGTCTTCATCCACCCACTCGCCCTGGCGGTCGCCATAGACGCCGGTGGTGGACAGGTAACCAGCCCAATCCAGGCCCGACAGATCCACGGCATCCAGTACCGGGTCGCCCTTATCGTCGGGCGGGACCGAGGACAGCACATGGGTGATTCCATCCAGCGCATTGGGCGGTAACGGATGGCCGCGGTCGAACGGGTATACAGTCACGCCGGGCAAATCCACCGCCTCGCCCGAGCGGGTGGAGCCGGCCACCTGCCACCCGGCATGCAGCAATTGGCGGGCGATGACACGGCCGGAAAAGCCCAGTCCGAACAGGAAGAAGCGGCGGGCCATGTTTCCTCGCTTGCGCTTGTGGTGGTTCCGGTCAAATTAATGCCCAAATCATCGCGTTAAAAGGGTTCCATGAAACGCCTTCTCACGTCTGCCTTCGTTGGCGCCCTCATGGCCGCCTTCGCGTCCCCCGCTGCCGCCCAAATTATCGGCGGAGTGCAGGAATACCGCTCCTGCCTGATCCTGGCGAAAACCAAGCCGGAACAGGGCTGGGAAGAGGCCATCGCCTGGCAATCCCTGGGCGGGGGCGAGGCCGCGCGCCATTGTGCCGCCGTGGCGCTGATCGGCCTGGGCAAATACGGCGAGGCGGCCACGCGGCTGGAAACCCTGGCCAATGAAAGCGTGCGTTCTGATTTCATGCGGGCCGAGATGCTGGCCCAGGCCGGTCAGGCGTGGCTGCTGTTGGGCAACACCCAGCGCGCCGATGCCGCCCAGCGGTCCGCCTTGATTCTGTCGCCGGGCAATCCCGATATTCTGCTGGACCATGCGGTGCTGCTGGCCCAAATCAGCCATTACCGCGAGGCGGTGGACGTGCTGTCCACCGTGCTGCGCGCCCAGCCCAACCGGGTCGAGGCTTTGACTCTGCGCGGCAGCGCCTTCCGTTATCTGGACAATCTGCCCGGCGCCGAAGACGACATCGCCACCGCCCTGAAGCTGGACCCGGACTACCCCGATGCGTTGCTGGAACGCGGCATCCTGGCCCGCATGAAGGGCGACGACAATGCCGCCCGCGAGGCTTGGCTGAAGGCCATGGACCTTGCCCCCGAAAGCACTGCCGCCGATACCGCCCGGCGCAACCTTGAAAAGATGGACGTCAAGGTTAAGTGAGAAATGCACCAAATTTGATTCAATGCCTCCTCGCTATCCAGTGTGGATAGCCGCCTGACCACAGGTTGAGTCCCCAGCGTCCATCCCTTTGTTCGACCGCAGCGGCGCGGTGGACTGCCCGCTCTAGCGCCACTGGCACGGCATCCTCGAAGGCATCAACAGCCTCGTCCAGGCGGCAAAGGCCAAAGCCAGAGGGTACAGGTCAACCCGCAACTTGGAGGCGATTGTCTACCTGATTGCAGGGAAGCTCGAACTCAAGCGACCCACGTGACACAGCGAGGAACCATGAATCCTTCCGACACCGGCCTTCTGAAAGAGGCTTAAGGTGAACCACGGAGACACGGAGATGCCTCGCCAGACGGAACCCCAATCGGGTCCTGTCTGACAGATGCCTCCGTGTCTCCGTTCAATTATTATTACTAGCCGGTTTGACGGCTGGGGCCGCAAGGGCACGCTGCCCCCGAACACCCTCCACAGTGGGAATGGCACGATAGGGGTGATGGCCGAGGGCTTAGCGGGCTTCCCCACCACCACCCCCGCCGACAAAAAAGCCCCGGACAGTCACCCGTCCGGGGCTTTCTCATACCGTCAAACCAAACCCTAGCCGCGGGCCATCTTGGCCAAACGCATGCGCAGGGCGTTCAGCTTGATGAAGCCCTGGGCGTCGCGCTGGTCGTAGACGCTGTCTTCTTCGAAGGTGACATAGTCCATGCGGTACAGGGACTTTTCCGACTTGCGGCCCACGACAGTGACGTTGCCCTTGTAGAGCTTCAGCCGCACGATGCCGGTCACGTTCTGGCTGATGTGATCGATCATGGTCTGCAGGGCGATACGTTCCGGGCTGAACCAGAAGCCGTTGTACAGCAGCTCGGCGTAGCGCGGCATGATGTCGTCCTTGAGGTGGCTTTCGCCACGGTCCAAGGTCAGGCTTTCCACGGCGCGGTGGGCGACGATCAGGATGGAGCCGCCGGGGGTCTCGTAAACGCCGCGGGACTTCATGCCGACGAAGCGGTTTTCCACCAGATCCAGACGGCCGATGCCGTTGGCGCCGCCCAGCTCGTTCAGCTTGGTCAGCAGGGCCGCCGGGGTCAGGCGGACACCGTCGATGGCGACGGCGTCACCCTTCTCGAACTCCACTTCCACATAGGTGGGCTTGTCGGGAGCGTTCTCGGGGCTGACCGAGCGGGTGAACATGTCCTCGTCGGGCTCGGTCCACGGGTCTTCCAGCGCCTTGCCTTCATACGAGATGTGCAGAAGGTTGGCGTCGGTGGAGTACGGCGCCTCGCCGCGCTTGTCCTTGGCGATGGGAATCTGGTGCTTTTCGGCGAAGTCCAGCAGCTTGGTGCGGCTGGTCAAATCCCACAGGCGCCAGGGGGCGATAACTTTAATGTCGGGCTTCAACGCGTAATAGCCCAGCTCGAAGCGGACCTGATCGTTGCCCTTGCCGGTGGCGCCATGGGACACGGCATCGGCACCGACCTGATTGGCGATCTCGATCTGGCGCTTGGAAATCAGCGGCCGTGCGATGGAGGTGCCAAGCAGGTAAACGCCCTCGTACAGCGCGTTGGCGCGGAACATGGGGAACACGAAGTCGCGGACGAATTCTTCGCGCAGATCGTCGATGAAGATGTTCTCGGGCTTGATGCCCATGAGCTCGGCCTTCTTACGGGCCGGCTCCAGCTCTTCGCCCTGGCCGAGATCGGCGGTGAAGGTCACCACCTCGCACTGATACTGATCCTGCAGCCAGCGCAGGATGATGGAGGTATCGAGGCCGCCGGAATAGGCCAGCACTACCTTCTTGACTTCGCCCTTCATGGGAAACGCCCTTGGAAATTGGGAAAACATAAGGGCGGAAGTATAGGCCTTGGCGCGGCGGGAGCAAGCGCTGAGGGACAAAGGCTGCCAACGCGCCCTGCGCACTGGATACGCACAGCCGGATCGTGCCACCCTTGCCTGAGTTCAGGTAACAAAATGACCATGGCCCCATACGCTCCCCCGTCCCGTCTGCCCAAGGAATTGGATCTGTCGGCAGCCTTCGCGCTGACGCGCAAGCTGGTGGCCTCACCGGATGAAGACGCGAAACCGCAGCGCCAGTCTCTGGTCAAGACCTTGACCTATTGGCTGTGGCGCCTGCGTGGCCGCCGCCGTCCGGCCCCGACCGATATGAGCCTATTGTCCCGGCTGGCCGACAATTACGAACACGACCTGACCCACCAGCATGAGCGGGTCGCCCAATTGGAGCGGCTGACCAAGCAGTTGCAAACGGCGTTCGAACGGCAGATCGCCGATTTGCGCGCGGAACATGAGCGCGCCATGGCCGAGCTGAAAGCCAAGCAGACCGCCCACCCAACGGAGGCCGAGGAGCGCGCCCGGCTGGCCGAGAACAAGGTGGAATTGCTGAAAGAGGCGCTGGACAGCACCCGCGCCCGCAATGACGGCGGCGGCAATGATCTGCGCTTCCGCGACGCCAAACGCGCCTTCGCCCGACTGGCCCATCCCGACCAAGGTGGCCGCGACGATCCCGAACGGCAGCGCCTGTTCGTGGAATTCTGGCCGGTGCTGGAGAAGATCGAACGGGGCGAGTGACCCCCGCTAGACCCTGACCAGCAGCACCAAAGACCGCGCGTCCAGGGGGTAGACCTCGCCTGAGGCATAGACCGTGGTTTCCCGTGTCCGCTCGTAGGTGTCGATCCACACCTCCCATGACCGGTCGGTGCCGGGCATGATGAAGGGGACCGGTTCCCAGAACGAATTCACCAGCAATAGGAACGGCATGTCGCGCTGCGGCAGGCCACCTGAAGTGGTGTAATAGGCGTCGCCGGTGTCACCGGTGAGCAGCATGCCCAGGGTGCGGGCTTCGGGTAAGGACCAGTCGGCTTCGGCCATCTCGCGGCCTTCGGGGGTCAGCCACAGGACATCGGCACCCTGGTCAGAATGGCCGCGGAAGAAGCGCGGACGGTGGAACACCGGGTGATGGTGGCGGATGCCGATCAGGCGGCGGGTGAAGGCCACCAACTCCTCGTCCATCTTGCTCCAGTCGATCCAGGCGATGGGATTGTCCTGGCAATAGGCGTTGTTGTTGCCCCCCTGGCTGTTGCCCATCTCGTCGCCGCTCAGCAGCAAAGGCACGCCCTGGGACAGCAGCAAGGTCGCCAGCAAATTGCGCTGCATGCGCCGGCGCAGTTCGATGATGTCGGAATTCCCGGTGCGGCCTTCGGCGCCGCAATTCCACGATTCGTTGTCGTTGGAGCCGTCGCGGTTATCCTCGCCATTAGCCTCATTGTGTTTCTGGTTGTGCGAGACCAGATCGAGCAAGGTGAAGCCGTCATGGGCGGTGATGAAATTCACCGAGGCCCAGGGCCGCCGGCCGCGGTGGTTGAACAGATCGGCGGACGCGGTCAGGCGAGAGGCCAGTTCCGGCACCTGCCCGCCATCGCCCTTCCAGTATTTGCGCACCACGTCGCGGTAATGGCCGTTCCATTCCGACCAGCCGGGCGGAAAGCCGCCGACCTGATAGCCGCCATGGCCCAAATCCCACGGCTCGGCGATCAGCTTGACCCCCGACAGCACCGGGTCCTGGCGAATGGCGTCGAAGAAGGCGGAGCCGGGGTCGTAGTGGAAGCCCTCGCGGGCCAGACTGGCGGTCAAATCGAAGCGGAAACCGTCCACATGCATCTCGGTGACCCAATAGCGCAGGGAATCCAGCACCATCTGCAACACGCGGGGATGGCCCAAATCCAAGGTGTTGCCGCAGCCGGTGGAATCCCAGTAATAGCGCTGGTCCTCGGGCACCAGCTTATAATAGCTGGCATTGTCGATGCCCTTGAAGCTGAGCGTGGGGCCAAGGTGATTGCCCTCGGCGGTGTGGTTGTAGACCACGTCCAGGATGATCTCGATGCCGGCATCATGGAACCGCCGCACCATGGATTTGAATTCCGCCAGCCGCCCGCCGGCCAGATAGCGCGGCTCGATGGCGAAGAAGCCGATGGAATTATAGCCCCAGTAATTGCGCAGGCCCTTATCCACCAAGCTGCGGTCGTCGATGAAGGCGTGCATGGGCAGAAGTTCCACCGCCGTCACCCCTAGCCCCCGCAGATGCTCCGCCACCGCCGGCCAAGCCAGCCCGGCGAAGGTGCCGCGCCGCCGCTCGGGCACATCGGGATGCAGCATGGTCATGCCGCGCACATGCATCTCGTAGATCACCGTCTGTGACCAATGGGTGCGGGGCCGATGCTCGTCGCCCCAGGTGAAGGCGGTGTCCACCAGCTCGCATTTGGGCATGGCACGGGCGTTGTCGCGGCGGTCGAAGGACAAATCCTCACGCGGGCTACCCAGGCGGTAGGCGAAATGAGCATCCGTCCATTTCATTGCGCCCCGGATGGATTTGGCATAGGGGTCCAGCAGCAGCTTGTGAGCGTTGAAGCGATGGCCCTGCTGAGGGGCATAGGGGCCGTGGACGCGGTAGCCGTAAAGCTGGCCCGGCAGCAGATCGGGCACATAGCCGTGCCAGACCTCGTCGGTGTATTCGGGCAGCACGATGCGTTCGAGTTCCCGCTCGCCCGAGGGATCGAACAGGCACAATTCGACCTTTTCCGCATGGGCCGAGAACAGGGCGAAATTAGCCCCCGCCCCGTCCCAAGTGGCCCCCAGCGGGTGGGGGGCGCCCGGCCAGACCCGGGCTCGCGGCGGCAAGGACATGCTGTCTCCTGGATGATTTCCCGAGAAATGGGGAGGCCCACACGCGGCTGCGAGAACCCTTCCGAGGGGGCGGTGAAGTGGTGTGACAACTTCGTCACAGCTCGTCATTTGCCCCGGACGAGGGATGGGCTCATACTAAAGTCGGTCCCATTGGGGTGGGCACTGACGGTCGCGGTGGGACGTGGCCGGAGAAGTCGCGTGCGTGAGATCGACCACAACAAGGCTGTGCGCCTGATCACCGATACCCTGAAAGGGCCGGTGGCTGCGGTTTATCGCTCGCTAGTACCTACCTTCGGCGACATGAAGGGCGATGAATTCTACGATACCGTGTTAACATCGTCCGATTTACTGCATGGCTGCCTACTGATCTTCCGCAAGCACCGGGATGCCTTTGCCCATCTGCTGGTTGACAACAAGGGCCGCACAGTCAACGACGATTTCGTCCGGCTGAAATGCGGCCGCACCGTGCACGACATAATCGCCATGATCGTGCGCACCCATGCCAAGAAGCAGTTCCACGCCCAGCTAGGGGGCAATCCCAACGATGCCTCCAGCCCCGCCGGCAAGCTGTATCAGGCCATGAGCGAATATCTGATCCACGAATGGCAGGTGCCACTGGTGCCCCATTACGCCAAGCTGCCCGTGGCCAAGGTGCGCGAATTGGGCCCCCTGCTGCTGGACATCAAGACTGCCGCCGACATGCCGGGGGCGAAACCCGAGACCGCAGCCAAGCCGGTCGAGGATTTTGTGGATTCCCATTCCCGCGAGGCGGATTTCTGGTGGGAAACGGTGAACGATCCCCAGGTGCGCCAATCCTTGGGTAACCTCAATGAACGCGACATGCGCGAATTGACCGCCGCCTTCTGCCAATTAGGTGACGCCACCCGCGCCAATCTGCTGGCACCGCTGGGCCTGTCGCTGTATCAGGCCGCCGTGCTGCTGGGCGTCAGCTACCGCACCCTGGGCCGCGCCGGCTTCACGCAAATCTTCGGCAAGCCCGGCAATGGCGGTGCGGTCACCGCCTTTCACACCAAGCTCAAACAGAAGAACGTCAGCTCGCGCACCGATGTGCGCTCGCTGGCCCGCGCGGTGGACGGCGTGCTGGCGACCATGCCGCGCCCTGTCGGCATGCGCTCCTCTGACACACGGGCCATGGCGGCGCAGTAACCACACCCCATATGCTGCCCATGCCCGAGTTCGCCCTGTCCGCCTTCGTGACCTTTCTGGTGATCCTGGACCCGCCGGGCACGGCGGCTTTGTTCGCCGCCATGACCCGCAACATCGCCGACGGCCATCGGCGGGTGATGGCGTGGCGGGCGTCGTTTCTGGCCGGCATCATGCTGTTCGCCTTCGCCCTGGGCGGCGAGTGGCTGCTGGGGTCCCTGGGCATCACCCTGCCTGCCTTCCGCGTCGCCGGCGGCATCTTGCTGTTTCTGCTGGCCGCCGACATGGTGTTCGCCCGTCAATCGGGCCTACGCTCCACCACTCCGCTGGAGAACGAAGAGGCCGCCACCCGCGAGGACATCACCGTTTTCCCCCTGGCCTTCCCGCTGATCGCCGGGCCGGGCGCCATGACCTCGGTGGTGCTGATGATGGGCCGTGCCCAGGGCGAGCCCGCCCGTCAATTGGTGGTGCTGGCCGTCCTGTTGGCGGTCATGGTCATCCTGCTGATCATGCTGCTGGGGGCCGGGCACATCCTGCGCCTGCTGGGAATGACCGGCGCCCATGTGGTCAGCCGGGTGCTGGGCATCATCCTGGCGGCCCTGGCCCTGCAATTCGTCCTGGACGGATTGCGTCAAGCCCTACCCGGATTGGGCGTCAGTTAGGGCCTGCGAATAATTCGCATTTGCCCTTGCTTGGGGACAGCCGCCATGCCATCGTCATAGGCGAGCAAGCAAGGAGGACAGCGTGTTCCTGTGGCGCAATCTGACATCGACTGCCATCAACTCGGCCGCAGCCGCGCTGACCCGCAGCCGTCCCGCCGCCCCGTCGCAGGCCAAGCCCGCCGCCCCCGCCAAAGCTGAACCGCCGGTGGTGCAGGGCTAAAGACTCTTGCGCAACAATACCGCCGAGGCCGGACACAAATCCCGGAACTGACGGGTGGCGCGGATGCAGGCCGGTGCATCGCCCCGCTCCACCCGCGCAAACCCCAGCCTCATGGCGAAATCGGCGATGGTGGTGGTCAGGACCCACGCTTCGGTGACGCCCTCGCCGCGCAATCGGCCTAACAACCAGACCGTCATGGGGCGCGCCAAGCCCCGCTTGCGGTGATTGGGCACCACCACCAGCGAGCGCAGCAGCGCCGCATCCGGGCTCAACGCCTCCATGCCGACGAAGCCGATGGGTTCGGCGTGATTATCCCAAAACCGGAAGAACCGCCGCCCCGGCAGAATAAGATCGTCCACCGGCAAACCGGCGGCAGCCAGCTCGGCGGCCAGCTCCGGGCAGGTTTGCGGACGGATTTCCTCCACATGCATTTCCATGGGGCTCCCCGTAGAAGGCCTGGGGAGAGTGTAGCGGATGGCGATCATCCCGCCACAATTTATGGTTCCTCGCTGTGTCACGTGGGTCGCTTGAGTTCGAGCTTCCCTGCAATCAGGTAGATAATCGCCTCCAAGTTGCGGGTTGAGCTGTACCCTCTGGCTTTGGCCTTTGCCGCCTGGAGGAGGCTGTTGATGCCTTCGAGGATGCCGTGCCAGTGGCGCTTGACGGTTCTGGCGGCGTCGGCGTCCTTGCCATCCACGGCGGCGGCAACCCCAGCGCCATCTGAAGGAAATCCGTGTCCCGCATCGACGAAGCTCCCGTGCGCCCCAACTGCGGCCAGTGTGCCGCCGTGCTCGCGCCGGTCAAGGGCAAGTCGCCGCTCGCGCGGCGATGGCCTGCGGCCACCTTGGACAGCCGCTACGGTCGAACAAAGGGATGGACGCTGGGAACTCAACCTGTGGTCAGGCGGCTACCCACACTGGATAGCGAGGAGGCATATCAAGCCGCAAACCCTTGTCCGTGCCGTAGACTAAAAAGCGACCACCTGTCATTTCATCTTCCTGAAGAATCACAGGGTCAACTTCGTTCATTTTCCGTCCCGAGGTAGAGCGTTTTGACATCATTCGCCTGAACAGGGAGCGTTCAGAACCGCCCCGACGCGCCCGCATTCTCATCGAACAGCGAGGTCAGTTGCCGCATGACCGTGCCGCCCAATTCCTCGGCGTCCATGATGGTCACGGCGCGGCGATAGTAGCGGGTCACGTCATGGCCGATGCCGATGGCGATCAGTTCCACGGATGAACGGGTCTCGATGAAGTCGATGACGTCGCGCAGGTGCTTTTCCAGGTAATTGCCCGGATTGACCGACAAGGTGGAATCATCCACCGGGGCGCCGTCGGAAATCACCATGAGGATGCGGCGCTGCTCGGCGCGGCCCAGCAGGCGGTCATGGGCCCACAGCAGGGCTTCGCCGTCGATGTTTTCCTTCAAGATGCCTTCGCGCAGCATCAGGCCCATATTCTTGCGGGTGCGGCGCCACGGCGCGTCGGCGGATTTGTAGACGATGTGGCGCAGATCGTTCAGGCGTCCGGGATGGGTGGGCTTGCCGTCCATCATCCACCGCTCGCGCGCTTGGCCGCCCTTCCAGGCGCGGGTGGTAAAGCCCAGCACCTCGACCTTGACGGCGCAGCGTTCCAGGGTGCGGGCCAGAATTTCGGCGCTCATGGCGGCCACGGTGATGGGCCGGCCGCGCATGGAGCCGGAATTGTCGATCAGCAGGGTGACCACGGTGTCGCGGAAATCGGTCTCGTTTTCCACCTTGAACGACAGGGAATGGGTGGGGTTGGTCACCACGCGGGCCAGCCGCCCGGTGTCCAGCATGCCCTCTTCCAGATCGAACGCCCATGACCGGGTCTGCTGGGCCATCAGCTTGCGTTGCAGCCGGTTGGCCAGCTTGGCGACCACGCCCTGAAGATGGGCCATCTGCTGGTCCAATTGGCCGCGCAGGCGGGATAGTTCCTCGGGGTCGCACAGTTCTTCCGCCAGCACCACCTGATCGAATTTGCTGGTGTAGGGATGATAGGGCTTGTCGGCGCCGTCACCCGGCTTGGGCTGGAAATTGGGGCGCTGACGTGACGGTCCGCCGGGCTCTTCGGTGCCGCCGCCGCCCATCATCAGCTCTTCGCCGGAATCCAGGCCGTCTTGCTCGCCCTCGCCCTCGGCGGTGCCGGGCGCGGTCTGGGGCTGGCCGTCGCCCTGCTTGCTCTGGCCCTCGCTCTCGTCCTTGTTCTCGCGCTGGCCGTTGGATTCGCCTTCATTGGCGTCCTGGCCCTGCTGCTCGCTGTCCTGGCTTTCGTCTTCCAGTTCCGATTGGGCGAACAGCTCCAGCTCGGCCAGCAAATCCTTCAGCCCGCCGGCGAAATCTTCCTGGCGGTCGATCAGGCCCTTCAGGCGATCCAGCCGGGCGCCGGCCTTTTCCTCCACATAGGGCCGCCACAAATCCACCGCCGTCGCTGCCGAAGGCGGCGGCGGGGCGCCGGTGAAATGCTCGCGGGCGATCAGCCGCATGGCCTCGGCCAGGGGCACTTGGTCGCGCTTGGTGGCGCGGTCCAGCCCGTCGGCCCGCGCCCTTTGTTCCAGAACGGCACCGATATTGGCGGCCACGCCGGCCATGCGGCGGGCGCCCAGAGCCTCGACACGGGCTTGTTCCACCGCGTCATAAACTTTGCGCGCTTCCGCACCGGGCGGCATGCGGTCCCTGTGCAGCGCTTCGTCGTGATAGCGAAAACGCAGGGCCACCGCGTCCGCCGTGCCGCGCAGCCGCACCAGATCGGCTTGCGTCACCGCGCGCGGCGGTGCGGGCAGACGCACCTCAAGCCCATGCACCGCCGCATTGCCGGTGGCGTAGCTGACGTCAAGGTCAGCCCGGCCGGCGATGGCGCGCAGCACGGACGTGGTGCAGCGCTTCATCAGATCGGCGGGCGATTCGTCCTTACCGGGAGCGGCAGGCGGCGCGTTGGAGGGAACGGACAAGGGAAAGTCCTACATGTTCACGCGGGCGGGGGTCTCGGGCAGTTCCACGCCGAAGCAGCGCTGATAGTACTCGGCGATCACCGGGCGCTCGACCTCGTCGCATTTGTTGAGGAAGGTCAGGCGGAAGGCGAAGGCCACGTCGCCGAAGATGCTGGCGTTTTCGGCCCAGGTGATGACCGTGCGCGGGCTCATGACGGTGGAGATGTCGCCGTTCATGAAGCCTTGGCGCGACAGATCGGCCAGGGACACCATGCGGGCAATGGTCTCGCGCCCCGCCGCGTCGCCATAAGTGGGCAGCTTGGTGGCGAGGATCTCTACCTCGGCGTCATGCTCCAGGTAATTGAGCGTGGCGACGATGTTCCAGCGGTCCATCTGGCCCTGGTTGATCTGCTGGGTGCCGTGATACAGGCCGGTGGTGTCGCCCAGGCCCACGGTGTTGGCGGTGGAGAACAGGCGGAAGGCCGGGTGCGGGCGGATGACCCGGTTCTGATCCAGCAGGGTCAGGCGGCCTTCCACTTCGAGCACGCGCTGGATGACGAACATGACGTCGGGGCGGCCGGCGTCGTATTCGTCGAACACCAGGGCGCAAGGGTGCTGCAGCGCCCAGGGCAGGATGCCTTCGCGGAATTCGGTGATCTGCTTGCCGTCGCGCACCACGATGGCGTCCTTGCCGATCAGGTCGATGCGGCTGACATGGCTGTCCAGATTGACGCGGATACAGGGCCAGTTCAGCCGCGCCGCCACCTGCTCGATATGGGTGGACTTGCCGGTGCCGTGATAGCCCTGGACCATGACGCGGCGGTTGAACGCGAAGCCGGCCAGGATGGCCAGGGTGGTGTCGCGGTCGAAACGATAGGCCGGATCGATCTCGGGCACGTGCTCGGAACCCTGGCTGAAGGCGAGCACCTTCATGTCGGTGTCGATGCCGAAGGTTTCGCGCACACTCACTTCCATGTCGGGCAGGGCAAGCGGATGGTCCGAGGCGAGCGGGCTTTGGGTGCTGGCGGTCATGATGGTCCTTGTTTCCGGGCCGATGCCCGGCCTCTCATGCATTAAGGCTGGCAAGTAGGGTGGTATAGGCTTGGCCGATATCCTTGAACTTCTCTTCAGCGACCTTATCGCCGCCATTGGCATCCGGGTGATGCAGCTTGACCAATTCCTTGTAGCGCGCCTTTAGGATGGCAAGCGTCAGCGGCCCGTCAAGCTCCAACACGCGCATGGCCTCTTCTTCGGCCGTGGGCGGGCGGGTTTTCGCTTTCCGCATCTCTTCCGCTTCCGCTTCAAACACACCCAGCGGGTCATGCATAGTGAAGTTAAAGCGTCGGCCAGAGGGCTTGCTGCCCATGGGCCAGGTCGGGCGTTGCCAGGTGGTGGATTGGCGGATTTCGCTCTCGATCTGGTCCTGGCTCATGCCTTTGTAGAAATCCCAGGCGGCGTTGTAGGCGCGCACATGCTCCAGGCAGAACCAGAAATACTCGTTCAAGCGGTCGCGGCCGCGCGGCGCCCGGTACTCGCCCTCATGGGTGCAGTTCGGGTGGTCGCAACGCCGCGCCTGCGGCTTGGGGGCGTCGTCATAGACGGCACGCCACGATCTCTTGGTTCCAGTGGCCTTCATGGTCGGTCATAATGAGGGCTCGATGGCCCCGAGGCAAGGCGGCAGGCTGCTTTTCAGCCCCTTGACCATGCGGCTGCCCCATACCACTTCCGGGGAACGCGCTTTTAGCGAAAGGGAGACGCAATGCAGGTTCGCGCCACTATCGAGCAGAAATTGAGCCAGGGTTTAAGCCCCACCCGCCTGGATGTGATCGATGATTCAGGCCGCCATGTGGGCCATGCCGGCCACAAGCCGGGCGGCGAAACTCATTTCCGCATTGAGATCGTGTCGCCCGCCTTTACCGGCAAGTCACGCATCGAGCGCCACCGTCTGGTCAACGCCCTGCTGGCCGACGAACTGGCCGGGCCGGTGCACGCGCTGCAATTGGCGACGCTGACCCCGGAGGAAGCGGCGCGGGGCTAGGTCCCGCGTCACTTCGCCGCGACCGTCTCCAGCAGCGCCAATAACCCGGACAGGATTTCCTTGGGGGATGGCGGGCAGCCGGGGATGTGCAAATCCACCGGCAGGACCGCCGACACGCCGCCGGCGACCGCATAGGACCCGGCGAAGCAGCCGCCGTCTTTGGCGCAATCGCCTAAGGCCACCACCCATTTGGGTCCCGGCGTGGCGTCATAGGTGCGCTTCAACGCTTCGGCCATGTTCAGCGTGACCGGGCCGGTGACCAGCAGCACGTCGGCGTGGCGCGGGCTGGCGACGAATTTGATGCCGAAGCGTTCCAGATCGTAGACCGGGCCGTTGGCGGCGTGCAGTTCCAGCTCGCAGCCATTGCAACTGCCCGCATCCACCTCGCGGATGGCAAGGCTGCGGCCCAACCGGCCCCTTGCCTGAGTGGCGAACTCGTCGGCCAGTTCCATCAAC
>JACMKT010000207.1 GCA_014380005.1 Rhodospirillales bacterium
CGATTCCGCACCTTCGCCATCAACATCATGCGCGCCAACGGCACCGCCAACATCAGCCGGGAACTCTACATCAATGCCCTAAACCCGCTCCACGCCATGGGGTACAGGGTTGCATGAGGAGAACTGAACAGCCCTGCGGCCCGGTCGCAGCGGGCAATACGCGACAGCGCCTCCACGGGCATCGGCAAGCTTGCCGCCGTATTGGGCCTTGCAGGCGTCAGCGAAGGCCCAGGCGATCGAGCGGGGCGGCTGCGGCGCGCTCCAGCCGTCCATTGTTGACCACATCGGCAGCTTGCGGGTGGCGATGACATTGATCATGCGGCTGGAGCGCTGCGACAGATTGTCGGTGGCCCGCATCTTGACCGCCAGCAAGGTGACGGCGCCGAAATCAGGCTGACCGACCAGGGTAGTGCGCAGGGCAGCCCAGCGGATTTCGTGGCCAGCGCGTTTGGACATGTCCTTGTCGTCGTGGCGTTTGAGGCGGATTTCGTAGCGGCCGGGCGCTATGGCGTAGCGGAAGGACAGGCGGATGGCACTGTTGGCGGCGGCGGAATGCCTTTCGCTCGCCAGCACCACCCAGCCGGCCATGGCCTCGCCGTCGGCATCGATGGCGCGGGCTTCGACCTGCCATTGGATCGTGCGGCTGTCGAGGCTGCCGCCGTCATTGGCGTAATAGAGGCCACGGGCAAATACCACGTCAATGCCGAGCGCCGCCGCGTTGGTGTCGACCGGGTTAGCGGTGAAGGGGCCGACATAGCCGTCATCGCCGCTGAGGACTAGATTGGGCGCGACCAGTTCCTGGCCGGCGATCTCGGCAGCGGTGACCACGTCGGGCTCGAACAGCGTCACTTGCGAACCGGGCGGCACGATCTCGGTGTGCACCTCCTCGAACGAGGCAATGGGCGTGTCGTCGATGCGGATCTGCTCAACGTCGTATTCTCCCTGGCCGATGACGTGGAGCTGGTAGAGGAACTGCTCGCCGCCGACGTAATCCTGGTAAGACTCGGACGCCAAATCGGGATAGATCAGATGGCGGCCATAAATGACCGGGATCGGCCGGCACCGGATTGGCGACGATGACGAGAGAGGCAGAGCGGACTTCGACCGCATTCGTGGTCATGCCGGGTCTCCTGCGAACCGGTAGAAGCCCGCGACGGCCCAGCCGTTGAGGCTGAGAGCGTCGGCGCGCTGGAACACCACGCCGGAATCCTGGCTGCAATGGAGGACGCCGCCGCCATCCACCGCGAGCCAGATGCCGACATGGATGGGATGGCGCGACCGGCGCAGCAGGACGCAGTCGCCGTCGGCCGGTGCCGGCACGGCCTGCCAGCGCCGCCGCTCGGGGTGGTCACGGAAGGTGCGGCCCAGAGCCAAGGTGTCGTCGGGATTGACGATCTCCGGCAGCGTGCGGTCGAAATGGCGGGCCTGCACCATGCGGACGAATTCCCAGCAGTTGAACGAGGCCGGCACGCCGCCGCCGGAGGCGGCAATTCGTTCATTGGCGGCTTCGCCGCCGCCGGAGGCGGCAATTCGTTCATTGGCGGCTTCGCCGCCGTGGGCGGACCACGGCAGGCCGATGAGGGACGAGGCCCAATGGGTTCCCCCACCCGATGACTGGCATTCATGCGTCATTGTCGTTATCTTCATCTGGTCAGAATGGTCAGGAGGCGCTCATGCATGCGTGGCAGGTTCAGGACGCCAAGGCCCGGTTCAGCGAGCTGCTGCGCAGCGCCGCAAAGGATGGCCCGCAGGCAATTACCGTCCGTGGTCGCACCACGGCGGTGGTGGTGTCCCAGGATGAGTACGAACGGCTGAAGGGGCGAAAGCCGTCGCTGGTGGAATTCCTGCGGGCTTCGCCGCTGGTCGGCGCGGATCTCGACATCGAGCGCGACCGCTCGTTGCCGCGGGATGTGGAGTTGTGAGCTATCTGGTCGATACCTGCGCGCTGTCGGAACTGATCAAGCCCGCCCCGGCTCCGCAGGTGGTGGAATGGTTCGAGACGGTGCCGCAGGAGGCACTGTTCGTCAGCGCCCTGACCCTGGGGGAAATCCGCCGGGGTGCCGAGAAGCTGCCGGACGGGCGACGACGCAGCCAAATTATCGCCTGGCTGGAAATCGAGTTGCCCGACTGGTTCGGGGAGCGCGTGCTGCCCATCGATGCCGCTGTCGCCGACGAATGGGGCCGACTGACCGCACGGGTCAAACAGCCGCTACCGGCCATTGACGGCCTGATCGCCGCCACCGCCATGAAGTATCGCCTCACGGTGGTAACCCGCAATGTGTCCGATTTCGCGGCAGCGAGCGTGGAGGTCCTCAATCCGTGGGAGCTGTAATTCCCATTACCGCGCCAGTCCGGGGAAGCGCTGGGCGGTGTAGGTGAGGGAGGGGAAGGACTTGTTGCCGGCGTCGAGCATGCGGGCGCGGCCGGTGACGCGGAGCGTGTCGGCCTCGACCTCCGTCAGCGTCAGGGTGATGGGCGGGTCCATGTGCGGACCCGCCAGATCGGTGGAGAGATAGGGGCGGTAGATGATCTCGATCTTGTCCTGGCTGATGGCGGCGGTCTCCACCGGCGGCAGGTCGAGATCGAAGGCGAGCGCCACGAAGGCCACCGCCATGCCGGCGTCACGGGGAGCGCCCGCCTCCAGTGTGGCGGTGAGATCGGCATGGTCGCGCACCACCCGGATCGGGGCCGGTTGCCCGGCCTCGTTGCGAAAACTGGGATGCCACAGTTCCAGGGTGTGCAGGATCACGGTGTCGGCGGGCGCGGCGGCATAGGCTTCCCGCAACGCCTGACTGAGGGCGGGGTTAGGCCTCCTCCTCCTCCTCCTCCTCCTGTGCAGGCATGGCGCAATGCGGTGTCGGGAACGGGCACAGCGTGCGCGCTTCCAGCAGCAGGCGAATCTGGTGGACGATCTCGCTGAAGCCTTCGACCGCCGAGCGCAGGGCTTCGGTCTGGCGCGCCTGCTCCTCGACCACGTGGGCGAAGGCTTCGATGGGAACGCCGGACGAATCCGGCATCTCCCGCCGGCGGGCCCAGCTCCAGGCGAGGATCGCCACCACCATCACCGTGGCAGCGATGGCGGTGATCTGCACCACCGGCGCCGCCTGCCCCCAGGCGCCGACATATTGGGTGGCGCCGCCGGCCCAGATGTCGGGGGATTGTTCGCTCATGGCATTTACTCCGGGTCGGGGGGGATGCGAGGCGATCTACCAGGAGAAGGCCAGGATCTCCTCTTGGGAGACGAGTTTGGCGATTGCGGCTTCGGCCTCGTTGATGCCATTCCCCGCTCGGCGAAGGGCAGCAGCCGCGCCAGCACGGATTGGTCGTAGCCCTGCGCGTGGGCCTGGATCAGAAGAGCGGTGATATCGAGGCCGGTGATGCCGCCGCGGGGGCCGATGCGGATGGTGCCGATGGCCGCCGACAGCAATTCCCAGGCTTGCCAGCCCGGTTCGGTCAGGGGGGCGTGACGGTCGTAGGGGCAGTCGCAGCTTCCACCGCAGCCTCGGCAATAGTCTGGCCCGCCGCCGAAATGCCACTCGGCGCGGGCCTGGAGACGTTTCCCTCGGCGATGACCGCTTCATGGGTTTCGGTGTATTGGACGACGAAGCTCTCGGCCATGCGGGGCCGGTGGGCCATCGGGTTTTTCAACAGCCTACTAAGTGCAAGCGCCAACGTCGCCGGCGGATCTGAGGTGGTCACCCTTGTTCCTCATTCCGCCAGATCGCGGCGGTTTCCCGTGCTGCAGGTCTTGAGTTGGCGTAGCCATGAAGAGAACCTGGAATTGGAGATGGCCCCGGCTTTTCCCGTCCGGGAATGGCAGGGGCGCCTGTCGCAATCGCGCTGAATGCCGGCCTGTCGACATAGACTCGGCCTTGCCGAGCCCCCGTATCCTCCATATTGTGCTGTCACGATTTCGGGGTATGACCGCGTGGTTGCCAGGCAGGGTCTCATGATGAACCGTTTCCAGCTTGCAACCATGGCTGTCGTCCTGCTGCTTGGCCTGACGGTTTCGGGTGCCTGGGCTGCGGGCACGGAGAAGCGGGTGGCGCTGGTGATTGGCAACGGCACCTATCGCAATACCGCGTCCCTGAAGAATTCCGTCAACGACGCCAGACTGATGGCGGAAACCTTCCGTGCCCTCGGCTTCCGGCTGATCGGCGACGGGCCGCTGATCGACGCCGAGCGCCCGGCCATGGAGCAGGCCATCCGCTCTTTCGGCAAGGCGCTGCGTGAAGGGGCGGTGGGGGTGTTCTACTACTCCGGCCACGGCCTCCAGGTCAAAGGCACCAACTACATGGCTCCGGTCTCGGCCAAGGTCACCGGCGAGTCCGACGTCAAATATGAGCTGGTGGACGTGGGCTTCGTGCTCGACGAGATGGGCAATGCCGGCAATCGGCTGAACATCGTCATCCTCGATGCCTGCCGCAACAACCCGCTGAGCGCCAGCGGCATGCGTTCCGTTGGCGATGGCCTCGCCACCATGACCGCACCGGCGGGCACCGCCATCGCTTTTGCCACCCAGCCGGGCAACGTCGCCCGCGATGGTGCCGGCAGCCACAGCCCCTATACTGAGGCCCTGGCCAAGGCCATTCGCACCCCGGGCCTTGACCTGTTCGACACCTTCAACGAGGTGGGGCTGGCGGTGAAGAAATCCACCGGCAGCCGCCAGCAGCCCTGGCTGTCGTCGTCTCCCATCGAAGGGACGTTCTATTTCGCCGGGCCGGGGCGCACCGATTCCAAGCACTACGACAACTCGGCGGATATCGCGCGCGCCAAAGCCGAGGTTGACCGTCTGAAACGTGAGGCCGACGAGGCCAAGGCCGACATAATGCGTGCCAACGCCGATGCCGCCGAAATTAAGCGCCGCCAGGCCGACGACGATGCCCGCGTCGAGGCAAAACGGCGTCAGGCAGACGCCGACGCAGTCGAAGAGCTTCGTGGCTGCCGGGACGAGGCCAAGGCTAACGCCGAAGCCAGCGCCCAGTTGAAGCGTGATTTCGACAGCGTCAAACATGGCTGGGACATGCTTCAAATCGAGAAGCAATCCCTTGAAACCACTATCTCGCTGGCCAATAACGGCAATAATTCTACAGATATTTACTTTAGCTACATGGCAAAAACGAAGCAAAATGCCTACGATGAGCACTATAGCCGCGTGTACGCATCTGCTAAAGAATACAAAGCTGACAATGACGCCCTATCCGCTCGGATCGACAACTTCAACAGCACCTGCCAGAAGCGGTGGAGCAAGCGCGTCGTCGATGAGGCCTGCAGCGACAGTGACGATTCGTTCTGCTCGCGACTGTTGTCACGCTAGCTATATCCGGGTGTCCCGCGTAATGGCGGCGGAAATTGGGTCCATCTCAGCCTTAGTGCTGCCCGATTTCCCAGGCACGATTTGGTATGTTTTACTAGACCATAGGGAGGGGGGATGCGCAGTGTCTTCGTCTTGGTTGCCTTGGGGCTAGGACTGACGCCGCCCGCCCTGGCGCAGGTGCGCGCCACCGGCGGCGTATTGCTGCCGCCCGCCGATTACACAGCGTTGCCAAAGGCATCACGCCACCGAGCCTTTCTCCCGCCGGCGGCCGACCTGTCGCCGTGGTTTCCCGTGCCGGGCGATCAGATGCAGCAGCCATCCTGCACCGCCTGGGCCACCGGCTACGCCTTGCGCAGTTACTATGAGAACCGTCTTGCCAACGCACAGACGCCGGCGACCGGCCCGCTCAGCCCGTCCTTCATCTACAACCAACTGGCTGAACCGCGGGGTGCCTGCAAATCCGGGCTGACCATCCCCTCGGCACTGACCCTGCTGCGGCAGAACGGCGTGCCGCCGTTGGCTGAGTTCGGATATGCCCACGGGGCCTGTGACCGCCAGCCCACTTCCGAAGTGAAGGACAGCGCCAGCCGGTTCCGCATCCACGACTGGGAAAGCCTGAACGTGAAGAGGCTCGACGATCTCAAGGGGCAGATCGCCAACGGCCATCCGGTGGTGGTGGCACTACGGCTGCCCGCCAGTTTTTCAGGCGCTTCCGGCAACGCCATCTTTGACGGGACCGAAGCCAAGTCTGGGGTCCACGCCATGGTGGTGACCGCTTATGACGACCAACGCGGCGCCTTCCGGCTGATGAACTCTTGGGGGCCGAACTGGGCCGATCATGGCTTCCTTTGGGTATCCTACCGCTCCATGGGCGCCCTGACCGCCGAAGCCTACGTGGTCAACCTCGACCGTCCGATCCCCTCCCCTCACGCAGACGATAAACCACCATCACCCACACCGAAGCCCACACCGAAGCCTGAGCCTGAGCCTGAGCCTGAGCCCGAGCCCGAGCCCGAGCCCGAGCCCCCGCCCACGCCCACGCCAGATCCCATGCCGCAGCCTCTCACTCTGGCCGAGGCGGAGGGGGTGGTTCGCCGCCTCGCCGACGGCCTTTCCTGCGCCAAGGTCGAGAGCGGCGCCAAGGACGGCATCCTGACGGTCAGCGGCTTCGTCTCCACCGCCGAGGACCGCGACAGGCTGGCCGCCGCCCTGGGCGACGGAGGGGCGGCTTGGCGCCCGCGCCTCGACCTGACGGTGGAGCCCTGGCCCCATTGCGAGGCCCGGCTTACCCTGGCGGCAGCGCTGGCCCAGCCCGCCGGCCTGTCGGCCTCGGTCAAGGGCGGTACTGCCTTGAAAGAGGGTGACAGCCTGACCATCGAGATCACCACGCCCGATTATCCCAGCCACCTCTATGTCAGTTATATCCAAGCCGACGGCCAAGTGGCGCATCTGCACCGCTACCGTGATGCCGGCGGGAAGCCGGTCCCGCCCAAGACCCGCCTGATTCTCGGCGGGGCGGAGTGGAAGGTTTCGGGGCCGGCTTTTGGCCGCGAATCGGTGGTGGTGGTGGCTTCACGCCTCCCCCTGCTGGCGTTGGACCGCCCGCCATCCGAGAGCGAGCGGGAGTATCTCACCGAGTTTCGCCTCGGCCTGCTGGCGCAGCAACCGGCGAAGGGCCGCCACGCCGCCTCGGCCGTACTGATCCCCTTGACCACCACCGCGAAATAGGAGGGATGGAATGAATGGATTCCTTGCCGCCCTGGTCATTGTGTGCGGCCTGATCTCCCCAGCGGTCGGGGCCGCCGAGCCCCCCAGTGCCGAGGACATCGCCGCCAAGCTCAATGGCGCGGCCCGCTCCTTCGTCGCCAAGGACACCGACCGCGGCATCACCAATATCAAGGCCGAGCCCGACGGCGTCGCCGCCATCGACCTGACCATCAATTTCGAGTTCAACTCGGCGGCCTTGACCCCGGACGGCATGGTTCTGGCGGGCAATCTCGGGCGGGCGCTGAAGGATCCTCGTCTGGAGGGAAAGCGCTTCCGCATCGAGGGCCACACCGACGCGGTGGGCGGCGACGCCTTCAACCAGCGGCTGTCGCAACAGCGGGCCGAAGCGGTGCGACACCAGTTGATCACCGCAAACAAGGTCAAGGCCAGCCGGCTAGAGGTGGAGGGCTATGGCGAATCCCGCCTGCTCGACCCGTCGCAACCCACATCGGGCATCAATCGGCGGGTGCGGGTGGTCAATTTGGGCGGAGGAGGATGAAACTCGCTTTGACGCTGCTGGCGCTTTTTCTCGCCGGCTGTGAGCCGATGCGCGGCCATCGACGGCCGTCTTGACCGGGTTCGCCTGTTGCTGGAACTCGGTGCGAAACCGGAACGTGTCGATGCGTCTGGACTATCGGCGATGGATTACGCCCGCAAATATGGCCATTCCGAAATCGTGGATGCGCTACGCCGCTGATCACACGCCCAGGACGGACCTGAAAGCGTTTCCGCCGTTGGCATAGACCGGCATGTTGGGCGGAACCAGCAGGATGACGCTGTAGCGGATGTGCCGGAAAGGCCCGTGGGGGCTTTCGATCCGGTCCATGATGTCCTGGGCCAGGGAAGGCATGGCGAAGAAGATGAATTCACCAAGTCCCAGGATCAGCCATTCCTCAAGGCTCATTCTTGACTTGTAGATCCCATAGGAATTGAGATGGAACGGGCTTTCGCAGCGGGTGCGGAACTCCTCGTGATCGTCGGCGGTCCAGTCGCAGAATGTCAGGATCTCGGAGTCTTGCCGGACAAAGGGGAGGCACGCCCCTCTCCAGGCATCGCGGGTTTTGCCGTCTAGTTTCAGCGTTTGAAGTTCCTCAACGAGAAAGCGGGCGACGGCGGCAAGCGGGTTGGCGACGACCAAGGCGGGGTGCTCGCCGCTTCCGCCACCTATGACCAGATGGCGGGCCGGGCAGCGGAAATCTCCGGCGATACTTTCCAGCGTCAGATAGACCGGTACGCCGATGAATTCACCGACAAGCGCGTGCTTGAACGAATCGATGTGACTCACATCGCTACTCCCGTGGCAAAAGCGGCCAGCATCGCCACCTTCACGAAATTTATCACGATTTCTCTCCCCGTCACCCGCCCGCAAGCGGAAGTCCCGGAAATAACCATAATGTTGACATGGGTGTTGCCGCATGATGGCATTCACCCGGAGGGCGAAGCTGGCGACCAAACCCGACTGAATTCCCAGGGACTTAGCCCCCTAATCCCGACCGGAGACTCCATGTCCCACCGCATTCCATCGCTGCTCGTCCTCCTCGGCCTTGTGGCGGGCGTAGTCCCGGCCCAGGCCTGTGGCCGCACCGATAAGGACATGGGGCGCAGCTTTCCGGCGGTCCCCCTGATCGCCACGAACACCGCGACCGGAGAGCGTAAGCTGATGTGGAACCTCATGGGTGTGCTTCACGCTCAGGAGGCCGGCTACATCATGCTGAGCCCGTACGAGACGGGCGACCGCTGGGATGCCGCCGAAAAGGGTGAGAACGACACGGCGCAATGGTGGGCCTCGCCGCAGCCTGACGCGGCACACGGAGGCGGCGCGATGAAGCTCCGGGTCACGGCCAAACGGGAAGGGCGAACCGAAATACCGTTGCGCTATATCCCGAAGCAGGGCGTGCCCGACGACGTGTCGTTCCGCGTTATCGTCGATCCAGCCGAACCGCCGCCGGAGCCGCCGACCCTGACCGTCGAGGGGGAAACGTTCCAGGGGCGCGTCCGGGATTACCGCACGTTCCAAATCCGTCTGAAGACGCCACTCCCCCCTGGCTACCGCTGGGAGGTCAAGGAAGCGGTCTACCTTGACTGGAACACCAGCAACGGCGACCAATGGCTGCCCGTCGATATATCGGCGAGCCAAGGTGACGATGGTCTGTTCTTTGCCTCAACGCGGGGAAAGTCCGCCCGCATCGTCTTCATCCAGAAACGCGACGGCTGGCAACTTTTCCCCGACACGGTGACACTGCTGCTTGAGGTTGCCCCGACGCCCTTGTGCTGAGGAGGCGCAGCCTCCGCTCTTCATGTACTTTCCGACACTGGGAGAATTCGATGGGACCTCGGGCTTACGCGCTTCTTGTGGTGATGTTGACCGTCGCGGCATGGTCGGGTGCAGTCGAGGCCGCCGATGTCCTGTCCTGCCGGTCGGCCAGCGAATCCGAGTGCCGCATTGCCGGCTGCGCGCGACAGGATCTGCACGCTGAGCTGACGGTCGATTTCAGCCGCAAGAATATCAAATATTGCGCTGGCGAGGGCTGCTACGACGCGCGTGTCGCGATGGTCAAAGCCGAGGATGGCGGCGTGTCGTTCGCTTTTGATGCCAAGCCTGAAGAGGGGCGGCGCGGCGGGCGGGTCGACAGACTGGTTACCATCCATCCCGGCAGGCAGGCCGCAACAATCGGCAGCTTCCTCGCGGACGGCTCGGTGCTGTTCAGTCGTATGGAATGCGGGAAAAAGCCGTGACCCCAAGATCGCTATTGGACACTCCCGGCGGTGAGGATAGCCAAAGACCTGCGGGTCGAGCGAATCGCGCTGGAGCGCACGCTTGCCATCGTTGCCGCGAACTACAGCCCGCCCTCATGATGTTCACCGGCTGCCATATGATACCGGCGAACCTATGAAATGACCTTCTGCACCCAGGGTTGGAAGCAAAGACTTTTGAGCCTATCTGGGTCGGCGCTGAGTGCATTCCATGCATCGCAGCATGCGTCGATGATGGCGTTGCGGTCAGGCCAGACGCATAG
>JACMKT010000208.1 GCA_014380005.1 Rhodospirillales bacterium
CAAGTCGTTTCTTCCTCTTTAAGCCGTCTCGCCGCCCAGGCGTTTCAGCGCCCGTTCACGTCCGATAAGGGGTAACAGGTTCTTGAGTTCGGGTCCATTCTCGCGGCCCGTCAAAGCCAAGCGCAACGGATGGAACAGTTCGCGCCCCTTGCGCCCGGTGGCGGTCTTGACCGCTGCGGTCAGGGTGCCCCAAGTGGTCTGGTCCCACGGTTCGGGCGGCAGCAGGCCGGCGGCAGTTTGGGTGAAGCCGGTATCCTCGATCACCGGAGTGACCGGGCCGGTGACGACGCCCCACCATTCCTTGGCCTCGGCCAGATTGGTGAGATTGGCCTTCACCGCCTCCCAGAATTCCGGGCTGGCATCGGCCAGACCCAACGCGGCCAGACGGGGACGCATTTCGTCGAAGGACAGGCTGTGCAGCAGCCGTGCGTTGAGGTGGCCCAATTCGGTGGGATCGAATTTCGGCGTGGCGCGGCTGAAATTGCCCACGTCGAATTCATCCACCAGCAGGTCCAGATTGGCACGCGTCTCGATGGCGTCCGAGGTGCCCAGCTTGGCCAGCAGGCTGTTCACCGCCATGGGCTCCAGCCCCTGCTCGCGCAGGTCACGCAGGGACAGCGAGCCCAGACGCTTGGACAGGCCGGCGCCCGAGATGTCGGTCATCAGCGGCAGATGGCCGAAGGCCGGCGGCTCGGCGCCCAAGGCGCGGAACAACTGAAGCTGCGGCGCGGTGTTGGTGACGTGGTCCTCGCCACGGATGACGTGGGACACCGCATAGTCAATATCGTCCACCACCGACGGCAGGGTGTACAAATAGCTGCCGTCACCACGGATCAGCACCGGATCGGACAGGCTGGCGCAATCCACATGGCTGGAGCCGCGCACGATGTCTTCCCAGCGCTCGTCGCCCTGGTCCAGCTTGAAGCGCCAGTGCGGCTTGCGCCCCTCATCCTCGAACGCCTTGCGCTCGGCGGGCGTCAGGCGCAGGCCGGCGCGGTCATAGACCGGCGGGCGGCCCTTGGCGAGCAGGCGCTTGCGCTTGTAATCCAGCTCCTCGGGCGTTTCATAGCAGGCGTACAGACGGCCATCGGCCTTCAGCTTCTCCGTCGCCGCATCGTATTGAGTGATGCGCTTGGATTGGAACGCCTTCTTGTCCCAGGCAAGGCCCAGCCAGGACAAATCCTCGGCGATGCCGTCCACGTATTCCGGCTTGGAGCGCTCCAGATCGGTATCGTCATAGCGCAGCAGGAAATAGCCGCCATGGGCCTTGGCGAACAGCCAGTTGATCAGGGCGACGCGGGCATTGCCCACATGGAGCAAGCCGGTGGGGCTGGGAGCGAAACGGACGAGAACTGTCATGGGACGGAAACGTACCCCGTTGTCATTTCGAACGAGCCGAAGGCGAGGAGAAATCTCGCATCCGCACAAAAATAGTTACCGCATCAGCGGGATAGTATCTGCCCGCACGCCTTATACCGTATCTGGCGAGATTTCTCACCCACAAGGGGTTCGAAATGACAATCCATCACACAGCCCGCGTGAAGCCGTTGGTGATGGGATAACGGCGGTCGCGGCCAAAAGAACGGCCGGTGATCTTGACGCCGGGCGGGGCTTGGCGGCGTTTGTACTCCGCGCGGTCCAGCATACGCCAGACCCGGCGAATTATGGCCTCGTCATAGCCTTTGGCGATGGTGTCGTCCACGCTGAGTTCGCCCTCGATCAGGCATTTCAGGATGCCGTCCAGAATATCGTAGGGCGGCAGGGTGTCCTGATCCTTCTGGTCGGGCTTCAATTCAGCCGAGGGCGGCTTGGTGATGACGCGGGGCGGCATGACCGGGCCGACAGGGCCAAGGGCGCCGACCGGGCGATGGTGATTGCGCCAGATGCAGACGTCGAACACGGCGGTCTTGTAGACGTCCTTCAGCACGGCGTAACCGCCGCACATGTCGCCATACAAGGTGGCGTAGCCGCAGCTCATCTCGCTTTTGTTGCCGGTGGACAGCACCATGGGGCCGAATTTGTTGGAGATGGCCATCAGCGTCACCCCACGGGCGCGCGACTGCAAATTCTCTTCGGTGATATCGGCGGTGCGGCCAGCAAAGGTATCCGCCAGCATGCCGTCGAAGGCGTTCATGGCCGGGCCGATATTGATGTTGTCCAGGCGGCAGTCCAGCAGCGAGGCCACACCGGCGGCGTCATCCAGGCTTTCCTGGCTGGTATAGGGCGACGGCATCATGACGCACCAGACCTTGTCTGCGCCCAGGGCATCGGCGGCGACGGCGGCGGCCAGGGCCGAGTCGATGCCGCCCGACAGGCCCAGCACCACGCCGGGGAAGCCGTTCTTGGTGACGTAGTCGCGCAGGCCCAGCATCATGGCCTGATAGATGCTTTCGTCGCGCGCCGGTTCCGGGGCAAGGGTGCCTTGGGTGGTCCAGCCATGAGCACCCTTGTGCCACACGGTGGTGACAACCTCGGCCTGCCACGCGGGCAGACGCGCCAGCAGCTTGCCCTTGGCGTCCAGGGCGAAGGAGGCGCCGTCGAACACCAATTCGTCTTGGCCGCCCAACTGGTTCACATAGATCAGCGGCAGGCCGGTCTCGGCCACGCGGGCCTTGGCGCGGTCCAGGCGCACATGGGCCTTGTCCAATTCGAACGGGCTGCCATTGGGCACCACCAGGATTTCGGCGCCGCACTCGCCCAGGGTCTCGGCCACATCGGCGTACCACATGTCTTCGCAGATCAGCACGCCCAGGCGAACGCCCCGGAACTGCACGGGACCGGGCACCGGGCCGGGCACGAAGACGCGGGCTTCGTCGAACACGCCGTAATTGGGCAGATGATGCTTCAACCTTGTGGCGGCGATCTTGCCGTGGTCCAGCAGCAGCACGGCGTTGTGGGGCTGACCGTCCACCCGCCAGGGCGCGCCCACCAGCAAGGCCGGGCCACCATCGGCGGTATCCTTGGCCAGATCGTCCACGGCGACTTCCACCGCATCCAGGAAGGCGGCCTTGAGCACCAAATCTTCCGGCGGATAACCCGAGATGGTCAGTTCGGGGAACACCACCAATTGAGCGCCGTCCTGCGCCGCCTTGGCCCGCGCGTCGCGGATGCGCTGGACGTTGCCGGCCACATCGCCGACCACCGGGTTGATCTGCGCCAGAGCAATAGAGAGCGAGTCGGACATCGGGCAAACGCCTGCAAGGATAAGGTCAGGGGTGACTAAACGACATGGTGGCGAGCCTGTCAATGCGCGCACCTGCAAAGGAATCTGCTATGCTGGCCGGCGGATGGGAGAACTACCATGAACGCCTTCGACCCGCCGCTGGTCACCGGCCCCAAGGCCTGTGAATCCATCGCCCACACCATGATCGGCCATTTCGCCACACGGCTGGAGGTCGAGGCCGCCAAAGCCGGCGGCGCTCTGACCGCCGAGGCCATCCGCGACTTGGCCGAACGCTTCCTATCCGAAGAAACCGCCCGCTTCCAGCCGGTGCTGAAACGGTCGTGGGATGCCTGCACCCATGCGCGTGAAGCCAAGCAATGGGAAAGCGCGCGCCGCCGCCCGTTCGACCGCATCCTGGCGAAACCCTTCGCCCATCTGTTCCCGCCGCGCCAAGGCGATGACGGCACCAAAGGAACCTTAAGCCGCCGCATGATCCCCGGCTTCAATCTGGCCGTGGACAAGATGATCGGCCCGGCCTTGTACGAACAATGCCAGCGTAAATCCCAAGCCATCCTGGAACGCCACCGCCAAAACTCCGGCGGCTATTCCTGGCCCGCCATCCACGCCGACCCGCAATCCATGGCCCTGAGCAACGACGTCCTCATGGTGGTCGCCCACTACTTCGCCCATTTCGAACGCCGCCGCGACTGGTTCATGGCCCTGGTGAATTCGAACCTGAGCCCGGTGCCGGCAGACGCTCCCGACGCCCATTGGCAACTAAGTGAGTTCGGATTTGCCGAGTTGATGCGGGCGCTGTTCGCCGCGCTGAAGGCAGAGCTGGGGCGGGATGGGACGGGGTTGCGGAAGCGCTATGGAGAGCAGACGGTGGAGACGATGGAGGGGTTTTTGAAGAAGCTGGAGGGGTGACTCAAAATCTCAGATGGATATAGCATATTTGCAAACGTACACTTACACGCCAACAGCGGAGAGTGGCATGCCCAAGTTAGCCATCGCGCACCTGCGAGAACAAGGCCAAGACATGGTAATTGTCCCACTGGACAGTCATTTTAGATACAAAACGGAGGATGATCAAAGAGAAATAATTGAAGAAATACAAGAAGCATCAATGACAGCAGGCCTAGCAGGTATTGTTGTACCTGTGTGGGACAATGGCGGCGGCAGAATGGGATTTATTGCCCCACGCAACTGGCATCCGTTTTTTAAAAGCATAAATCTTAGAGTCGTCCAGGCGAATATTAACAAAGAATTAAGCTGGTGAGCATGATCGCCCCCTCACCCCTCGGCCAGCGCCTCGACCTGCTTGACCGCCACCTCAAGCTGACGGTCCGGTAACCGGCGTGCCGCAGCTAACAAAGCCGCTTCCAGGCGGATGCGTTTGGGGGTGGCGGCGGGGATGTTCACTTCGCCGATAAGCTCGGCCACTGGGATGTGCAGGGCTTCGGCGATTTTCAGCAAGGTGCCGAGGCCGGGGAAGTTCTTGCCGCGCTCGATGTTGGAAATGCCCTCGACCGCACGCCCACTGGCGGCGGCCAAGTCTTCCTGGCTGAGCCCTTGTTGCTTTCGCAGCGCCTTGATGCGGGCGCCCAGCGCGATTTTCTGGCGTTCCTCGTCCATAAGGACGGAGTTTCATGCGTGTGTTGGACCTTGACCACGCATGTACATACGTGTTTCCTGGGAACACGGAACTTTATGCGTGTTTCTGCGGGGAAGATGATGATTTATCCGAGGCGAGCGGGCGGCTTCCTCATCGTCAAGGATGTCCAAGGCCATCGGCACGCCATCCGCCTGGGCGCGGTTTCCGCCATCTGTGATGCGGATGAAGATGGTGCGGAGACGGTCATCACGCTGTATGGCGGCAGGAATGCGGTGAAGGTCGCGCATTCCTTCGAGGCGGTTACCGACGAAATATTGGAGCCTGCGCCACGGCCAACGCCGTCTTCGCATGGGTGAAGATTACGCAGAGGCAATATTTCTTTACACGAATGAACACAAATAAACACGAATAATAAGGAATTCAATGAGCAGCACCGGATCGGCTTACGCTGACCTATTCGTGTTCATTTGTGTTCATTCGTGTAAAAAATCTATTCTTCATGGACTTCCCTTGGTGGTGAAACCTAAGCCCCCCTACCCCCTGATCCCCGACAGGAAGCTATCCACCTCGCTGCGCAACGTCTTGGCCTCGGTCACCAAATCTTGGGTCGCCTGCAGCATGCCGCCGGCGGATTGGCCGGCTTCCGAGGTCGCCATGGTCAGTTGGCCCAGATAGGACGTCACCTCGGCGGTGCCGGCTGCGGCCTGCTGGACGTTGCGGGCGATTTCCTGGGTGGCGGCGCCTTGCTGTTCCACCGAGGCGGCGATGGCGCCGGCGATTTCGTTGATGCGGTTGATGGTGCCGACGATGGCGCGGATGGCGTCCACCGCCTGTTTGGTGGCGGATTGCACGGCGCCGATCTGGTTGGAGATGTCCTCGGTGGCCTTGCCGGTCTGGGTCGCCAGCGACTTCACCTCATTGGCGACCACGGCGAAGCCCTTGCCGGCGTCGCCCGCGCGGGCGGCTTCGATGGTGGCGTTCAGGGCCAGCAGATTGGTTTGGCTGGCGATATCGTTGATCAGGCTGACCACCTCGCCGATGCGGGTGGCCGATTGGGCCAGCCCTTCCACCAACTGGTTGGTGCGCTGGGCTTCCGCCACCGCTTCGCTGGAGATGGTGGAGGATGCCTGGACCTGACGGCTGATTTCGCGGATGGACGAGGACAATTCCTCGGCGGCGGTGGCCACGGTGGCGACGTTGGCCGAGGCCTGCTCGGCGGCGGCGGCCACTGACGTTGCTTGGCCCGAGGCGGTTTGCACCGCGCCGGACACGGTCTGCGCCGCGCCTTCCAATTGGCCGGCGGCGGCGGTGATGTTGCCGGCAACGCGTTTGACGCTGCCCTCGAACCCATCGGCC
>JACMKT010000209.1 GCA_014380005.1 Rhodospirillales bacterium
GCCCCAGGGCGCCGGCGATTTCCGCCTGCTGGACCGCAAGGTGGTGGACGTGCTGAACGCCATGCCCGAGCACACCCGCTTCATGAAGGGCCTGTACGCCTGGGTCGGCTTCCGCCAGACCTCCATCCCCTATGACGTGGCCCCGCGCGCCGCCGGAGTGACCAGCTTCAACATCTTCCGCCTGTGGCGGCTGGCGGTGGACGGGTTGACCTCGTTTACCTCGGTGCCGTTGAAGGTGTGGACCCTGATGGGCATGTTGGTGGCGGCGTTTGCCCTGCTCTACGGCTTCGTCTTCATCATCAAGACCCTGATCCTGGGCATCGACGTGCCGGGCTATCCCTCACTGATCGTCGCCATCACTTTCTTCTCCGGCGTTCAGTTGATCAGCCTGGGCGTCATCGGCGAATACCTTGGCCGCGTGTTCGCCGAGGTGAAGAACCGGCCGCTTTATGTGGTGCGGGAAGCGGTGGGGTTTGATGGCGAGGCTAAGTAGGCCCTTCCATCCCCCTCGACGTCATGCCCGGGCTTGACCCGGGCATCCACGCGTCAACATCTAATGCATTGTTTAAAATACATTTTGTGCGGAACCACGTGGATGGCCGGGTCAAGCCCGGCCATGACGGTGAGGGGCGTTTCACTGGCGGTCTAACAGTGGCTCTGCCTTGCCCCTCTTTGGTCACACCGATCAGCCCCATCGATTCCGTAGATTGTCCTTACGGATACTCTCGGATGGAGAAAGCAAATGGCGGGGCTGATTTTCGACGATGTGCGGCGCATCCTGATGGGCCTGTTGTTCGTGATCGCGTTCGGCTGGATGGCCGCTCAGGTCTTGCCCGGTGCCGCCGATGGCGACATGGCGGCGCAGGTGGTGCCGGTTCAAATGGCGTTTGGGGGCGAGCGGGTGGTGGTGCCGCCGCACCCGTGATGGACCGGGTCCGATGGGCAGGCTGGCGCGGTAATGCTTGACAAGCCGGGGGCGTCCGCGCCACATGCCCATGAACTCTACGGTGTTGGTGGGGAAATGCTTTCCAGCAAGGCGAAATACGGTCTGAAGGCCATGGTTTACCTGACGCGCCACGGCGCCGACGGGTCGATCTTGATTGCGGAAATCGCCGAGAAAGAACGCATTCCCAAGAAATTCCTGGACGCCATCCTGCTGGAGCTGAAGAATCGCGGGTTCCTGTCCAGCAAGAAGGGCAAGGGCGGCGGCTATACCCTGGCCAAATCGCCCGAGCGGATCATGGTGGGTGACATCGTTCGCGTGCTGGACGGCCCGTTGGCCCCGGTGCCGTGCGTGTCGCGCACCGCTTATCGCCGTTGCGAGGACTGCACGGACGAAACCACCTGCGCCATCCGCGCGGTGATGGGTGAGGTCCGCGATGCCATTGCCGGCATCCTGGACAATACCACCCTGGCCGAAATGGCCCTGCACAAGCGTCCCGAACCTATTCTGATGTACGACATCTAGACTTTTCCGGCCCGTTTTCCGGGTGCGGGAGAGGTGTGTGGCTATTTCCCATTTGAAATAGCCAAATGGGTTCCTCAAATCTCCATTTGACACCGGCGTTCGCATAAATCTATAAAGTTATAGATTGATGGTTTGGCCATGGAGGTTGTATGACCCGGTTTATCGACGAGGAATGGCTGCGCCTGTTCGGCGCCCTGTTGTTTGCCGCCGTGATTGCCACCTGCGTGGCCACGCTGGTCCCCGGCGCCGCCCATGCGGCCGATGCCAAGACATTGCTCAACGTTTCATACGATCCCACCCGCGAGCTGTATCAGGATGTCAACGCCGCCTTCGCCAAGCAGTGGAAGGCCAAGGCCGGCGATGATGTGAAGATCAACCAATCCCATGGCGGTTCGGGCAAGCAGGGCCGCTCGGTCATCGACGGGCTGGAAGCCGACGTGGTCACCCTGGCTTTGGCCTATGACATCGACGCCATTGCCGCCAAGGGCCTGATCGATAAGGAATGGCAGAAGCGGCTGTCCTATAACAGCGCGCCCTACACCTCGACCATCGTGTTCCTGGTGCGCAAGGGCAACCCCAAGAAGATCAAGGATTGGGACGATCTGGTGAAGCCGGGCGTGGGCGTCATCACCCCCAACCCGAAGACCTCGGGCGGGGCCCGCTGGAACCATCTGGCCGCTTGGGGCTATGCGTTGAATAAGTGGAATGGCGACGAGGCCAAGGCCCTGGAGTTCGTCAGCGCGCTTTACAAGAACGTCCCGGTGCTGGATTCCGGCGCTCGCGGTGCCACTATCACCTTCACCCAGCGCGGCCTGGGCGACGTGTTCCTGTCGTGGGAAAACGAGGCCTATTTGGCCCTGCAGGAATTCGGCGACGGCTTCGAGATCGTCACCCCCTCCATCTCCATCCTGGCCGAGCCGCCGGTGGCCGTGGTGGACAAGGTGGTGGACCGCCGGGGAACCCGCGCTCTGGCTGAAGCGTATCTGAATTATCTGTATACCCCCGAGGCCCAGGCCACCATCGCCAAGCACCATTATCGCCCCCGTGATCCCGAGGTGTGGAAGCAGGTCCAGGGCCAGTTCTCCGCGGTCAAGCTGTTCACCATCGACGACGTATTCGGCGGCTGGCAGAAGGCTCAGACCACCCACTTCGCCGATGGCGGCGTGTTCGACCGGATCTTTGCGAAGAAATGAGGCCATTGACCGCAAATCTCCCCGGGGGGCGCGCGCGCCGCGCCTCCCGCAAGGTTTGGCCCCAAAGGGTTATCCCCGGCTTCGGGTTGACGCTGGGGTTCACCCTTGTCTATCTGTCCATCATCGTGCTGATCCCGCTGGCCGCTCTGTTCCTCAAGGCGGCAGGCATGGATTGGCCGCAATGGGTCGCCACCTTCACCGACTGGCGGGTGCTGGCCTCGTTGCGGCTGTCCTTCGGCGGTTCGTTGATCGCCGCCTTGATCAACGCGGTGTTTGGCCTGCTGGTGGCGTGGGTGCTGGTGCGCTACGACTTCCCCGGCCGTAAGCTGGTGGATTCCATGGTGGATCTGCCCTTCGCTCTGCCCACCGCCGTGGCCGGTATCGCGCTGACCGCGCTGTACGCCCCCAATGGCTGGCTCGGCAAGCCGTTGGCGGAGCTGGGCATCAAGGTCGCCTTCACCCCGCTGGGCGTGATCGTCGCCATGATCTTCATCGGCCTGCCCTTCGTGGTGCGCACGGTGGAACCGGTGCTGGCCGATCTGGATGCGGAGGTGGAGGAAGCCGCCGCCTCCCTGGGCGCCAGCCGCATTCAGACCTTCACCCGCGTCATCCTGCCGGCGGTGGGGCCGGCGCTGCTGACCGGCTTCTCCATGGCCTTCGCCCGTGCCGTGGGTGAGTACGGCTCCATCATCTTCATCGCCGGCAACATGCCGGGAATCTCGGAAATCGCGCCGCTGATGATCGTCACCAAACTGGAGCAGTACGATTACTTGGGCGCCACCGCCATCGCCGTGGTCATGCTGGTGGTGTCCTTCGCCATGCTGCTGTTCATCAACTGCCTGCAAAAATGGCGGCAAGCGCGCCTGAGGGGAGTGTGAGGATGGCCAATTCCACCACCGAATCGCCGCTGATCCGCTGGGTTCTGACCGGCATCGCCCTGGCCTTTCTGGCGCTGTTCCTGGTCTTGCCCCTGCTGGCGGTGCTGACCGAGGCGCTGGCCAAGGGCTGGGACCGCTATTTCGCCTCGCTGGGCGATGCCATGACCATCTCGGCCATCCAGCTGACCTTGCTGGTGGCCGCCATCGCCGTGCCGCTGAATGTGGTGTTCGGTCTGTGCGCCAGCTGGGCCATCACCAAATTCGACTTCCGCGGCAAAAGCCTGCTGATCACCTTGATCGACTTGCCGTTCTCGGTGTCGCCGGTGATTTCCGGTCTGGTCTATGTGCTGCTGTTCGGCCTGCAGGGTTTGCTGGGCGAGTGGATGACCGAGCAGGGCTTCCGCATCATCTTCGCCGTGCCCGGCATCGTGCTGGCCACGGTGTTCGTGACCTTCCCCTTCGTGGCGCGCGAGCTGATCCCGTTGATGGAGGAGCAAGGGCGTGATGAGGAAGAGGCGGCGCTGACCCTGGGCGCCAGCGGATTTAGAACGTTCCTATTGGTGACGCTCCCCAATGTGCGCTGGGGCCTGTTATACGGCGTCTTGCTGTGCAATGCCCGCGCCATGGGCGAATTCGGTGCTGTTTCTGTGGTTTCCGGTCATATCCGGGGCCTGACCAATACAATGCCGTTGCATGTGGAGATTCTTTACAATGAATATGACCTCGTCGGCGCTTTCGCGGTCGCTTCTCTCCTCGCCTTCCTCGCGCTGGTCACGCTCGGGGCAAAATCCGCACTTGAATGGCTCCACCGAGATGAACTTGCAGCAAACCACCGAGTCTGACATGGACATGATCCAGGTCGATGGCCTGACCAAGCGGTTCGGTAATTTCACCGCCCTGGATCAGGTCTCCCTGCGCGTGCCCAAGGGCAAGCTGGTGGCGTTGCTGGGGCCGTCGGGCTCGGGCAAGACCACCTTGCTGCGCATTCTGGCCGGGCTGGATTATCCCGATGCCGGCACCATCCATTTGGACGGCGTCGATGCCACCTCGCTGCAAACCCGTGAGCGCGGCGTCGGCTTCGTCTTCCAGCATTACGCCTTGTTCCGCCACATGACCGTGGCCGACAACATCGCCTTCGGCCTGAAGGTGCGTAAGGGCGCCACCCGTCCGTCCAAGGCGGCCATCGCCCAGCGGGTCGAGGAATTACTGGGGCTGGTCCAGTTGAGCGGTCTGGGCAAGCGCTTCCCCGCCCAATTATCCGGCGGCCAGCGCCAGCGTGTCGCCCTGGCCCGCGCGCTCGCCATCGAACCCCGCCTGCTGCTGCTGGACGAGCCCTTCGGCGCCTTGGACGCCCAGGTGCGCAAGGATTTGCGCCGCTGGCTGCGCTCGCTGCACGAGGACATGGGCCTGACCGGCGTGTTCGTCACCCATGACCAGGAAGAAGCCCTGGAAGTGGCCGACGAGGTGGTGGTCATGAACAAGGGCCGCATCGAGCAGATCGGCACCCCGGCGGAAATCTACGACCGCCCCGCGACCCCGTTCGTCTATCGCTTCCTGGGCAACGTCAACGCGCTGCCCTGCGTGATCAAGGATGGCCGCGCGGTGATCGAGGGCGTGGAGCTGGTGTGTTCGGCCAATGACGGCAGCAACGGCAATGGCACCGCCTTCATCCGCCCCCACGACATCGAAATCCGCCCCGCCGATGCGGACGGCATGCCCGCCCATGTGCGCCATCTGACCGTGCTGGGTCCGGTGGTCCGCGCCGAACTGGCGGTGGGCGGCACCACCCTGGAAGCCGAACTCAGCCGCGATGAACACGACCGGCTGAACCTGTCGGCGGGCAGCCGGGTGAAGGTGGGCATCCGGTCGGCGCGGCTGTTCGTGGAGGAATAGGTCACCCCGCCGGCAACACCATCCTGAACAATGCCCCGCCGCCTGCTTGGTTCGCCGCTTCCAGATGGCCGCCATGGTCGCGGACGATGCCGTAGCTGATCCATAGGCCAAGACCGGTGCCCTGGCCCACCGGCTTGGTGGTGAAGAAGGGGTCGAACACCTTCAGCAAATCCGCTTCGGCCATGCCGGCGCCGTTATCGGCCACGTCCAGCACCACATTGGTGCCATCGCGGTGGCCGGTCAGAACCACCGTGGGCGAGGGCAATCCGGCCACCGCGTCCAGGGCGTTTTCCACCAGATTGACCAGCACTTGCTGCAACTGCCCGGCATGGCCCTTGGCGGCAAGGCCGGGGGGCAAGTTCATGGTGATGGCGGCGGGGCTGTTGCGGCCCTTGGCCGCCCATTGCACCGCCTTTTCCGCCAAGGCCGCCAAATCCACCGCCTCTGCTTCGCCGCCGGGCGAGAACGACAGGCGCTTCAGCGATTTGACGATATCGGCCACACGCTGGGCGCCCTCGCGGGTGCCGTCGATCAGGCCGGGAAGATCGGCCATCAGGGCATCGATGCGCAAGGACGCGCGGGCCACCTCGCGTTCCACCGTATCGGCGCCGTTATGGATGGCGGCCAGATAGGCTTCCAGGCGCTCGCGGTATTTGGTCAGCACATGGACGTTGCCGACGATGAAGCTGATGGGGTTGTTCAGTTCGTGGGCCACACCGGCGATCAACCGGCCCAGGGAGGCCATCTTTTCCTGCTGCACCAATTGCGCCTGGGCGCGCTTCAGCGCCTCGTAAGCGCGGCGCAATTCGCCCACCGGACGGCCCGTCAGCACCATGCCCGCAGGCAATCCGCGATGGTCCAGCAGGGTGGCGCAGGTCAGGGCCACCGGGTCGGTCACCCCGCCGTTCGAGGCGCGGAAGCGCACTTCGCGGTCGGCGCCGGCTTCCAGCCAATGGGCCAATGGTCCCACATCCTGGGCCAGCACATCGCTCAGCGCGCTGCCCAGCAAATCCACTTCGGCGCAATCGGTCAGCTTCAGGAAGGCCAGATTGACCTGCTGGATGGCGCCCTTGGGATCGCACACCACCAGGATATCCGAGACCGAGGACAGCACCGAGGTGATGAAAAGCTGCGCTTCCTCCAGCGCCGCATTCTTCTCCTCAAGCTCCACCTCGTACTGGATGAGGTCGGAATAGACCTCCTCCATCTTCTTGATCACCTCGATCCAGGCGGTCTCCTGGGCGTGGGCGACGTCAAGTTCTTCACTCACCCTGCGCGCTCCAGGCCATAGCGTTGCAGCTTGGCGCGCAGGCCGACACGGGACAGGCCCATTTCCTCGGCCACCCGGCTGATGTTCCAGCGATGGCGCGACAAAGCCTCGCCCAGCAGCTTGGCTTCCAACGCCTCCACATGATCCTTCAGGGTGCGCGCGCCGCCCGCATCGGCCAGCGCCCGCCCGCCAGGGCAGGCCCGCGCGCGCAGGCGTGGGGTCAGCAAATCCAGGTCCAGAGTGTCGCCATCGGCCAGGGCGACCATGCGTTGAATTTCGTTCTGCATCTCGCGCACATTGCCGGGCCAGTCATAGGACCGCAGCACGGCCACCGCGTCCTCGCTGAAGCCTTTGATGGGCTTGCCGAAGCCTTTGCGGGTCTCCGCCAGCAGGCGTTCGGCCAGCACGGGGATGTCCATGGGGCGGTCGCGCAAGGGCGGGATGTGCAAAGGGAAGGCGGCGAGGCGGTAGAACAGGTCGCGGCGGAAATGCTTCTCGCGCACCTCGTCTTCCAGATTGCGGTTGGTGGCGGCGATGACGCGCACATCCACCTTGCGGGTCAGCCGGGCACCCAAGGGGCGGATTTCGCCTTCCTGCAGCACGCGCAGCAGCTTGACCTGGAAGGCGGGCGAGGTCTCGCCGATCTCGTCCAGGAAGATGGTGCCGCCCGAGGCTTGCTCGAACAGGCCGATGCGGTCCTCATAGGCGCCGGTGAAGGCGCCCTTCTTACAGCCGAACAGCTCGGATTCCAGCAATTGGTCGGGCAGGGCGCCGCAATTTTCCACCACGAAGGGCTTGTCGCCGCGTGGGCTGTGGTAATGAATGGCGCGGGCCAGCAATTCCTTACCCGTGCCCGATTCGCCGGTGATCAGCACCGAGATATCGAAGGCCGACACCCGGCTGGCCATGGCGATGATGTCGGCCAGGGGCGAGCGGGCGGCGTGGACGATGCGGTCGAAATGGTGGGCCTTTTTCAAGGTACCGGTCTTTTTCGCCACCACGCTTTCCAGCATGGCCGGCGCCACCTTCAGATCCAGCGACGCCTGGGCCGAGGCCGCCTGCAATTCCTGCAGCGTCAGGGCTTCCTTGATGGTGCGGATCAGCTCCACCGGTTCCCACGGTTTGGTGATGTACTGGTAGATGCCGGCTTCATTGATGCCGGCGATGATGTCCTCGGACGCGGTGTAGCCCGAGATGATCATGCGCACCGGATCGGGCCAGCGCTCGCGCACGCCCTTCAGAAAGTCCACGCCCTGGATGCCCGGCATGCGCTGGTCGCACAGGATGGCGTGGACCAATTCGTTGGTCAGCACCGCCTCGGCCTCGTCACCGTTAGAGGCGGTCAGCACGCGGAACTCGTCGGACAGGACGCGGCGCAAGGATTCCTGGGACTGCTTTTCGTCGTCGATGACCAGGATAATGGGCAAAGCGGTCACGGCGATCCTTTCCGGCTGGGCGTGCCCCATTGTGGCGGCACAAGTGGAAAGGAATCAACCAGTCTGGTTAGGGTATTTGCTGTTCGCCTGCCCAAAGCGGCATACCGCCCTTTGGCGATGCGGCGAATAAGCGGTTTACCTGCAATTTGCCGGTTATCCCAATCACGATCACGTTATCGTCAGAGGGTACTGACTCCCTGTCGCGGCGGAGTGGAGTATGGAGCAATGGCGCTGATTCGAGGAACCAACGGCGACGACATCCTTCAGGCTGAATCGGTTACCGGCGATACGGTCCTGGCGGGACGGGGAAACGACAACGTTATTTCCGGCCCGGGCAACGACATTCTCAATGGCGGAGGGGGCGACGATACGGTCGTCGCCGGACAAGGCCGTGATCGCGCATTTGGCGGGTTGGGTGACGATCGGCTTCAAGCCGGGACTGATACCTCTGCGTTGAACGGTGGGCTTGGGGCGGATACCTTTGTGGTCACCCCTGAAGCCCTCAATGTAACGATTGCCGATTTCGTTCGCGGCACTGATATCCTTTTGCTGTCGGATTTCGACCCCACTATCGAATCATTCGCGGATTTGGCCGGTTCGATTACCAGGTCGGGGCGTAATTCGATCATTGACCTCTCTGACGCCATCGGTGCCGATCCCGGCACCCTGGTGGTCACGGTGCTGGGCGTGCGCCAATTGAACGCCAATGACTTCAATTTCAGCAGCGGCGAAGTGTTTCTTTTCCAGACGGATGAGGAGGGAGCAGGCACTGCCGGTGGGGCCGCCGGGGGCGGGGCTAACGACTTGGCCCTAGCCTGAAAAGGCCATCGCGGATGTGGCGTTCAGCCAAGGTTGAACGCCACATCCGCCCGGAGCCGTGCCGATTTCACGCCGATTGCAGCAGCGGCCGCAGCAAGGCGGCATCGTTCGATGCGAAGCGCAGATGGGTGTTGCCATCGGCGATGTCGCAGATGGTGGCGGGCACTGGCCGGGACAGGCCGTCCAGACTCAGCTCCACCGACGCGCCAATGGTGCCGTCGGGCAGCAGGCCGCGCAATTCGGCGCCGCCTTCCGCCAGATTGACCGTCACCGTCTCGGTGCTCAGGCCGTTCAGCCGCAGCGTGGCGCGGCGCTCCAGATCGAAGCGGGGGGAATGCCGGCGGTCCACGTCGGTGGTGGCGGTGCGCACGATGCGGATAAGGGTCTGGCCCAGATTGGTGACGCTGGCGGTGACCTGGGCCGAGGTGGTGCTGACCTCCTTGGCTTGCTCGCCGGTGGCGGCGGCTTCGTTGGACACGACCTCGATGCGCTCGGCCACTTCGCGGGCGGCGTCCGAGGTCTGGGCCACGTTGCGGGCGATCTCGTCGGTGGCGGCGCCCTGCTGGGCGATGGCCGAGGCGACCGTGGCCGAAATGGCCTCAACGCCCTGAATGGCCGAGGTGATTTCCTGCACCGCCTGCACCGCCAAGCTGGTGGTGCTTTGGATTTCGGCGATCTGGGCGGTGATGTCCTCGGTCGCTTTGGCGGTCTGGTTGGCGAGGCTCTTGACCTCGTTGGCAACCACCGCGAAGCCCTTGCCGGCGTCACCGGCGCGGGCCGCTTCGATGGTGGCGTTCAGGGCCAGCAGATTGGTCTGGCTGGCGATATTGTTGATCAATTCGGCCACGGCGCCGATATGCCCGACCGCCTGGGACAGGCGCGAGATGGTGCCCTGGGCGCGGGCCGAGGCATCCACCGCTTGGCCGGTGGCGGTGCGGGCGCCCTCGATCTGGTGGGCGATTTCGCCGATGGAGGCGGACAATTCCTCGGACGCGGCGGCCACGGTCTGGGCGTTGGCAAGGGCCTGGGCGGCGGCGACGGCGACGCTTTGGCTGCTGTCGCTGACCGACAGGGTGGACCGGGTCATGGCGGCGGCGTTCTCAGTCATGTGCCCGGTATGGCCGGACACTTGGGCCACGGCGGCGCGGGTTTCGCGCTCCACCGTTTCGGCCATGTTGCTCAGGGCGGCGCGCTTATCGGCCTCGGCATGGGCGCGGTCTTCTTCCTGTTGCCGGCGCTGGGCCTCGGCGGCCACGGCGTTTTCCTTGAATACGGTGACGGCGGCAGCCATTTCGCCGATCTCGTCCTTGCGGCTGCCTGACGGCACCGCAATTTCGTTGTCGCCGCCGGCTAATCGCTTCATCACCGCCGTCATGGCGACCACCGGGCGGACCATACCCAGCAGGATGGCGATGATGCCCGCCGCCACCAGGGACAACGCCGCCAAGGCAGCCGCCCAATGCAGGATGGCAAAGCGGGTGTCGGTGCTGGCCGCTTCGGCCTCGGTGGCGGTGTTCATGGCGTTGGCGCCGGTCACGATCTGGTCGATGACCGTGCGATGGGCGGCATAGGCCTCGCTCAGGATGGCGTAGGAGGTGCGGGCGCTATCCATGTCGCCCGCGGCCAAAGCCGGCAGGAATTTGGCCTCAAGCTCGCGGTAGAAACGCAGGACCGGGGCGTGCGCCGTTTCCACCAGCGTGTCGCGCAAGGCCGGCGGCAAGGGTGAGCCGATCCAGAAGGTGTGGCGGTCGTCATATTCGGATTTCAGCTGGGCCAGACGTTGGCGCCGTGCGTCCACGGAAGCCGGGTCGTTCAGGGCCAGTGTGGCTTCTAGGTAGGATTCGATGATGTATTCGGGCGGCGGCAGGATGTCGGCCACCAGATCCTTGCCCAGCACGATGCGGCTATACAGCGGGCCGCCCACCTTCAACTCGGTCAACGCCATGCCGCCCACCGTCCCGATCAAGGCGATGCAGCCGATGACGACGGCACCGAACAGGTTGGTCAGCGAGGCGATCCGAAGGTGCGGCATCTGATACATCCCACATATGCACACAATATGAACAGTTTATGACACATGCCTCGAATGTGCGCATCAGGAAGTTCTATTGGGAGTGCAAGGAGGGGCGGTGTGCGAACCTTCCGCGCGCCCCGTGGCCTTATTTCGCCCGATGCCGCGCCAGATACAGCGGTGTGCGCGACTTGGGCACCCGGCGGATGAAGTTCCACCGGGCCACATGGTAGCTGGGATCGAAGCCGTAGAAGTTCAGCTTCATGTGCTCCAGCTCCTCGGCGCGATAGGCCGATAGGGGCTTTTCCGTTTCGTCGGCCAGCCGTGACAAACGCTTGGCGGCGAGGCGGCTTTCCACATCGGTGGAGGTGGCAAGGCTGAAGGCGAAGCGTTCGAACTGGGCGCGGAATTCTGCCACGGTATTGCCGAAATGGCCGTCGATCAGGCCCCAGTCGCGGGCTTCTTCCGTGCCCACCGGCAGGCGCGCCTGGGTCAGGGCCAGGGCTCCGGCGGCGCCGCAGCGCTTGGGCAGCAGATAGGTCCAGTATTCCGAGCCGTACAGATTGCCCATGCCCTTGTAATGGGGGTTCAGCACCACGCCGGTGCGGGCCAGCACCATGTCGGCGGCCAGGGCCATGAACACGCCGCCGGCGCCGCCATTGCCCTGCATGGCCGCCAGGGTGATGTGGCTGCCGCAGGTGATGATGGCCTCGCACAGATCGTTCATGGCGTTGATGTTGCGCCAGGATTCGTCGGCGGGGCTATGGGCGGCCTCGATAGTGCCCAGATGGATGCCGTTGGACCAGAAATCCGGCCCGCCCATGAGCGCGATCACCTTGGTCGGGCGCTTGGTTGCCTCCAGGAAGGCGTGCTTCAGGCGCTGGCACTGGTCGGTGCTCATGGCGCCGTTGTGGAAGGGGAAATGCAGAAAGCCGACGCTGCCATGTTCGTCGTACCAGATGTCGTGATGGCCGGGCTGTTCGGGTAAAGCAGCGGCCTCGGGCAGCAGGCTGGCGGCGGGCAGTTTCAGGGCGGTCGGTCCGCGCCCGCGTAATTGGCCGATCCACACCGCGCCGTCGGTGGTGGCGCGCGCCACCATGCCGCCGC
>JACMKT010000210.1 GCA_014380005.1 Rhodospirillales bacterium
CCAATGCCAAACTGGGCGCCCCGAAAGCCTCATCCCCAGCCTCGACCCCGACCCGGCTCGATCACGCCCCAATCCCAGCCGATTCAGCGGAGCTACCGCTCCAGGCACTCCACTGAAAGCGCGAGTCCGACAGGCTGCTAGCGGTTTCAGACGGCCAAAGCTGGATTACTTCAGCCATCTGAATGATTCCCTACTCCGCCGCCACCGCCGGAACTTTGGTCACCGGGTGTTCCAGCCGCGACAGCATTTCCTTGGGCACGATCTGCCAGAATTTGGGCTTCTCGCGGCTCCAATCGGCCAGGATGCTTTCGGCCCAATGGCTTTGGGTCTCGGCCACGTGTTCCTTGATCAGGCCCTTCAGCACGCCTTCCCAATGGTCGGTCTCGACCCGCTGCCAGATGACGTTGTCGGGGTTGGCGTTCAGCGGGAAGGTTCCGGCTGAGTCGTAGACGAAGGCCATGCCGCCGGTCATGCCGGCGCCGAAATTGGCGCCGACGCCGCCCAGGATGACCACGTTGCCGCCGGTCATGTATTCGCAGCCGTTGGAGCCGCAGCCCTCGATCACCGTGTCGGCGCCGGAATTGCGCACGGCGAAGCGTTCACCGGCTTGGCCGGCGGCGAACAATTTGCCCGCCGTGGCGCCGTACAGCACGGTGTTGCCGATGATGGTGTTCTCGTTGGACTTTAGCGGGCTGGACACCGGCGGGCGGACCACGATGGTGCCGCCGGACAGGCCTTTGCCCACGTAATCGTTGGAATCGCCGAACACGTCCAGCTTCAGGCCCTGGACGGCGAACGCCCCCAGGGACTGGCCAGCCGAACCCCGCAGACGCACGGTGATGTGGCCGGGCTGCAAACCGGTCATGCCGTATTTTTTGGTGATCTTGTGGCTCAGCTTGGTGCCGATGGCGCGCTGGACGTTGCGCACGTTATAGGTCAGCTGCATCTTCTCGCCGTCCTCAAGGGCCGGGCGGGCGTCCTTGATGATCTGGGCGTCCAGGGTCTCGGGCACCTCGTTGCGCTCTTCCTGGGTGCAATAGCGGGCGTGGCCGCCGGCATCGGCCTGAGCCAGCAGCGGGTTAAGGTCCAGATCGTCCAGATGGGCGGCGCCACGGCTGACCTGATGCAGCAGATCGGTGCGGCCGATGATCTCGTTCAGGCTGCGCGCCCCCAAGCTTGCCAGGATTTCGCGGACTTCCTCGGCGATGAAGCTGAACAGATTCACCACCTTGTAGGGGCTGCCGGTGAACTTCTCGCGCAAAGCCGGGTCCTGGGTGCACACGCCCACCGGGCAGGTGTTGGAATGGCACTGGCGCACCATGATGCAGCCCAGGGCGATCAGGCTGGTGGTGCCGATGCCGAATTCCTCGGCGCCCAGCAGGGCGGCGATGACGATGTCGCGGCCGGTCTTCAGGCCGCCATCGGTGCGCAGCTTGACCCGGTGGCGCAGACGGTTGAGCGTCAGCACCTGATGGGCCTCAGACAGACCCAGTTCCCACGGCAGACCGGCAAACTTGATGGAGGTCTGCGGGGACGCGCCCGTGCCGCCCACATTGCCGGAAATCAGGATGATGTCGGCCTTGGCCTTGGCCACGCCGGCGGCGATGGTGCCGATGCCGGAGCGCGACACCAGCTTCACCGTCACCTTGGCCGCCGGGTTGATCTGCTTGAGGTCGTAGATCAGCTGGGCAAGGTCTTCGATGGAATAGATGTCGTGATGGGGCGGCGGGCTGATCAGCATGACGCCGGGGGTGGCGTGACGCAGCTTGGCGATTTCCACCGTGACCTTGAAGCCGGGCAACTGGCCGCCCTCACCGGGCTTGGCGCCCTGGGCCACCTTGATCTCGATCTCGCGGCACATGTTCAAATACTCGGCGGTGACGCCGAAGCGGCCCGAGGCGATCTGCTTGACCGCCGAATTGGCGTTGTCGCCATTGGGGCGCGGACGATAGCGCTCGCGGTCCTCGCCGCCCTCGCCCGACACGGATTTGGCGCCGATGCGGTTCATGGCGATGTTCAGGGTGCCGTGGGCCTCGGGCGACAGGGCGCCCAGGGACATGCCCGGGGTCAGGAAGCGCTTCCTGATCTCGGTGATGCTTTCCACCTCATCGATGTTGATGGGGGCGCCAGTTGGCTTGAAGTCCAGCAGATCGCGGATGGTGATGGGCGGCAGCCGGCGCATGCCGTCCGAGTACTTCTTGTAGATGGAGTAGGAATCGTTGGCGCAGGCGGTCTGCAGGGTGTGGATCAGGGTGCCGTCGAAGGAATGGGCCTCCTGACCCCGGCGGAAGCGGTAGAAGCCGCCCACCGGCAGGGTGGCGGTATCCACGGCAAAGCCGGCGCTGTGCTGGGCGATAGTGGTCTTTTCCACGCCGTTCAAACCGATGCCGGAAATGCGGCTGGTCATGCCGGGGAAGAACTCGGCCACCAGGGACCGCGACAGGCCGATGGCTTCGAAATTGTAGCCGCCGCGATAGGAGCTGATGACCGAAATGCCCATCTTGGACATGATCTTCAGCAGCCCCTGATCGATGGCCTTCTTGTAGTTGCGCACGCCCTCTTCCAGGGTCATGCCGGGGAACAGGCCACGGCGCCAGCGGTCAGCGATGGCTTCCTGGGCCAGATAGGCGTTCACCGTGGTGGCACCGACGCCGATCAGCACGGCGAAGTAATGCACGTCCAGAGCCTCGCCGGAACGGACGTTCAGGCTGGTCCACGTCCGCAGGCGCTCGCGCACCAGATGGGAGTGGATGCCGCCCACCGCCAGGATCATGGGCAGGCCGACGCGGTTCTCACCGATGGCCTTGTCCGACAGGATCAGATGGGTGCAGCCGGCGCGCACGGCCTCCTCGGCCTCGCGGCGAACGCGGGTCAGGGCGTCGCGCAGGGCGTGCTCGCCCTTGGGGTCACCCGGCTTGACTTCAAACGTGCAGTCGATCTCGGCTGCCGCCTTGCCCATGTAGCGGCGCATGGCCTCGAACTCGGCGTTGGACAGCACGGGAGTGTCCAGGGCCAGCACATCGCACTGGGTCTCGTGCTCGTCCAGGATGTTGCCCAGATTGCCCAGCCGCGTGCGCAGGGACATGACCCGCGATTCACGCAGGGAATCGATGGGCGGGTTGGTGACTTGGCTGAAGTTCTGGCGGAAGAAGCAATGCAGGCCGCGATATTGCTCGGACAGCACCGCCAGCGGCGCGTCGTCGCCCATGGAGCCGATGGCCTCCTTGGCCTCTTCGACCATGGGGTGCAGGATCAGCTCCATGTCTTCCATGGACAGGCCATAGGCGAGCTGGCGCCGCTTGAGTTCCTCGGCGGACAGTTCCACCGGCTCGGGCGCGCCGGTCTTGACGAGGCTGTCCAGCTCGGTGATGCGGCTGGTCCACTCGGCATAGGGGCGGCGCGAGGCCAGGGTGTCTTTCAGCTCGGTATCGCGGTACAGCCTTCCCGCTTCCAAATCCACGGCGATGGTCTGGCCGGGGCCGACGCGGCCCTTTTCCACCACATTGGTCTCGGCCACCTTGATCATGCCGGTCTCGGAGCCGACGATCAGCAGGCCGTCATTGGTGATGGTGAAGCGCATGGGGCGCAGGCCGTTGCGGTCCATGCCGGCGACCACCCAGCGGCCATCGGTGGCGCAGATGGCGGCGGGGCCGTCCCACGGCTCGATGACCGCGTTGCAATAGCTGAAGAAGGCGCGGTGGGCATCGGGCATCAGCGCGTTGGAGCCCAAGCTTTCCGGCACCAGCATCTGCTTGACCATGGGGGCGGACCGGCCCGCCCGGCACATGACCTCGAATACATTGTCCAGGGCGGCGGAATCGGACCCGCCCGACTGCACGATGGGCTTGATGTCTTCCATGTACGGACCGAAGCCCTCATGGGACATGCGCGGCTCGTGCGCCTTCATCCAATTGACGTTGCCGGTCAGCGTGTTGATCTCGCCGTTATGGGCCAGCATGCGGAAGGGCTGGGCCAGACGCCAAGTGGGGAAGGTGTTGGTGGAATAGCGCTGGTGATAGATGGCGAAGCGCGAGATGAAACGCTCGTCCAGCAGATCGGGATAGAAATGGGTCAGCTGCTCGGCCAGGAACATGCCCTTGTAGATGATGGAGCGGCACGACAGCGAGCAGATGTAGAAATCGCCGATATGCTCGGCCAGCACCTGCTTTTCGATGCGGCGGCGCAGGATGTACAGATCGATCTCGAACTTCTCCTCGGGCGTGCCGGGAGTGTTGGCGACCATGATCTGCTCGATCTCGGGGCGGGTGGCGTTGGCCTTCTCGCCGATGATGGAGACGTCCACCGGCACCTGACGCCAGCCATAAATGGCGTAGCCCAAATTCAGAATCTCGGTCTCGACGATGCAGCGGCAGCGCTCCTGCGCGCCCAGATCGGTCTTGGGCAGGAAGATCATGCCCAGGCCCAAACGGCCCGGCACCGGGTCGTGGCCGGTGTGGCGGATATGGTCTTTGAAGAAGTCCTGGGGCAGTTCCACATGGATGCCGGCGCCGTCGCCGGTCATGCCATCGGCGTCCACGGCACCGCGATGGAACAGCACCTTCAGCGCCTCGATGCCGGCGACCACCACGTCACGGCGCGGCTTGCCGTCCAGCGAGGCGACCAGACCCACACCACACGCGTCGTGCGGCGTGGTGTCGATGCCGGCGGCCTCCAGCTTGGCGGCGTTCTCCAGATACTCGGCAACGAATTGTTCGCCGTGGTTCTGGGTCATGGTGCTCTCCTTCGAAGCGGGCAGGGCCCGTGGTAACCACAATTTTTAAACACGAATGAACACAAATAAACACGAATGAAGGCTTCTATTTATCCGTGTTTATCCGTGTCCATCCGTGTCAAATAAACCTTACTCAGCCGCTTGCGCCGCCGCTTTGGCCTTCAGGTACACATCCATGCTGGCCGCAGCGTCGCGGCCATCGCGGATGGCCCAGACCACCAGACTTGCCCCGCGCACGATGTCGCCGGCGGCGAACACGCCGTCCACGCTGGTCATGGCGGTGCGGCTGTCCACCTTGACGGTGCCCCAGCGGGTCACGTCCAAAGCGGGTTCGCCGAACAGGGCCTGCTGGTCTTCGGGGTCGAAGCCCAGGGCCTTGATGACCAGATCGGCGGGGATGGTGAAGCCCGAGCCGTCGATGGCGACCGGGGTCTGGCGGCCCGAGGAATCGGCCACGCCCAGATGCATGCGCACGGCTTTCACGCCGGTGGCCTTGCCCGCACCTTCGATGGCTTCGGGGGCGGCCATCCATTCGAACTGAACGCCTTCTTCCTCGGCATGGGCCACTTCGCGCTGCGAGCCCGGCATGTTGGCGCGGTCGCGGCGGTACAGGCACTTCACCGATTTGGCGCCCTGGCGGATGGCGGTGCGCACGCAATCCATGGCGGTGTCGCCGCCGCCGATGACCACCACATCCTTGCCCGCCGCGTTCAGCGTGCCGTCATCATAGGCGGCGACCTTATCGCCCAGGCTGACCCGGTTCGAGGTGATCAGATAGTCCAGCGCGTCGTGCACACCTGTCTGAGTGTCGCCCGGCACGCCAAGCGCACGGGCCTTATAGACGCCGGTGGCGATCAGGATGGCGTCGTGCTTGGCGCGCAATTGGGCAAAGGTGACGTCGCGACCGATTTCCACGCCGCTGGTCAGAGTGACTCCACCATCGGCCAGCAATTGGGTGCGGCGCTCGACCACCGACTTGTCCAGCTTGAAGCCGGGGATGCCGTAAATCAGCAGGCCGCCCATGCGGTCGTGGCGGTCATAGACGGTGACCTGATAGCCGAAGCGGCGCAGCATGTCCGCCGCCGCCAGACCGCCGGGGCCGCCGCCGATGATGCCCACGGATTGGGCCAGTTCATGGCGCGGCTTGGGCGGCTTGACCCAGCCATTGGCGAAGGCGGTCTCGGTGATGTGCTTTTCCACCGCGCCGATGGTGACGGCGCCGTGGCTGGACTGCTCCAGCACGCAATTGCCTTCGCACAGGCGGTCCTGCGGGCAGATGCGGCCACAGATTTCCGGGAAGGTGTTGGTGGCGGAGGATGCCGCGTAAGCCTCCTCCATGCGCCCGCCGGCCACCAGCATCAGCCAGTCGGGGATGTTGTTGGCCACCGGGCAATGGATTTGACAGAACGGAATGCCGCATTGCTCGCAGCGCGAGGCCTGATCACCGGCGCGGTCTTCGGCCATGGGCTTATAGATTTCGCCGAAATCCTGCGCCCGATCGGTCGCCGCGCGCTTGTCGGGCTGTTGCTGATCAAGGCGGATGAACTGGAGCATCTTGCGGGTCATGGCAAAATCCATGTGACGGAGCCGTGGCTGGCCCAGGGGTAAGCCGACGGACTTTTTACGCCAGGAAGGGCGCGGAAAACCAGCGAAAAAAGCAAATAGCGTCAATAGTACTGCCCTAAAACCTATGGGGATTTTGTGGGATTGGCGAAAGTGGGGGTGAGCGGCGGACGCGCCCGAGTCCGAATGGGTCCGATATGGGACTAATGCGCCCGGCCTGTACGCCTGCTATACAGACCTAGCCATTGGTGTGAGGCGGTCGTGACCTTCCTTGATGTTGTGTTCGTCGCCCTGATTCAGGGCTTGGCTGAAGTGCTTCCGCTCGGCGCTGCCGGGCATCTCGCCCTGATCCCCCGTCTGGTCGCCAGTGCCGAAGGGCGCGCCGCCGTGGTGGTGGCCGCCGATGTGGGCATCGTCGCCGCCCTGATGGTGTATTTCTGGCGCGATCTGTTCATCATGGGCCGCTCGGTGGTCAAGCTCGCCAAGGGCCGGGTCGAGCCGGGGGCGCGCCTGCTGTTGCAGGTGTTGCTGGGCTCGCTGCCGGCTTTGGCCCTGACCTGGGGCTTCTCCCAATTGGGGGGCGGCACCGCCAGCCCCACCACCGCCGCCGCCGCGCTGCTGGTGTTCGGCCTGTTCCTGCTGGCCGCCGATGCCATGGGCGTCACCGTGCGCCGGGTCGAGCATCTGGGCTGGCTGGGTGCCGCCATCATCGGCATCCTGCAAGCCGCCGCCGCCATTCCCGGCGTGTCGCGCACCGGCATCACCATTACCGCCGCCCGGCTGATGGGGTTCGAACGCCAGGACGCCGCCCGCTTCTCGCTGCTGCTGGCCATTCCGCTGATCGCCGGTCAGGCCGCTATGATCGTGGCGCAATTGTCGCGTCAGGCGCCGTTGATCTTCTCCACCGATCTCATGGTGGCTGCGGGGCTCGCCTTCATCCTCGCCTTGATCGCGGTGACGGCCATGATGGCGTGGGTCGACCGCCACACCTTCGCCCCCTTCGCGGTCTGGCGCATCATCCTGGGCCTGGGTGTGCTCGTCTGGGGCCTACTGCCTTAACCAAAGATTAAGCGTCCGACCACAATGCCCTGGGATTGCAGCGTTTTTTTCCGTGACATTGTTCAACCGGATTAGCTAATCATAAGTCTGGATCACGCGAAGGGGTCTGGGCTTTGCTCATTCGTCCATGGGTTATAGGGTTATTGCTGCTGGGCCTATCGGCCTGCGCCCGCGCGCCCATGCCCGCTGCCCCACCCGTAATCGCGGTGCCGCAGATCCTCGATCCCGATGCGGTGTGCTTGCAGGACCTCACCATGCTGGGGGTGGATTTCCAGACCATGGCGTCGTTCGGCGATCCCGAACAGGGTTGCGGCATCGCCAATGCGGTCAAGGTGTCCGGCGCCGGCGTGAAGTGGAGCCGTCCCGGCGTGCTGACCTGCGCCATGGCCCGCACCCTGGTCCGCTATCAGACCGAGGTGGTTCAGCCGGTGGCGCAAAGCCGCTTCGGCCAGCCGGTCAAGCGCCTGCACCATGCGGGGACCTATGATTGCCGGGTGCGGCGAAACAATTCCACCGCCAAGGCGGCCAGTCTGGGTGCCAGCCGGGGCGGGCGGTTGAGCGAGCATTCCAAGGGCCAAGCCATCGACGTCACCGCCTTCGAGCTGGCCGACGGGACCATGGTGTCGGTGAAGAAGGATTGGCGCGGCCCGGCGGACAAGGCCGGTTTCCTGCACGAAGTGGCGCGGGCATCGTGCAGCAGCTTCAACGTGGTGCTGACCCCCAATCATGATCGTCTCCATCAGGACCACCTCCATCTGGACATCGGCCCCCATACGCTGTGTGGATACTGATCTAGCCGAACCGGAAGGCGTACCCCGCCAGAGAGGGGTGTTTTGGGCTTCCGGTCGATAGCGATCAACAAGTGCGATCGCCATTATCGCTTCCATGGATGGAAGATCACCCCTCTCCCTCGCTCTGAGGCCCCTCGCATTGGTCGCAGCTTTGGTGGTGGCCGAACCCATCGGTTCCGCCTGGGCACCCCGGCCCGCGCAAGATGCCGCCATTCCCAAGGTGCAGCCGGTGGCTGCCGCCCCTGCGCCGTCGCCGGCCAGGACCGTCAGCGCCGCCGAACTGCGCTGCCTTGCCCTGAACATCTATTGGGAATCGCGCGGCCAGCCCGTGGCCGGTCAGGCGGCGGTGGCCCATGTCACCCTGAACCGCACCAATTCCCCGGCCTTCCCCGCCTCGATCTGCGGCGTGGTCCATCAAAGCTGCCAGTTCGGCTGGACCTGCGACGGCAAGAAGGACCTGCCGACCGAACCCAATGCCTGGGCTGAATCGGTGGAAATCGCCAAACGCGCCTTGGCCGGCGAGCCCGACCCCACCGGCGGCGCTCTATACTTCCATCAATTGGTGGAAAAGCCGCAATGGGTGCGCGGGCGCTATGGCCACCGCGTCGTCATTGGTCAGCACGTGTTCTTCAATGTGAAGGACGGGTCGGACCGGCAACTGGCCCAGGCGGCGGCTGATCCGTAGAAGATGTTTACACAAAACAGATGCCCGCGTGCTCACGCCGGCCCTTCCTTATTCGTGTAAATTCTTCTTTAAGCGTGACCCACTTCAGCCGACAGCGAGCCGGAAGCAATGCCCAGCTTGTGGATAGCCGCTTCCCATTTGTCGTCCAGATTAGCGTCGAACAGCAATTTCTCGTCCGCCGGTACGTTGAGCCATGCGTTCTCGCGGATTTCGCTGTCCAACTGGCCGGGGCTCCAGCCGGCATAGCCCAGGGCCAGCAGACATTTGCGCGGGCCGTCGCCCTCGGCGATGGCTTTGAGCACGTCCACCGTGGCGGTCAGGGCGACGCCCTCGGCCACCATCAGCGAGGTTTCGTGCATGTAATCGGCGGAATGCAGCACGAAGCCGCGCCCCCCTTCCACCGGGCCGCCGAAATGCACCCTGATCTTGTCGCAATCCGGCGTGGGATCGATGTCCAGCTGCGCCAGCAATTCCGAGAAGCTGAGGCCATCGAACAGGCGGTTGACCACGATGCCCATGGCGCCTTCGGCGGTGTGGGCGCACAAATAGACCACCGAGCGCGCGAAGCGGGGGTCCCGCATTTGCGGCATGGCGATCAGCAACTGACCGGCGAGATAGCCTTGGAGTGTCATCATGGGCATGCCCCACACATATGCCGGTGGCCCGCCGAAAGCAACCCCGCCCCTTCGCACCGCCCTATCCTTTTATCTTTCCATGACAGCCAGTTAAGTTGACGCAGGCCGGCCAGTTTGCTGTCTTGGCGCAAGCAAGGATGGATAGGTCCATGGAACGACTGGTGTTGAAGATTGTGGTGGCCGTCTTGGTGCTGTTCGGCGCCAAGGCTTGGGCGAGCGAAGGGGGGGCCGGCGAAGGGGGGGCGTCCGATTGGGTCACCAACGACACCGGCAAGATCCGCCTGATCGCCGCCACCACCGCCCTGGGCGATGCCCGCTCGGTCAAATTGGGCCTGCATTTCCAATTGGCGCCGGGCTGGAAAATCTATTGGCGCACCCCCGGCGATGCCGGCTATCCGCCTAAGATGAACTGGACGGGATCGGTCAATCTGGGTCCGCCGAATGTGTCATGGCCGGCGCCCAAGCGCTTCCAATTGGCCGGCTTGCAGAACCACGGCTATACGGGCGAGGTGGTGCTGCCGCTGGACGCCCCGGTGACCCAGCCGGGTCAGGCCGCTCAGGCCATGGTGGCGGTGGATTACCTCGCCTGCGCCCAGATTTGCGTGCCGCAGGAAGCCAAGCTGATTCTGGATTTGCCAGCGGGCCCGGCGCAGCCGTCGGCCTTCGTCCACGACATCAGCCGCTTCACCGCCCTGGTCCCGGGTGACGGCGCCCGCCATGGCGTGAGCGTGGACAAGCTGGAGGCGGTGGGCAGCGGCGACCAATCCTTCCTGCGCCTGACCATCAGCGCCAGCGAACCGCTGATCCATCCCGATATGTTCATCGAGCCCGCCGATGTGGCCAGCTTCGAAGCCCCCCGCGTGGCGCTCAGCAAAGACGGTCGCCGTGCCACCCTTGAATCGCCGGTGGTCCAAGGCACCGTGCAGCGCGCCCTGGCCGAAGGCCCGCTGACCATCACCCTGGCCGATGGCAGCCGTTCGCTGGAAGCCACACTGACGCCCGTCATCGGCACCGGCGCCGCCATGGCGGAACCCGCGCCGACCGATGCCCTGGCCGGCATGCTGCTGGTCGCCCTGCTGGGCGGTCTGATCCTGAATCTGATGCCCTGCGTGCTGCCGGTGCTGTCCATCAAGGTGCTGGGCGCCCTGAGCCATGGCGGGGCCGAGCGCGGCCATGTGCGCGCCGCCTTCCTGGCCTCGGCCACCGGCATCGTCGCCTCGTTCCTGGCTTTGGCCGGCGCCGCCGTAATGGTGAAATCCGCCGGGCAAGCGGTGGGCTGGGGCATCCAGTTCCAGCAGCCCATGTTCCTGGCGGTGATGATCACCCTGTTGCTGCTGTTCGCCGTCAATCTGTGGGGCTGGTTCGAAATCCGCCTGCCCGCCGCCTTCATGAGCGTGGGCAGCGGCGGCATCGCCCATCACACCTTGCTGGGCCATTTCCTGTCGGGCGCCTTCGCCACCTTGCTGGCGACCCCGTGTTCGGCGCCGTTCCTGGGCACTGCCGTAGGCTTTGCCCTGGCGCGCGGCCCAGGGGAGATTATGGCCATCTTCGCCGCCTTGGGAATGGGCATGGCCCTGCCTTACCTCGCCATGGCGGCATGGCCCGATCTGGCCCGCCGCCTGCCCAAACCGGGCGCCTGGATGGTGACGGTCAGGAAAATCATGGCCGCCGCCTTGGCCGCCACCGCGTTGTGGCTGGGCAGCATCCTCGCCACCCAGACCGGCTTGCTGGGCGTCGCCACCCAGGGGACCAAAACCGACATCGCCTGGACCGCGTTCGACCAAACCGCCCTGGCCCAGGCCGTGGCGGGCGGTACGGTGGTGTTCGTGGATGTGACCGCCGATTGGTGCATCACCTGCAAGGTCAACAAGGCCGCCGTGGTCGAGCGCGGCGAAATCGCCAAGCGCCTGACCACCGGCGCCGTGCTGCCCATGCGCGCCGACTGGACCAAGCCCGATGACGGCATCGCCCGCTATCTGGCGTCCTTCAACCGCTATGGCATTCCCTTCAACGCGGTCTACGGCCCCGGCGCCCCCGACGGCATCGCCCTGTCGGAATTGCTGAGCGAGGCGGAGGTGCTGGCGGCGTTAGACAAGGCGGCGGGGGATAAGGCGGCGGCGCGGTAGGGCACCGCCGCCTTATCCCTTACGCTCTGCCCCTTACAAGAACACGAAGTCGGCTTCAGTCAGCCCGGTGACATTGCTGACCGTCAGGGACGCGGCACCGCCCTGAGTGGCGAAGCTGCTCAGATCGATGTTGGTGTCGCCGCCCGTCTCGGTAATGGCGCCGGTCACATCGGCGAAGGTCAGCGGATCGCCGCCCGCCGCCGAGAATCCGCGCATGACGATGACGTCCTGACCGGTGGCAAAGTTCTGGATGGTGTCCTCGCCCTCATTCGGGCCGATGACAAAGGCATCGCGGCCATTGCCGCCGTTCAACTGATCGTCACCGGCACCGCCTTCCAGCACGTCGCGGCCCTGGCCGCCGCTGAGATTGTCATTGCCGTTGCCGCCCACCAGCCAGTCATTGCCGGCATTGCCGCGCAGGATGTCGTTGCCATTGCCGCCGTGCAGTTGGTCGGAACCGCCGCCGCCGCTCAGCCGGTCGGCACCGTTTTCACCTTCCGCCACGATGGGGGTCGAGGTGTTCTGGCCGCTCAGGATATCGGCACCGTCACCGCCACGGAAATGCACCTGATTAATGGCGCTGCCCGACAGGTCATCCACGGTGAAGCGGTCATTGCCGCCCTGACTTTGCAAATCCAGGGACTCCACCCGCTGGATGTCGAGCTGGAACGCCGTTTGGCTGGTGCGCTGGAACTCGGCGTCGTTGCCACCCGAACCCAAGGAGAAGGTTTCACCGGCATTGCCGCCTTCCACCACCACGGTATCGGTGCCCTGGCCGCCATCCATGGTGTCCGAGCCGTCGCCGTTGGTCCAAACCAGAACATCATTGCCCTGGTTGCCGTTTACCGCGTCGGCGCCGCGATTGCCGAACAGCACGTCACCGCGTTGAAGTCCATTGAGGGTATCGTCGCCCGCGCCTGCCAGGATCAGATCGCCATTATTGGTGCCGTTCAGCGTGTCCGCCTCGGAGGTCCCTAACACGATATTGTCGATGGGCGTCACCGGAAGAATTGCCATTCACTGTCCTCCTTGCACATCCCCCTTGGACAAGGGAACGCGCAACAAGGCCATGGGCACCGGCGCGCGTTGGTCGCTATTCCCATGCGGGGCGCGCCCCCCCCCAGAACGCTGTGGCGAAGGGCGCTCACCTCACGGCGCGTCCCAAATTGCCGACCAGGATGACTTTATTGACCGACCCAGCCATGTCTCATGGACATGGGGGGGGGGTAGCGGTGGGGCTGGAGTGCGGGTCAAAAAGCAGGCCGGGTAGGACAGCCACATGCTGGTATTTATTTATTGATGAAAGCGGGGACCCTGGGTTCAAGGTCGAGAAAGGCGCATCCCCAATCTTCGTTGTTGCCATGGTCGTGTTCACCTCGGCAGAGGACGCCCAACGAACGGCGGAGGTGATGGAAGCCAGCGAAGCACGGCGTCTGCACAAGCCCGAGTTCAAATTTAGCAAGTGCTGCGATGACGTACGGGATGCCTTTTTCGGCGCGGTGAAACACTGCAGATTCACCGTGCGCGCCATCGTCGTGAAGAAAGAGGTCATCTACTCGGCCCGGCTAAAAACCGACAAGGAGCGGTTTTATGAGTTTTTTGTGCGGCAAATGATGACCTGGGACGGAGGCATACTCGAAAACGCTCGTGTGGTGATTGACGGTTCAGGTGACCGAGACAATCCCGACTGGTGGCGCCGGTCACTTCAGTTGCGCATCGGGGATGTGTGGGAATTTAAGTAGTCGGACACGACAAAGGCCGTGCGCATTTCAGCAGCACGGCCTTCAAATCGGTGCGGCCCCGCACCCTACTTCCGGCGTTGCCGGACACGCGCACCATACGGCGACAGTTCGGAGTGTGGGGACGACTTGACATCACTATTATGGACCACTCCGGTTACCATGTCAAGTTAAGAGCCCATAAGAGCCAGGGCAATCGGGTGAACGAGGGGAGTGACAGGCGGTCAAAGTTCTGAATCAATCGGTAGCCTCTCATGTGCGGGATGGAGGCTGCGACAGCGATGGACGAGGCGATCAGCGAGGGCATAGTTTTTCTTGAGCATTTCC
>JACMKT010000211.1 GCA_014380005.1 Rhodospirillales bacterium
AAACGGCCTTCGGTGCGCGTCTCGAGTTGTGCCGCGGGGACGACGACCTTGAACTCGCGCTTCAGGCCGTCAGCATTGGTCTCGGTTACCTGCATCAGTGTTTCGCCAATCGAATCAATTCGTTGAAGAATCCCGGCAGGCGCAGATACCCCCTATGCGACCAGACCTGCTGGTGCGGGCGGAGGGACTTGAACCCCCATGGCTTACGCCGCTGGAACCTAAATCCAGTGTGTCTACCAATTCCACCACGCCCGCATTAGCAGGTGCGCGACCCGAGGGCCGGCCCGCCGGAACCGAGGTCTATAGCATAGACACGTGCGGGGATACAGGCCTTGTGCGACGAAATGTCGCGCGACGTGCAGATGGCGCGCCGCGCGCAAAAACCGCATTGCCAAAGTTTAGAATTCTTATACTATTGCACAGACTCTCATACCTTCGTAGAAGGGTGGTGGGCGGCGCAAGGGGGCGCGAAGGTGTATTTTCGCGGAAATCCCTAGAAAATAAAACGTTGAGAAACGTTGACGCCCAGCCATACTGCAAATGGGACAATACGAAAGTTTGGGGACAAGCGATGGATTTGGACCGTAGCGGCCGTTTGGCATTCCTTCAGATTGATGACGAAGTCTGCCGCACTTTGCGCGAATTCCGCGACGTGCTGGCACCGAAGGTTGACGGTCTGCTTGAGGAATTTTACAAGCACGTCCGTAACAACGCAGCCACCGCAGCCAAATTTGGATCGCCCGAGCGCATCGCCCACGCCCGCGCCATGCAGAAGAAGCATTGGCTGGAAAGCGTGTTCGCCGGCCAGTTCGACGATCGCTATTTCGCCAACGTCACCGAGATCGGCAAGGTCCATCAGCGCATCGGCCTGGAGCCCCGCTGGTACACCGCCGGCTATTGCTTCGTGCTGAACAAGGTGCTGGCCCTGGCCGTCGAGACCTATCGCAAGAAGCCGGAAAAGCTGGCTTTGGTGATTGCCGCCGTCAACAAGGCCGCCTTCCTGGACATGGATCTGGCGACCTCGGTTTATATCGAGACCAACACCGCCGCCATCATCGCCCGCGAATTGGGGGCCAAGGCCGACACCTTCGAGCGCGACGTCAAGGGCGTGGTCGCCATGGTGGCCGCCGCCGCCAGCCAGATGGAATCCAACGCGCGCACCATGTCGGGCAACGCGGAAGAGACCTCCATGCAGTCCACCACGGTGGCCGCCGCCGCCGAGGAAGCCACCACCAACATCCAGACCGTGGCCGCCGCCGCCGAGGAGCTGTCCAGCTCCATCTCGGAAATCAGCCGTCAGGTGTCGTCGTCCGCCGCCATCGCGTCCAACGCCATGGACGAGGCCAACCGCACCAATCAGATGGTGCAAAGCCTCGCCGAAGCCGCCGCCAAGATCGGTCAGGTGGTCAAGCTGATCAACGACATCGCCAGCCAAACCAATCTGCTGGCGCTGAACGCCACCATCGAAGCGGCCCGTGCCGGTGACGCCGGCAAGGGCTTCGCCGTGGTCGCCAACGAGGTGAAGTCCCTGGCCAACCAGACCGCCAAGGCCACCGAGGAAATCGCCTCGCAGATCGCGTCGGTGCAAAGCGCCACCCGTGACGCCGTGGGCGCCATCGGCGGCATCGCCAACACCATCGGCCAGATCAACGACATCGCCGGCTCCATCGCCGCCGCCGTCGAGGAACAGGGCGCCGCTACCCAGGAAATCGCCCGCAACGTCCAGCAGGCCGCCATGGGCACCCAGGAGGTGACCGGCACCATCGCCCGCGTGTCGGCCGCCGCCTTCGAGACCGGCAACGCCGCCCGCGAAGTCCTGACCTCGGCGGTCAGCCTGACTCAGAATTCCGACACCCTGACCAATCAGGTGAACCGCTTCGTCCAGGAAATCCGCCAGGGCTGAGAACGCTTAAGACAAAAGCCCGCGATGCTGGAAGGCGTCGCGGGCTTTTTGATTGTGAGCATCCGCCCCTCTTCTCGTCATGGCCGGACTTGTCCCACGACTGTCCGGTTTAAATTTAACGCGCATGGTGTGACAGCAGAGGGAGCGGCTGCCGCCTTGAATTAAACACGAATGAACACGAATGGGTCAGAGCAGCCGATCCCGGCGGTGCGCCTAGAATTCGTTCTTATTCGTGTTCATTCGTGTTCCATCTTCCTATGTGTGGCGCCGAACAGGTCTTTCCTTCAGGCACTTACCTCTGACGAGCGCGTATAGATGAACCACGGAGACACGGAGGCACGGAGATACCTCGCCATACGGAGCCCGAATCGGGTCTCGTTTGATAGACACCTCCGTGTCTCCGTGGCTCAATTATTCGTGTCCAATGTGACGGCCGGTGCCCCCTCCTACACCTTCAACATCCCCTTGATCTCCGACGACACCGCCACCTTTCCCGTGGCGGAATAGGCTTCGTGGTTGGTCTCGATCTCGTCCAGCTTGTACAGGTAGTTGACCATCAGGCCGCAGGATTGGGCCATGCCCTTGGGGCTGGTGTCGGCCAGCCAGTTCAGGCGTTCCACCCGGGCGCCGTTGGACAGATGGAAATGGGCCACCGGGTCGTAGGCGCGCCCTCCCCCTCGCTTTTCCTGCACCAGATAGCGCGCTGCCAACCGGGTCAGCGGGGCTTTCAGGGTTTCGGCGATCAGCGGATCGTTGGCCCAGGCACCGTCCTCGATCAGCGCCTTCAGGCTGCCCTTGGCGCCCTGGCCGTTGGACAATTGGATCAAATGGCGGTGCTCCGGCCCCGACAGCAGGCCGGGTTCGCCGTGTGCCAGCCTATGGGCCAGCCAGGGGCGGAAGCCGGGCAAGGGCGACAGGGTGGCGAAGGTTTTCAGGCGTTTGAATTCCCGCGACAATTCCTCCACCACCCGCTTGATGAGGAAATTGCCGAAGCTGATGCCGTTCAGGCCCTTTTGGGCATTGTTGATGGAATAGAAGATGGCGGTGTCGGCGGCCTCGGGGTCGCCCACCGGGGCATTGGCGTCCAGCAATTCGTGCACGTCGCCGGACATGCCCTTGACCAGCGCCACCTCCACGAAAATCAACGGTTCCTCGGGCATGCGCGGATGGAAGAAGGCATACAATCGGCGATCGGAATCCAGCCGGTTCTTGAGGTCGCCCCAGCCCTGGATGGCGTGCACCGCCTCGTACGCCATGATCTTTTCCAGCACGCAGGCCGAGGACCGCCAAGTGATGCGCTGCATCTCCAGGAAGCCCACGTCGAACCACGACGCCAGCAGCCCCTTCAACTCGGTTTCCAAGGCGGCTAAGCGGGCGTCGCCATGAACCATGCCCATGAGTTCCGCGCGCAGATCCACCAGGAATTTGACGCCCTCGGGCAGGCCGTTGAACTGGGTCAGCAGGCGCTGATACGGCGAGTCCAGGGCGGCGCGCAGGGCCTGTTCGGCGGCCACCCGCGCCGATTCGTCCGCCGCCGCCAGCAGGCCCGTCACCGCATTGTCCACCACCGCGCGCGCCGGACCGAACTCGCCGGCCATGAGATTGAGGAAACGCTTGCGCCCCTCCAGCGACAAAGACAGGTATTCGCGGCCCAGGGCGGCTGCGCGGGCGCGGGCGGTGACTTCGCCGCCCTTGACCTCCAGGCAGGCCGTCATCTGTGCCCGCAGCCGGGCAAGGTCGTCATCGGGCAGATCGGGGGCGAAGTTCAAGGTCTCGCCACCCTTGGCCTCGCCGGCGACGTCGCGCCACAGCTTGGCCAAGCCCTTGATGCGGGCGATCAGGGAAGATCCAACGGCTTGGGTCATGCGTCCTTCATCCATGGGGCACCTCACATAGGATGTAGGGAACAATCTGCGGTCGTGCAAATACCTTTCAATATTCCCGGAAGCGCATCGGCCAGATCTTCCGCGATCAAGCCGGGGCCGAAGGCCTGGGCAGCCGCACCGTGCAGCCAGCAGGCGGCGGCGGCGGCGGCGAAGGCGGTCATGCCGGCAGCCAGCAGACCGCCGATCAGCCCGGCCAGCACATCGCCCGATCCGGCGGTCGCCAGCCAGGGCGGGGCGTTGCTGTTGATGATGGCGCGGCCATCGGGATGGGCGATCACCGTATCGGCCCCCTTCAGCAGCACCACCGCCCCGGCGCGGCCGGCGGCTTGACGGGCACGGTCCAACCGGCTGCCGGGGACGGTGCCGAACAGGCGGGCGAATTCGCCGTCATGGGGGGTCAGTACCGCGCTGGGCGACAGCGCCTTGAACAAATCCTTGGGCCGTTCGGCGAAGGCGGTCAGGGCGTCGGCATCCAGCACCACCGCCTTGGTCTTGAGCGCGGCCAGCACCCGCTCGCGCATGCCCTCTCCGGTGCCGCCGCCCGGTCCCAGCACCATGGCGTTCTTACGCCCATCCGCCAGCAGCCCGGTGAAATCATCCAGGGAGGCGACCATGGTGCCGGGATCACCGGCCCGGTAGATTCCCAGCGCTTCCGCCGGTGCGGCAATGGTCACCAGCCCCGCCCCCACCCGGCGCGCCGCCCGCGCAGCCAGCCGGG
>JACMKT010000212.1 GCA_014380005.1 Rhodospirillales bacterium
CGTGTTTATTTGTGTTCATTTGTGTAAAAACTTACCTGAACTCATCGGGCAGCCATCGCCATCAATACTAGGCTGGAATTCAAACTGGCGTTGATTTAATTTTACACGAATGAACACAAATAAACACGAATAGATAAAATATTACTTCCTTCATTCGTGTTTATCTGTGTTCATTCGTGTAAAAACTTACCTGAACTCATCGGGCAGCCATCGCCATCAATACTAGGCTGGAATTCAAACTGGCGTTGATTTAATTTTACACGAATTAACACAAATAAACACGAATAGATAAAATATTACTTCCTTCATTCGTGTTCATTCGTGTAAAAAATTTACCCCATTAAACCGAAAACCCCGCCCGCTCCAACTTCTTCACCATGGCGTCTTCCGCTTCGATGGTCAGATCCACCAGCGGGGGGCGGGTGATGCGCCAGTGCTGGTCGCCGGTGGCCCGTGCCATCAGCGCTTTCAGCGCGGCGATCAGCGGGAAGTCCTGGGTGGCGATGCGGAAGGCGGTCAGGGCTTCTTGCAGGCCCTCGGCGTCCGGCTCGCGCCAGCGTTTGACCAATTCCACCATGGCCGCGCCGTTGACGTTGGCGTTGGCGGAGATCACTCCCGCCCCGCCGATGCGCAGCATTTTCAGCAGATGGGCCTCGCTGCCGGTGAACACGTCGAAGCCGGGGAAGGCCTTGCGCATGGCTTCCATGTTGGACAACTCGCCCGAGCTGTCCTTGATGCCCACCACCGTGCCGGGATAGGCCTTGAGCAGACGCTCGATCAGGGCCAGGGATAGCGGCACCTGGCTTTGGCGCGGGAAGTGGTACAGGTAGACCCGTAGCGCGTCGTCGCCCACCCGCTGGATCACGTCCGAGAACGCGCGGAACAGCCCCTCATCGGTGACGCCCTTGTAATAAAACGGCGGCAGCATCAGCACCCCGCCGCAGCCCAGCCTTGTGGCATGGGCCGACAGCCGGGCGGTCTCGGTGATGGCGCAGGTGCCCACACCGGGCATGACGCGGCTCATGTCGATGCCGCCGGCGGCCAGGGCATCCAGCAGCAGCATGCGTTCATCGGCGGATAGGGAATTACCTTCGCTGGTGGTGCCGAACGGCGCCAAGCCGATGCCCAGACTGAGCAAAACCCGTGAAAAGGCGACGAAGCCCTTGGGGTCGGGGGCGAAATCCCGATCGAACGGGGTCAGTACGGGGGCGAGAACACCTCTAATACGATTGTCCCTGGTCGTGGCGGCCATTGCCCAAGCGCTCCTTCCGAGTCACCATCCGTCACCCTCTACCCTAACCAAAACAGGTGCATATGCCCAGGCTTGCCGCCAACCTATCGATGCTGTTCACCGAAGCGCCCCTGCTGGACCGGTTCGGTCTGGCGGCGCAGGCCGGGTTCAAGGGCGTCGAGATGCAATTCCCCTATGGCGAACCGGCCTCCGCCGTGGCCGAGCGCTTGCGGGCGGCGGATGTGCAGATGGTCATGTTCAACCTGCCCGCCGGCGACTTCGCCAAGGGCGAGCGCGGCATCGCCTGCCTGCCGGGCCGCGAGGACGAATTCCGCGACGGCGTGGACCAAGCCCTGAACTACGCCCGCGCCCTTGGCGTGCGCCAGATGAACTGCCTTGCCGGTATCGCCCCGCCCAGCGGCCACCGCGCCGTGCGCGAGACCCTGGTGGCCAATCTGCGCTATGCCGCCAAAAAGCTGGCGGATGAGGGCATGGTGCTGCTGGTGGAAGCGCTCAACACCCGCGAAGTGCCGGGCTTTTATATCTCCCGCACGCGGCAAGCGTTGGACGTGATCGCCGATGTGGGACTTACAAACGTCAAGCTGCAATACGATTTATACCACATGCAGCTGATGGAGGGAGATTTGGCCGGCACCCTGGCGCGCCACCTGCCACGCATCGGTCACATCCAGATCGCCAACCCGCCCAACCGCCATGAACCCGGCGAGGGCGAGGTGGATTTCCATTTCCTGCTGGAGCACATGGACCGCCTGGGCTATGACGGCTGGGTCGGCTGCGAATACCGCCCCAGCAAGGGCACCGCCGCCAGCCTGGGCTGGGCGAAGACGTGGCTATGAATCCGCGCCAGCTTCTAATGTGAACGATTTCCGGGCGATCCTGATCGAGTAGGCGTGTAGCATCGCGCTTATGCCCTTCGACACCGCCCTCGCCCTGAAACTTGTTCCGCTTTACCTGCTGGTCGCCATCGGCTTTGCCATGGGCAAATTCCTGCATGTGAAAAGCGCGGAAATCGGCAAGCTGGTGCTGTTCGTGCTGTCGCCCGCCGTGGTGTTCAAGGGCTTCTACAGCGCCAAGCTGGAAGGCGCCATGCTGGCCCTGCCCTTCGCAATCATGCTGACCGCCTGCGCGGTGGCCCTGCTGGCCCAGCCGATGGCGGCGCGGCTGTGGCATGACGGGCGCGAACGCATCGCCAGCTTCGCCGCCGCCACCGGCAATACCGGTTTCTTCGGCATTCCCGCCTGTCTGGCGTTGATCGGCCCGGAAAGCCTGCCCTATGTGGTGCTGGTGTCGTTCGGCTTTACCGCCTACGAAAATTCCCTGGGCTTCTTCGTGGTGGCCCGCGCCGAGGCCACCTGGGGCGGCGCCCTGCTGCGGGTGCTGCGCTACCCCGGCCTGCACGCCTGCTGGATCGGCCTGACCCTGAACGCCACCCAGGTGAAGCTGCCCGCCTATATTCCGCAGACGGTGGATTTGCTGGCCGGCGGCTTTTCGGCGGTGGGCATGATGATCGTCGGATTGGGGCTGGCAAGCATCACCCGCCTGCGCCTGGATCTGGGCTTCCTCACCTTTGCCTTCGCCTGGAAATTCCTGGTCTGGCCGGGGCTGGCCTACGGCTTCATCGTCCTGGACCGCGCTTGGCTGCACGCGTTCTCCGCCATCGGCCACAAGGTGCTGCTGGTGGAAAGTCTGGTGCCCATGGCCGCCGTTACCGTGGTTCACGCCACCCTCCGCAACATCCACCCCGACCGCGCCGCCCTGGCCGTCGCGGCGAGTACACTGTTCGCGGTGGTGTGGTTGCCGGTGGTGTTCGGGACGCTGCGCTAGAAAAATCAAGCAATTACACGAATGAACACAAATAAACACGAATATAAATTTTCTTATTCGTGTTTATTTGTGTTCATTCGTGTAAAAACCTGCTCACCCAATCACCATCCGCACCCCATGCACCGCCGCCTGATACTTCTCCCCCACCCCCTTGACCGTCAACGAGGCGGCAAACATGCGGGGGTCGCAGGAATTGTCGGCGAACATGTCCCAGTGACACGGAATGGCGATTCGGGGGTTTACCCGCCGCGTCAATTCAGCCGCTTCCCAATGGGACAAATTGGCGTAACCGCCATTGATGGGCAGGGCGATGGCGTCGGGGGCGTGGCGGGCACCCTCTTCGGCCAGCAGGTCGCACCATGCGGTGTCGCCGGTGATCCACAGCTTGGGGCCATCATCCACCTGAACCAGGAAGCCCATATGGGTCAGGTCGCTGGTGTCGGTGGGCAGGGCGAAGGTGCCGGTCAGGCGCAGATCGTCCAACTCCACCACATCGCCCGGCCAAGTCAGCCGCCGGTCGGCTTCCGCCACGCCGGCCAGGGCGAACACCGACTGGGTCTGGGCCGGACCCATGAACTGCTTGACCCGGCCCGAGCGGCAGAGCGGGCACAGGCTGGCAAGGTCGGCATGGTCCTTGTGGGAATGGGTGCAGGCCAGCAGATCGGCCTCCACCAGTTCGGGGGCGATGGGCACGGGAATTTGACGGCGCAAATCCAGGCCGCGCCGCGACGGATTGCAGGAATCGCTGAGATAGGGGTCCACCACCAGCACCCGGCCAGCGGGGGATTTGACGATCCAGCCATTCTGGCCGAGGAACCACACCGCCATGGTCTTGCGGTCCACCACCGTCGCCTTGATCTCGGCCATCAAATCCATGGGGGTCCTCCTAGTTCGGCGTATTGGTAATGGCGGCCTATTGGTAATGGGCGAAAGGCGCGGCGCCAAGTGCAGTCTGCCAATCGATGGCGGCCATACCTCCTATTCGCGCTAAAACCCACCCGGCCCCGCCGCCATATGCCTGGACGAACGCCCCTCGCCGGAGGCCTCCATGCAGCGCGCGGTCTTTGCCTTGGTCTTGCTTGTTCCGACCATCGTCCATGCCCAGGAGTTCGAAGGGATTCTGACCGGTCTGGCGGTGCGGCCCGAACACCCCATGGACGGCCCCCGCGCCGATGCGGAGACCGAGGCCAAACCCGTGGGCGCGCTGGTGGATTGGTATCCCGGCCTAGGCGGCTTCCGTCTGTCGGGCGGTTTGCGGGTCAACAACAACAGCGTGGATTTGGGCAGCACGCCGGCCCAGACGGTCAGCGTCGGCGGCACCGCCTATAGCCCGGCCCAGATGGGGCGGCTGTCGGGCTCGGTGGAGTTCAACCGCTTCGCCCCCTATCTGGGCATCGGCTGGCAGGGCGCCATGATGGGCGGGCGCATGCTGATCGGACTGGATCTCGGCGCCCTCTACCAGGGCAAGCCCGACGTGCAACTGACCGCCACCGGCGCGGCCCCCGGTCTGGCCGACGATCTGGCCCGCGAGTCCAACGCCATCACCGACAAATACGGCGGCTTCAAACTGTCCCCAGTGATCAGTTTAAGCTTCACATATCGCTTCTGAGGCCGGAAAGGGGTAAACCCCTGTCCATGACCAATACCAAGACAGCGATTATCATTGGCGCCGGCCCCGCAGGGCTGATGGCCGCCGAGCAATTATGCGCAGCCGGTTTCTCGGTGGACGTCTACGAGTCCATGGCGACTCCGGGCCGCAAGTTCCTGCGTGCCGGCATCGGCGGGCTGAACCTGACCCATTCCGAGCCCATGGAAAAGTTCGTGCCCCGCTATGGCGCCGAGGCCGAACGCTTCGCCCCCTGGCTGGCGGAATTCGGGCCGGAGCAATTGCGCGCCTGGGCCGACGGCTTGGGCGTCTACACCTTCATCGGCAGTTCAGGCCGGGTCTTCCCCAAATACATGAAGGCGGCCCCCCTGCTGCGGGCGTGGCTGCGCCGGCTGGGGGAACAGGGGGCAAAGCTGCATGTGCGCCACCGCTGGCTGGGCTGGGACGGCGAGCAATTGCGCTTTGCCACCCCCACCGGCGAGATTACCGCGCGCGCCCATGTAACCGTGCTGGCCCTGGGCGGCGGTTCGTGGCCACAGCTGGGGTCGGACGGATCGTGGGTTGATTTGCTGGCTGCCCAAGGGGTGGACACGGTCCCATTGAAGCCGACCAATTGCGGCTTCAATGCCGCGTGGAGCGACCATTTCCGCGACCGCTTCGCCGGTCAGCCGGTCAAATCCGTGGGCCTGTCCTTCGGTGGCCGCCGGCTGAAGGGCGAGTTCGTCATCACCAAGACCGGCATCGAGGGCGGCAGCATCTACGCCCTGTCGGCGGCGTTGCGCGATGCCGGCAACGCGGTGCTGGAACTGGACCTCAAGCCCGATTGGAGCCTGGAGAAACTGACCGCCGCCCTGGACAAACCCCAAGGCAGCCGGTCCCTGGCCAACCATCTGGAACGCACCATCGGCATGAAGGGCGTCGCCGCCGGTCTGTTGCGCGAGCTGAGCTGGCCGCTACCGGAAAGCCCCGCCGCCCTGGCCGCCCGCATCAAGGCATTGCCTTTGCCCCTGCTGGGTGCCCGCCCCCTGGCGGAAGCCATCAGCACCGCCGGCGGTGTGGCATTCCACGCGGTGACGGATGGGCTGATGCTGAACGCCAAGCCGGGCGTGTTCGTGGCCGGCGAAATGCTGGATTGGGAGGCCCCCACCGGCGGCTATCTGCTGACCGGCTGCTTCACCACCGGTTTGGTGGCGGGACGGGCAGCAGCCACATGGCAAAAGGCATAAGCCTTTGAACAACCGTGATGCTCGCCCTACCCATGGGGGGCAATTGCGCGCGGGGGTGGAAGGTGTGACTTTCTCCATAACAACGCGCCCGTTCGGCGCCCGGAGTCATGGAGAGGCACCAAATGACGGAATTGATGGTCGCCCGCGCACAGCTTGGCTCCCACCTTGATCTACAAACCGCCGCCCGGCTTAGCTGCTGGATTTCCAGCTGGCGCCGCCGCTGGGGGTGGTGAACCCACTGGGGCCAAATGAAAAGCCTCGCCGTTTGGCGGGGCTTTTTTTGGGTTCTTCACGGATTAGCGGGGCCATCGCGCGGGGCTGTCACCGCAAGATTTACCACCAAGAGCTCTAAGGGCACGAAGCTATCTGCCGGGTGGCAGTGGCAGTGGCGGTGGCAGTGCGCTCTGGCATGCCGTCTTAGTGCCCTTGGTGGTGAAACCTACAACGTATCCCCACATAGGCTCCCCGGAATTCCGTGATAAACCAGAATTTGATGGGACGTGACCGCCGTACACCCTGCGGCTGCCGCCATCTGGCTCAGTTGGCGACACGTCCTAGGCCTTGTGCGGCCCCATGGCAACACGGTATACTGGCCGCAGGTTACGCAAAGGCCAGCCGGGGCGACCCGGCTGGCCTTTGCGTTTGTCGGTGAATACGAGGTCTATGATGGACGATGAGTTGAAATGCCCCCAATGTTCGTCTGAACACGTCTATCCGGACGGCAGCCTGTTGATCTGCCCGGAATGCGCCCATGAATGGGACCCGTCCACGGTAGCGGCGGACTCGGCGGAGGGCGTGATCAAGGATGCCAATGGCAACCTTTTGGCCGATGGCGACAGCGTCACCGTGATCAAGGATCTGAAGGTGAAGGGCTCGTCGCTGGTGGTCAAAGGCGGCACCAAGGTCAAGAACATCCGCCTGACCGATGGCGCCGACGGGCATAACATCGCCTGCAAGATCGACGGGATCGGCGCAATGAACCTGAAGTCGGAATTCGTGAAGAAGGCCTAGGGCGTACGGGCGACGGCGACCTTGACCTGAGAAAGGCTGGTGGATGCTGTCGCCGAGCGCTTTGGCCATCGCTATACGCGACAGGCGCTCAATATGCAGTCCGTATCAGCGATGCCTTCCGGCTGCAGAAGAAGTCCCTCCGCGACGAGCAGGAACCGCTGCCCTCAAACGCTCCGGTCGACGTGCAAGCTATGCAGGAGCGCTGACCCGGCTGGAGGCTGAGAGCGATCAGCTCAAGGTTGAAAACCTACACCTGCTCGAGCAGTTCGTGCGCTGGGCCTATAAGGTCTTGACGACCGCTTTCTCAACCAGCCCCTGCCGATGGTCGATCGCGAGCGCACGAAGCTCCCAGCAACCTCAGGCAACCCGAAGAAGAAATGAGCCACATATCCTGCCAGTCCCCGACCGACCGCATCTTGCCGTTCTTCGAAGCCTAAGTGTACGAAATCGCCTCGGCTCGTTTCCTGCGCGCTATAGCCATCTCACATTGTTTGCGACGGTGTCCCCCGCCATTTGCTCGACGTTCGGGGGGCAAGCCCGCGAGCTCAAGGCGGTTCGAGTGAGGAGGATGCCGTCTTCAATGATAATCGGGTCATCCGTCATGGCCTTGCGGATCAAGGCAAGGAACTGATGGGCGTAGGGGTTTAGCTCTCGCTCGGCCAACCGATAATATTTCCATTTGCCGTGTCGCCGTTGCTGGAGCAGGCCTGCGGCACGTAGGGCGGCAAGGTGCTTCGAGACTGTTGCTGGAGCAAGATCAAGCACGGTGGTAATTTGACCGACGCACGTTTCCCCACCTTCCAACAGTTTCAGGATGCGGATTCGGGTGGGGTCCGCAATTGCCTTTGCGACCGTCTCAAAGAAATCCAACATGAGGGCGCCACCCGATACGAATGATTGAATAATATGCTGCTTTGCATCTTAAGGCTTGTCAAGCGGAGCCCGTAGATTTGCCTTGGCAGGTCAAGTCGTCTTTGCTATCGGTAACCCCTTTCCATTCGTTGCAAGTGGAATATTTTCGGGAGCCACGATCTGTTATGAAGCTGGAAGAACTCGCCGGGTATCTCGAAAAGATGGGCAATCCGACCCGGCTGGGCATTGTCCGGCTGCTGATCAAGGCGGGGCCCGAGGGTATGTCGGTCGGCGCTCTTCAAGCCCACCTCGGCATTCCCGCTTCAACGCTGTCGCACCACCTGCTGTTTCTGGCGACCTCTTCGCTCATTCATCAAGAGCGGGAGGGGCGGGTGGTCCGTTGTACGGCCAATTTGGAGCTGCTGAACCAGATGGTTCAGGCGCTCATGGCCGAATGCTGCACGGGCGTCGGTTCGATCGGCGAACCGGCTCGCAAGGACTGCCGCCCCTCCTCCACCAACGCCTGACGCCTATCCCTCGGTAATCCCCATGCATGGTGAAAAGCCACCGCGCCAGCCTTGTGCCGGCGCGGCCCTGACCGTTTGTCTTACTTACAACTAAACAAGGCAAAATACTTGCATGTGGCGCTAAGTGCGGGCGCTGCATACTCAAGTAATAACCATTGCTTTTGTGCGGAGTCAAGTCTTGACAACCAAGGGGGGCGGATGCAGAAATATCTAGATATCTAGAACCATCGTTAAGATGGCAGCGCAGTCCCATATGACGGGATGGTTAAGGGGGGAGACAGATGCGTCTAGTCAGATTAGCGTGGCGCCTTGGCGTCATGGGTTGTGCGTTTCTTGCTCTCGCGGCGGCACCGACCGCGCGGTCGGCGCAGGCGGGCGAAACCTTGGTTCTCACCGGGTCTAGCACCATCGCCCCGCTGGTCGCCGAAATGGGCAAGCACTTCGAGGCGAACCACCCTGGCACGCGCATTGACGTGCAGACCGGAGGGACGTCGCGGGGCATTCGCGACGCACGGCAGGGTCTTGCGCATATCGGGCTCGTTTCCCGCTCGCTCAGCGATACCGAACGCGATCTCACGGCTTTCCCCATCGCGTTGGACGGCATCGCCATGATCGTGCACAAGTCCAACCCGGTGCGCGAGTTGTCGCGCCAGCAGATCATCGGCATCTACACCGGCAAGATCACCGATTGGTCTGAACTCGGCGGCCCCGGGGGAACGATCGTGGTCGAGAACAAGGCCGAGGGTCGTTCGACGCTCGAACTGTTCCTGAACTATTTCAAACTGCCCGCGTCCGACATCCGCGCCGCCGTAATCGTCGGTGACAACCAAGAGGCGATCAAGATCGTCGCGGGCAATCCCCGCGCCATCGGCTACGTCTCCATCGGCTCGGCCGTCTACGAAGCGGAGATCGGTACGCCGATTCGCCCGCTGCCCATGGACGGGGTCGCGCCCACCATTGACGCGGTCAAGGACCTGAAGTTTCCCATCACACGCGAACTGAACCTGGTGGTGAAGAACCAGCCCAGCGGCACCGTGAAGGAGTTCATCTCTTTTGCGCAGTCTGATGACGTCCGCGAAATCGTGAAGGAATACTTCTTTGTTCCCTATCGCAAATAAATCCGACTCGGCGGGCGCCAGGATCGACGGCCGGCTGCGAGCGGTCCTGTGGGTCTTCGCCGTGGTCGCGAGCTCGATCATCGCGTTGATCATCATGGTCGTCGCGGGCGAGGCGCTGCCGGCATTCCGTGCCATTGAACCGTGGCGCTTCCTGGGCGACGCCAGCTGGCATCCCGCCCACGGCGCCTACAACTTGGCCCCCATGATCATCGGCACCTTTGTGGTCGCCGGCGGCGCGGTGGTCGTGGGCGCGGTCCTGGGGCTTCTGTCGGCGATCTTCTGCTGCTTCTATGCCCCGAAGCCGGTGTCCATGGCCTATCGCTGCGGATTGGAGATGCTGGCCGGCATCCCCTCGGTGGTGCTCGGCTTGTGGGGCCTGACCGTCCTAGTGCCGGTGCTGGCCTCGTTACGGGCGCCCGGCTTCAGCGTGCTGGCGGCCATCGTGGTGCTAGGCCTGATGGTGGTCCCCACCATTGCCCTGGTCGCCATCTCCAGTCTGCGTAGCGTGCCGGTGGCGTTGCTGCTGGGATCCCAGGCGCTGGGCCTGTCGAAATGGATGACCATCGCCCGCATCGCCTTTCCGGCGGCGCGGGCGGGCCTGATCTCCAGCGTGGTCCTGGGAATTGGCCGGGCGCTCGGTGAGACCATGGCCGTCATGATGGTGTCGGGCAACATCGTGCAGGTGCCGGCCAGCGTTTTCGAGCCGGTGCGGACGCTCGCGGCCAACATCGCGTTGGAAATACCCTATGCCGAACAACTGCACCGGTCGTCGCTGTTCGTGAGCGGACTGATCCTCGCCCTGATCATCCTGGTGGTGTTGTGCGTCGCCGAATGGTTCGGCCCGGAGCCGGCCCATGATTAGGGGGACACGGTCCTCGTTCGACTGGCACGTCATCCTGGTGTACATGGCGCCGGCCATAGTGGCCGCCATGTGCGCGTGGATCGTCGGCGACATCGTCCAGCACGGCATCGGCAAGCTGTCATGGTCGTTCCTGGTGGACCCGCCCCTGCGCTCGGGGCGGCAGGGCGGCATCGGCCCGATCCTGCTGTCCACCTTGCTGATCGTCTCCATTTGCTTGGCGGTGGCCCTGCCCGTCGCGGTGGGCGCCGCGTTGCTGCTGTCCGAGTTCATCCCGCGCCGCAGCCGCGCGGCGCGGGCGGTCCGGCTCAGCCTGGACGTGCTGGCGGGCATGCCCTCGGTGGTGTTCGGCCTGTTCGGCAGCGCCTTCTTCTGCGGATTCCTCGGCTTCGGCTTCTCAATCCTGGCCGGGGGACTGACGCTGGCCTGCATGGTGCTGCCGGTGATGATCCGCACCGCCGAGGAGGCGTTGCGCTGCGTTCCCAACGCCTATCGCCTGGGAGCGTCGGCGCTGGGGATGACGCGCACGCGGGCAATTCTCACCATCCTGCTGCCCATGGCCAGACCGGGAATCATCGTCGGCATCCTGCTTAGCGTTGGGCGGGCCATGGCCGAGACGGCGGCGCTGGTCTTCACCAGCGGCTACGTGGACCGCACGCCGTCCTCGGTGCTGGATTCCGGCCGCGCCTTATCGGTCCACATCTTCGATCTCGCCCTGAATGTACCCGGCGGGGACGCCCCGGCCTATCGCGCCTCGGTGGTCCTGTTGGGCCTGCTGCTCCTGATCAATGGGGTTATGCTATGCATGAGCATCTTGTTGAAGCGCCTGACGGGCGTGTCTGCGTCGACATAAATGAGCTGCTGAAGCGCTCGGCCCGCCACCTCGCGGCCGCGCCCGAGCGCGAATTGCTGTGGCGCGTTTCCGACCTCAAGGTCCGTTACGGTCGCAAGGAGGTGCTGGCCGCGTTGTCGCTGGGCCTGCCGAAGGGCGGCGTCACGGCGATCATCGGCCCCTCGGGCTGCGGCAAGAGCACGTTCCTCTATTGCCTCAACCGGCTGTCCGATTCCCTTGAGGGCTGTTCGGTCGAGGGCCAGATATTGATCGGCGCGCAGGACATCCGCTGCCCGTCCATCGACGACATCGCGCTGCGCAAGCGCATCGGCTTCATCTTCCAGCGGCCGAACCCTTTCCCAATGTCCATCCGGCGCAACCTCGAACTGCCGCTGAGGGCTCACGGCATGCGCGATCCGGCCACCATCGAACAGAAGATCGAGAGCTGCCTGCGGGCGGTGGGCCTGTGGGCGGAGGTGAAGGACCGCATGAACCATTCGGCGCTTCTGCTCTCGGGCGGCCAACAGCAGCGCCTGTGCATCGCCCGCGCCCTGGTGCTGGAACCCGAGGCGCTGCTCATGGACGAGCCGTGCAGTGCGCTCGACCCCGTCGCCACCGGCGTGGTCGAGGAACTGGTGCGTTCCCTGCGCGAACGCCTGACCATCGTGATGGTCACCCACAACCTCAACCAAGCCAAGCGGGTGGGCGACGAGGTCGCGCTGCTGTGGTGCCGCGAGGGCTGCGGCTACTTGGTGGAATCGGGCAACGTGCAAAACGTGTTCGAGGCGCCGCGCGACGAGTTGACCAAGGCCTACATCACCGGCCGCATCTGCTGATTTCATTCAAAGAATCAAGGCGGCGAAGACCGCCATCCGAGGGAGGCAACATTGTCCAACTGCAAGACCATGATCGAGATCGGGCGACGGCAGTTCCTGCGTGGCGGTGGCGTCGCCGCCGCCGCGGCCGGGGCCGCCCTGATGGCGCC
>JACMKT010000213.1 GCA_014380005.1 Rhodospirillales bacterium
CCCTTTCCAGCCCGATCGCGCAGCTCAGCGGCGATGGCGCTAATATCAGACATATCGTATCTCCATACACGAAGGGCGCGGCCTCCAGGGGTGCCGCGCCGAAGGGGCATCGTTTACACCGGTGCGCCGTTGATTTCAATGTGTTTTAGCCCGGTTCAGGAGTATGCCCACGCCATGACCACCGATCGCCTGACCCGCCAACTCGCCTTCGTGCTGGAGTTGGACAAGCTGAAAACCATCCTGCGCCAGACCTTGCTGACGGATTCGTCACGCCAGGAAAACGACGCCGAGCATTCCTGGCACGTGGCCATGATGGCGGTGCTGCTGGCCGAATATGCGCCCGAGGGCGCCGACCCGCTGGCCGCCTCGCGCATGCTGCTGTTCCACGACGTGGTGGAGATCGACGCAGGCGACACCTTCATTCACGACGACAAGGGCAATGCCGACAAGGCCGCGCGCGAACAGGAAGCCGCCGACCGCCTGTACGGATTGCTGCCCCCGGATCAGGCCACTGAGCTGCGCGCCCTGTGGGACGAGTACGAAGAACGCGCCACCCCCACCGCCCGCTTCGCCGATGCTTTGGACCGGTTGCAGCCGATCATGAACAATTTCGCCACCCAAGGCGGCACCTGGAAGCCCCACAATGTCACCGCCGGCAAGGTGCTGAAACTGGTGGAGCGCATCAAAGCCGGCGCCCCCGCCTTGGGCGAGTATGCCGAGGGCTTGGTGGAAGAGGCGGTGCGGCGGGGCTATCTGCTGCCTTAGCGAACGCGCCGTCCTGGCTTCCGCTGCGCTTCCCCACCCCGCGCGAAGTGGACCGGGTAAGGTAATTAGGGCTATGATTTGTCATGCACATCCCGTGGGACGACGCGCTGCAGCTTGATATCCCGGGCATGGATGACGAGCACCGGATTCTGACCCAGTTGATGAACCAACTGATCGAACACATCCGCGCGCCCAAGCCCAACGAAAAGGCCATCGTCGCCATGGCCCGCGACATCGGCCTGTTCACCGCGCGGCATTTCCTGCACGAAGAACACAGCATGGCCGTCCACCATTATTCCGGCTATGGCAGCCACAAGCGCGAGCACGACCGCCTGCTGGTCCAACTGGACGCCGTCAGCGACGGGTTGGACCGCGACGGTATGACCGCCGTCGATGACGGGCTGGTGGAATTTCTGCATGGCTGGGTGGTCAGCCACATCGTCAGCCAGGACAAGGCCTACGCCACGTTCCTGAAACACGGCAATCACGACTTCTGACCCTTGTCCACCCAAGGGTTACCGGCCTAGTGTGTCCGCAGAATCCTCCACGGAGAATACCATGCTTCGTCCCATGCTCGTTGTTGCCGCCCTGCTGCTCCCCGCTTGCGCCATGGCGCAAAGCTCCCCCGCCTGGACCAAGTCCAGCCCGGGCGCGGCGCCGGCGGCGCCCCCTGCCGCCACCGGCAATACCGGTAAGGTGCTGGAAAGCCAGAACGCTGGCGGCTACACCTATCTGCGCGTCGGCACCCCCAGCGGCGAGCAGTGGATCGCCGTGCCCGAGAGCACCTTCGCCGCTGGCTCCACCGTCACCTGGGCGCCGGGCCCGGTCATGCAGAACTTCTACAGCAAGACCCTGAACAAGACCTTCCCGCAGATCCTGTTCAGCAGCGGCGCGCAAGTGGTGAAGTAATCGGTCTGCGGGCATCGCCCGACTTCGCTTTAGCAACGCGGTTTCCAGCTTGCACGCACATCCCGGAAACCCCGTGCCTGCTGGAGGTTCCCAAGGCGGCGTTCCCTTAAAATGGTTCATCACGGATTTCCGGGGAGGCGCACTTTAACTCAAGGAATAATGACACGGATGGACACGGATCCCCGCTACGCGGGACACGGATAAGAAAAAATCCGTGTTTATCCGTGTCCATCCGTGTCACCAAAATCTTTGGCTGCCCTGGGCTAGAATACGAAAAGCCGCCCTTACGGACGGCTTTCGTTGACCTTGCACTCGGCGTAGCAAATTGTTACGTCACTTCAACCCATCGATCTGCTTTTGCACCTCGGCCCGGTCTTCCGAGCCTTCCGGCAACAGGACCACCAGACGGGTCCACAGAGCCTTGGCCTTGGCGTTGTTGCCCAACTGCCCCTCGGACACGCCCAGGAAGTACAAGGCGTCCACGTTCTTCGCATCCGCCGCCAGCACTTCGCGCATCACATTGACGAAGTCGGGGGGCAGCAGGGCGCCGGCGGGCACTTCGGCCAGCAGCAGGGCGCCGTATTCCATACGGACCTGAACGTCGCCCGGCAGCAGCGCCGCCGCCTTCTTGTACGATTCGGCGGCCTTGGCGGTGTCGCCCAGTACGCGGTAGCTGCGGCCCAGCATGGCCCAGCCCTTGCCGTCATTGGGGTTCTGATCCAAGCGGGCCTGCAATTGGGCGACCATGCCCTGGATCATGCCGGCTTGGTCCTGGGTCTGGCTGGTATCGGTGCGGGCGGCATAGGGCTGGCCGGGCAGCCAGGGCTGACCCAGCACCACGTACAGGCCG
>JACMKT010000023.1 GCA_014380005.1 Rhodospirillales bacterium
GCGCCGTGCGGCCAGCGCTGCCAATAGCACATCTCGCACGGGTAGAGGCCGCCGAGATATTGTGAGCCGAGCGCTCCGCCGAGCAAGCCGGCCGGGACCAACAGCGCGAGCCACCTCGCGACCGCAAGGCGCGACACCGTAGGCACGGCTGCGGGCGAAGCGATCGCGGCGTCGGTCATGGCTTGCGGATCAGCGCGAGCGTTTCTGGCCGCTCGCCGATGCCACCGCCGGAGCCGCCGGAGCAGTCGCCAGCCGCTTCAACGTCTTCAGCGCATAATCGAGCTGGAAATCCTTGACGCCCTTCTTCTCAAGCTCGGCGGCGGTAAAGGCGAAGCGCGGATCGGCGGTGTCGTCCTGCTCGAGCACCTTGTCGTCGACCTTGGTCTGGCTGAGTAGATGGCGGCGAAGATCGGCCTCGCGCAGCTTCGGACGGCTCTTGTAATCCTCGTCCGATAATTGCGGGACGGCGATATCGGGATCGATCCCGCCGGCCTGAACCGAGCGGCCCGACGGCGTGTAGTAACGCGCCGTGGTCAGCCGCAGCGCGGCCTTTTCGCCCAATTGCAGGACGGTCTGGACCGAGCCCTTGCCGAAGCTCTTTTCGCCCATCACCAAAGCGCGGCGCTGGTCCTGGAGAGCGCCGGCGACGATCTCGGCGGCCGACGCGCTTCCGGCGTCGACCATAACAATGATCGGCAGGCCGTGGGCCATGTCGCCGGGATGGGCGTAAAAGCGCTCGATATCTTCCTTGGCGCGGCCGCGACGGCGACGTCGGCGCGGCCGGTGGCGCGCAGGTAGCGCAGCATGGCCTCATCGGCGGGGAACAGCGAGGTGGCGGCGATCTGGCCGACGGTCTGCCCATGGTGGTGCTGATCAATGACGGCTCCGCCTCGGCGTCTGAAATCGTCGCCGGCGCGTTGCAAGACCATCGCCGCGCCATCCTGTTGGGCACCCGTTCGTTCGGCAAGGGCTCGGTCCAGACCCTGATCCCGCTGCCCGGCCACGGTTCCATGCGCCTGACCACGGCGCGTTACTACACGCCGTCGGGCCGCTCTATCCAGGCGGTCGGCATCGAGCCCGACATCAAGGTGCTGCAATCCAAGATCGAGCCCATCAACGTGCCCGAGCGCGAGCGCCGGTCGGAAGCGTCGTTGCGCAAGGCATTGCAGAACCCCGACGCCAAGAACCACGGCAAGGATACCAACGGCACCAAGGCGGCGCCGGTTCCTCCGGCTCCCGTCCCGGCTCCCGCGCCTGGACCCGAGTCCAAGAACGTCCCCGCCGGTAGCGAGGCGGGTGCCGCCGGTGCCGAGGCCAAGCCGGCTGCTGGTGCGGTGACCGCCATCAAGATGGGCGACCCCGCCCAGGATTATCAGATGGCCCGCGCGTTGGATCTGATCCGTGGTCTGTCGCTTTACCGTCCCCAGTCCAACTAACAGCGCATGCTTTTGTTGGACGAAGAGGACGGTCTGATTGCGGAACGGCGGGTGGGCTCGGTTGACGAGCCCACCCGCCCTCCCATCAATCTGCGTCCCATTCTCATGGGCCTTATGGTGGTGGTGCTGGGCGGTGGCCTGGGCACTGCCTCCTATTTCCTATCCGATATGGACACCCGCGACATTATTGCCCTACTGGACATCAGCGATCAGCCCAAGCTGTCGCTGGAAATGCCACGGGGGGAAATGCCGCCGGGCGAAAGCGGCTCGCCGACCCCGCCGCCCACCATCGGCGGCGGCTTACTGACGCCCCCCGGTGGGCCAAGCGTGATTCCGTTGCCCAAGGGCGAGGCCGCCGGCATCGCGGCTATGCCCATGACGCCCCCCCTTAAGCCCGAGGCACCGCCCAAGGCCGAACCGGCGCCGCCCGCCGCCGTGGCCGTTGCGCCGCCTATTGTTCAGGCCATGCCCGAACAGCCGCTGCCGCGCAATCCCGACCAGCCGCCCACCTATGCCTCGCTGCCCGCCCGCCTGACCGATGCCAAGCCGCTGGGGCCAGCGCCCCTGGAGCAGCTTCTGCGCCAAAGCGCCTATGGCCCGCTGCCGGTGGTGGCGCGCGACGGACGTCAGCCGTGGAAGGCCTACGCCCGCCCGTTCGACGCCCCGACCGGCAAGCCGCGCTTGGCCGTCATCGTCACTGGGCTGGGCCTGGACAAGGACGCCACCGAGGCGGCCATCGCCAAATTGCCCGCCGACGTCACCCTGGCGTTCAGTCCCTATGCCGGTGCGCTGGACAAATGGGTCAAGAAAGCCCGCGATGCCGGCCACGAAGTCATGCTGACCCTGCCCGCCGAGACCGCCAGCTTCCCCGCCCGCGACCCCGGCCCGTGGGGTCTGCTGGTCGCCAATCCGGTGGAGGAGAACATCTCGCGGCTGGAGCGGGTGCTGGGACGTGCGGTCGGCTATGTGGGCGTGCTGGCGCCCGAAGGCAGCTTTACAGGGTCACCCAAACTGGCGCCGGTGCTGATGGCGCTGAAGGAACGCGGCCTGTTGTATGTGGGCCAAGGCGCCACCGCCGATGCCGGCCTGCCTGTGGCCCCGGTGACCGCATCGCTGGACGTGGATACCTTCCGCGACGCCATCGAAACACGCCTGACCATGGCTGCGCGCACGGCCAAGGATAGCGGTCGCGGCATCGTGGTCGTATCGCCCCGCCCAGTGGTGTTCGACCGTTTGGTGGGCTGGCTCGATCGTTTGGGCGAGCAGGGCATCGCCCTCGCCCCCGCCTCGGGCGTGGTCAAACAGGGGGGGAAATAATCGTGAGCAAGCCGCTTCCATACCATGAGCGCCCCTACCGCCCCGGCGTGGGCATCGTGCTGATCAATGCCCAAGGGCTGGTGTTCACCGCCAAGCGCATCGACACCAAGGAAGCCGCGTGGCAATTCCCCCAGGGCGGCATCGACGAGGGCGAGGACCCGCACACCGCCGCCTTGCGTGAATTGGAAGAAGAAACCGGCACCAACAAGGCCGAACCCGTGGCGGAAAGCCGCGCGTGGATTTCCTACGACCTGCCCCGCGACATGGCCGATCACTGCTGGAAGGGCCGCTTTCGCGGCCAGAAACAGAAATGGTTTGCCTTCAAATTCCTCGGCACGGATGCCGACATCGACATCCACACCGAACATCCCGAATTCTCGGAATGGCGCTGGATGCCTCTGGCCGACGTGCCCGCCCTGATCGTGCCGTTCAAGAAGCCGCTCTATGATCAAGTGGTGGCCGAGTTCCTGCCTTTCGTTGGTTAAACCTGTACCTGGGTGATAGCATTGCCTTTGGAGGCGATGACCATTGACCAACGACACGGGTGAAGACGCGTTGCGCCGCTCTGAAGCGGATTTACGCGCCGTTCTCGACAACATGACCGACGTATTCTTCCGCACCGATGCCCAGGCGCGGCTGATCATGGCATCGCGGTCCATCGAAGATTTGCTGGGCTGGCCCCGCACCGAATTGCTGGGGCGCGACGTCCGCGACCTGTATGTGGATCTGGCCGAGCGGGATCGCTTCCTCGCGCTGACCGACCGCCAAGGCGGTCGTGCCACTGATGTGGACATTGAACTCAGGCGGCGCGACGGCAGCACCGTCCTATTGTCAGCCAGCGCGCGGCGCTTGAGCGCGGACCAGGGCGGCGGGCTGGAAGGCACCCTGCGCGACGTCTCGCACCGCCGCATTGCCGAGCGCAAACAACGCGAAAGCCGCGAACTGGTCCAGGCGCTGCTCGACACCACCTCCGATGCCGCCCTGCTGATCGATCGCAGCGGTACCTTGCTGGCCTGCAACAAGGTATTCGCTGACCGCTTCGGACGCGCAATTGAGGATATTGTCGGCGGCGATCTGTTTGCCCTGTTCCCGCCCGATGTGGGCGAAGCCCGCCGCGCGGCCTGCCTGCAAACGTTGGCGACCGGCGAAGCAGTGCTGTTGCGCGACAGCCGTCATGGCCGCCACTTCCACAACTCCATTACCCCGGTGCCCAACCCCAACGGCCCGCCCGAACAGGTCGCAGTGTTTTCCCGCGACATCACTGAGGATTTGGCCCGCGAGGAACGGCTGGCATCCTATGTGGCGGCAATGGAGCGCTCCAATGAAGAGTTGGAGCAGTTTGCCTATGTGGCGTCCCACGATTTGCGAGAGCCGCTGCGGCTGGTCTCCAACTATGTCAGCCTGCTGGAGCGGCGCTACGCGGACCAACTGGACCAGGACGCCCGCGAATTTATCGGTTTCGCCCGCAACGGCGCCCTACGCATGGACGCCCTGATCCTGGATTTGCTGGCCTATTCCCGCGTCAGCCGCGGAGGAGTCGCCCTAGCCTCAATTCCCCTGGTGGCGCCCATAGAATCCGCGCTGCCCAATCTGGCCCTGGCCGTGCGCGACACCAACGCCACGGTGACGGTGGAGGTGGACCATGCCATCACCATCAATGGCGATGCCGGCCAATTGGCCCGTATGTTCCAGAACCTTGTGGGCAACGCCCTGAAATACAGCGCCCCCGACCGGCCACCCTGCGTGCGCATCACCGCAACCGTGGAAAACGGTCACGTGCGGGTGGCGGTGAGCGATAACGGCATCGGCATCGAATTCATCTATTTCGACCGAATCTTCCGCATTTTCCAGCGGCTGCATACGGTGGACAAATACGACGGCACCGGCATCGGCCTGGCCTTGTGCAAACGCATCGCTGAGAACCACGGCGGCAGCATTTCGGTGAGCTCGCAGCCGGGGTCTGGCAGCACGTTTACGGTGACGTTGCCGGTGGGGTGAATTCTCGGGCTATCGCCCGAACCCATCTGGAGCGATGCCCCAGACCCCATCTCGGTTTTATCGATAATATAAAGGGAGGTTCGGAGGCGAAGCCTCCGACCGGGGGCCGGGGCGGGAGCCCCGCGATCCCCCTAAGCTGCCGACCGCATGGCCGCCGCCCGCGACTGCATCTTCTTCCAGGCGAACTTCTTGGCCTTGCCGCCAAGCCAGCCCTTGGGATCGATGCCGATGACCTTCAGCACCATGGAGACGGCGCGTTCGGTGTGCTGCGGACGATAGAAGCTATAGGCGCGGGAGCCGTAAGCCTGATTGCAGCGGGCGTGGTCGTAGGGCGTGTCGGCGGCATCGTTGGCGGCGTGATAGGCGAAGGCCAACTCGTCATCATCGGTTTCACGGATGCGGCCGATGGCCACCATGGCGCGGCGGATCATGGAGACGCCTTCCCGCGTCACATACACCTTCATGAAGTCGTAAAAGGTCTTGTAGTGACGGAATTCATCGCCGGCGATGCGATGGCAGATGGCCTTGAGCACCGGTTCATCCGTGGCATCGCGCAGGGCGGAATAGAACGAGCTGGTGCCGGTCTCGACGATGCAGCGGGCCAGCAGTTCGCCGGTCAACGAACCACGCACGGAATCGTCCAGATCGATGGGGACCTTATAACCGTTCACGAAGCGCTGGAAGCGCTGCTTGAAGTCGAATTGGGGATCGGCCAATTCGGCGTAACGGCCAAGCACGTCGCCATGCTGGACCTCTTCCGCCTGCCATTCGGTAGCGATGTCCTTAAAGCTGGGATCGCCGCGGAATACGTTGTTGAGATAGGTGGTGTAGTCGGCGGCGTTACGTTCCACCATGGCGGCCGCCTTGATCACCTTCAGCACGTCGGGGGAAAGCTTGGAGGCATCGAACTCGCCCCACGGAATGTCATCCGGCGTCCAGTGCTGCATCTTGCTCCCCAAATCCTATCCGCCAAGGTTGGCCATTTTGTTACAGCCGAGAGTTTTTTCAAGGAGATTCAAACGACAAAGGGCCGACCCGAAGGCCAGCCCCTGTTCGTCTGAAGTCCGGCCCGCAACTAGCGAGCGGCGGCGTCCATGGCGATAGCCACGGCCACCTGCTTTTCGGCCAAAACCTTCTGCTGCTCGGTCTTGGCATCGGCCAGGGCTTCGCGGGCAGAGGTCAGGCGGGCCTGCGCCATCTCAACGGTCAGATCGGTCACCGGGATGGCTTCTTCAGCCAGCACGGTGATGCGCTCTTCATTGACCTCGGCGAAACCGCCGGCAACGAAGATGCGGTTGTCGATCTTGCCGTCATTATGGACGTCGATCACACCGGGACGCACGGTGGCGATCACCGGCGCGTGGCGGGGAAGGGCACCGAAGTCGCCTTCTTCACCGGGAACCACCACCATGTCGACCGGCGCGCTGACCAGCAGCTTCGCCGGGGACACCAGTTCGAACTGAATCTTCTCGGCCATGCGCCGTTTTCCTTACGTCGAAAGCTGCTGGGGGCGGAACCAAAGCCCCACCCCCTTTGGCTTATTAGGCGGCTTCGGCAGCCATCTTCTTGGCCTTCTCAATCACTTCCTCGATACCGCCAACCATGTAGAAGGCAGCTTCGGGCAGGTGATCGTACTCGCCGGCGCAGATGGCCTTGAAGCTCTTCACGGTCTCTTCGACGGGGACGAGCTTGCCGGGGGTACCGGTGAAGATTTCGGCCACGTGGAAGGGCTGCGACAGGAAGCGCTGGATCTTACGAGCGCGGGTCACGACCAGCTTGTCGTCTTCCGACAATTCGTCCATGCCCAAGATCGCGATGATGTCCTGCAGGGACTTGTAGGTCTGCAGGATGCGCTGCACGTCACGGGCCACACCGTAATGCTCTTCGCCGACGATGCGGGGATCGAGAGCGCGCGAGGTCGAGTCGAGCGGATCGACGGCAGGGAAGATGGCCTGCTCGGCAATGGCGCGCGACAGCACGGTGGTGGCGTCCAGATGGGCGAACGACGCGGCCGGGGCCGGATCGGTCAGATCGTCGGCGGGCACGTAAATGGCCTGCACCGAGGTGATCGAACCCTTCTTGGTCGAGGTGATGCGTTCCTGCAGGGCACCCATGTCGGTGGCCAGGGTGGGCTGATAACCCACGGCCGACGGGATGCGGCCCAGCAGAGCGGACACTTCGGAACCGGCCTGAGTGAAGCGGAAGATGTTGTCCACGAAGAACAGCACGTCCTGACCTTCTTCGTCACGGAAGTACTCGGCGACGGTCAGACCCGACAGGGCGACACGGGCGCGCGCACCCGGCGGCTCGTTCATCTGGCCGTACACCAGGGCCACTTTCGAGCCCGGGCCGTTCACGTTGATAACGCCCGATTCCATCATCTCGTGATAGAGATCGTTGCCTTCACGGGTACGCTCGCCCACACCGGCGAACACCGACACACCACCGTGCGCCTTGGCGACGTTGTTGATCAGTTCCATGATGGTCACGGTCTTGCCCACGCCGGCGCCGCCGAACAGGCCGATCTTGCCGCCCTTCAGGTAGGGGGCCAGCAGATCGATGACCTTGATGCCGGTGACGAGCACTTCGGCGTCGGTCGACTGCTCGACGAAGCTGGGGGCGTCGGCATGGATCGGGCGGGTCATCTTGTGACCGACCGGGCCACGCTCGTCGATGGGCTCGCCGATGACGTTCAGGATGCGGCCCAGGGTCTCGGGACCCACGGGCATCTGGATGGCGGTGCCGGTGTCAGAAACTTCCTGACCGCGGACCAGACCTTCCGAGGTATCCATCGCGATGGTACGGACGGTGTTTTCGCCCAGGTGCTGAGCAACTTCCAGCACCAGAGTCTTGCCGTCATTGATGGTGTGAAGCGCGTTCAGGATGGCCGGCAGCTGGCCCTCGAAGCGCACGTCCACGACGGCGCCCATGACCTGGGTGATCGTGCCGACGTTGTTCTTTGCCATGGTGAGCTCCTAGTCTTCCTTACAGCGCCTCAGCGCCGGAGATGATTTCGATCAATTCCTTGGTGATCTGAGCTTGGCGCGACCGGTTGTACTTGATGGTCAGGCCGTTGATCATATCACCAGCGTTGCGAGTGGCATTGTCCATGGCCGTCATGCGGGCGCCCTGCTCCGAAGCCTGGCTTTCCAGGATGGAGCGGAACATCTGCACCGCAAGATTGCGCGGCAACAGCGTGGACAGGATGGCCTCTTCGCTCGGCTCGAACTCGTAGATCGCCTTGGCGCCCTCGTCCTTGACGGCGGCCTTTTCGGGCACCGCGAAGGGGATGAGCTGCTGACGGGTCACCACCTGGGCGATCGCCGACTGGAAACGGTTGTAGACAACCGTGCAGACGTCGAACTCGCCCGCCTCGAACAGGGCGGTGACCTTGGCGGCGACGGCGTCGGCTTCGGGGAAGGTAATTCCCTTGCGGCCCAGGCCTTCGAAGCCTTCGATCAGGTGGGCGCCGAAATCGCGCTTGATCTGCTCGCGGCCCTTGCGGCCCACGGGCAGGATCTTGACGGTCTTGCCCTCACGCAGCAATTGGGCTGCGAAACGGCGGACGTCGCGCACGATCGACGAGTTGAAGCCGCCGCACAGGCCGCGATCCGCGGTCACCATGACAATCAGCTGCACAGCGTCTTTGCCGGTGCCGGCCAACAGGCGGGGGGCCCCCGCCTGCCCAGCCACCGAAGCGGCCAGAGTGCCCAGCATCCGCTCCATGCGCTCGGCGAAGGGCCGCGCCGACTCCGCCGCGGTTTGCGCGCGACGGAGTTTGGAGGCGGCGACCATCTTCATGGCCGAAGTGATCTTCCTCGTCGATTTGACGGAGACGATCCTCAGCCGTAGGTCCTTGAGGCTCGGCATCGGATTTCAGACCCCTTAAGCGAAAGTCTTCGCGTAACCATCCAGGAGAGCCTTGAGCTTCCCTTCGGTGTCGGCGCTGATCTGCTTCTCGGTGGAGATGGCGGTCAGAATTTCCGGAGCCTTCGACTTGACCTCGACCAGCAGACCCTTCTCGAAGCGACCCACATCGCGGACTTCGATCTTGTCCAGGTAACCCTTCACGCCGGAGAAGATGGAAATCACTTCCTCTTCGGTGGACATGGGGGCGAACTGGGGCTGCTTGAGCAGCTCGGTCAGACGGGCGCCGCGAGCCAGCAGACGCTGGGTCGAGGGGTCCAGATCCGAGGCGAACTGGGCGAAGGCGGCCATTTCGCGATACTGGGCCAGCTCCATCTTGATGGTGCCGGCAACCTGCTTCATGGCCTTGATCTGTGCCGAACCGCCTACTCGCGAAACCGAGTTTCCTACGTTGATGGCCGGGCGAACACCCGAATTGA
>JACMKT010000214.1 GCA_014380005.1 Rhodospirillales bacterium
CCACGGTGATGACGTCGCTGTCGCCCGAAATGGTGGCCGACGCGTTGTTCTCCAACACCACGGTGCCGCCGCTGATGCTGACGCTGTCGCCGGTGCCAGCCACAGTCACGGTCGAACCGGCGCCGTTGACGGTGATGGTATCGTTGTTGCCGCTGACCGAAGCGGTGGCATTGGCGCCCACGGTGATGACGTCGCTGTCGCCCGAAATGGTGGCGGAGGCGCCATCATGGACGATCACGGTGCCGCCATTGATCACGAAGGTATCGTGCCCGGTGCCGCCATCAAGCACGTCGTTGCCGCCACCTCCGATCAAGGTGTCGTTACCCGCGCCGCCATACAGGGTATCGTTGCCGATGCCGCCGATCAGGGTGTCGTTAAAGGACGAGCCGATCACCGTTTCGATGTCCGACAGCCGGTCACCCTGGGCGTCACCGCCGCTGCCCGTACCTGTGCCGAGGTTGACGCTCACGCCACTGCCCGAGCCCGCATAGCTGGCGGTGTCTTGACCGGCATCGCCGTCAAGCACGTCGGCCCCCGCACCACCGGTCAGGATGTCATTGCCGGAGCCGCCGTACACGGTGTCGTTGCCGTTCCCGCCGGTCAGGGTGTCGTTGAAAGACGAACCGATCACCGTCTCGATGCCCAACAACCGGTCACCCTGAGCATCGCCGCCGCTGCCCGTACCGGTGCCAAGGTTGATGGTCACACCGCTGCCCGAACCTGCATAGCTGGCGGTGTCGTTGCCGGCGCCGCCGTCAAGCAGGTCGGCCCCCGAGCCACCGGTCAGAGTATCGTTGCCCGCGCCGCCATAAAGAGTGTCGTTGCCGCTGCCGCCGGACAGAATGTTGTCGCAATTATTGCCGCTGATCTGATCGTCGCCGGAACCGCCGGTCACGTTCTCGATCTTGATCAGCACGTCGTGGCTGCCGGGGGTGGCACCTTTGACCAAAGTGGCGCCGTGCTCACGCAGATCGACCGCAACCCCGCCGCTGCCGGTATAGGTCACCGTGTCGATGCCATTGCCGCCGTGAATTACGTTGCCGCCCGGAGCTCTGACCGCGAAGGTGTCGTTGCCGCCGTCGCCGCGCATCACCGCCTGGGTGCCGGTGCTGGACAGGGTATCGTTACCGGCGCCGCCATCAAGAATGTTGTGGCTTCCTCCCACCGCATTCAGGGTGTCGTTGCCGCTGCCGCCGATCAGTTGGCCGTGGCTGCCTGCGACAGTGACGCTGTCATTGCCTGCACCGGCATCCACCCGCACGTGATCGCCCGTGGCGGTGACCTGATCGTTGCCCGAATTCGTTTTTTTATTCTTTCCCGAATTTTTCTCCGCAGCAGTCTTTTTATCTGATGCGCCTTTATCCGATGCGCAGGCCTGGGCGTCCTTACTGGACAGTTGAACGGAGGTCCACAACGACAGCCGACGCATGGTGTTCATGAATATTCTCCTAGGGCACCAGAAAGTTATCACGCTGCGGACATGCCACCTTCCGCGCACCGCTCAGCGGTTGAGGCGCCGCAAGCGTTATTCATAACAATGGAGTACATGTATCACAACACACCCCATTGAGCGATACGTGCAAATTTATGTTTCTAATGATATTTATAAAATTGGCTTAAATGTCATGCCATTGGCGACTCCGTTTCCGCTTAGCGGCAACGCAACCGACGTCGCGCGAAAGGCGAAGTTAGCGGTCGAACGGTGGCTGCGCTGCCGGTGGCGGGCGGCGGCATTAGAAAAAAGGCTCCTCGACGTCTCAAGTGGATTTGAAGGGTTCGCCGATGGGCGCGGCGATCCGGCCCGGCTTGCCGTTGTGGGCCACCAGGAAGTCCTTGAAACGGCTGACCTTTTCCTTGCCCTTGCCAGGGGTGGCGAAGACTGCCGCGCCGCCGCCTGCACCGGCATCTCGCGAACCAGCATCAGCGCCACTTGCTCGAACAGCAGGGTGAACGCCCTGCGCGAAGGCGCCCAGTCACCTTCCGCACCCAGGGGTGGAAACAGAGGCTTTTGAACCTATCAGCGTCAGCGATGAGTGCATTGGCATGAGGGAATTGCTGCCCCGCATCCGCGAGGTTCTGCACCGTGCCGTGCCGACGGAAGCGGGTGGGGGAGGCGCGCGCCTCCCCTCAGTCATGATTACATAAGCCCAAGGCCGCTCCCGAAGCGGCGGGTCAGGCTATCTGCACCCTCGGCCTTCAGTACCCGGCCAAAGGCCTCAGTGGTCTTGGGACCGATCCAGTTGTCCACCTTCAGGTCCTCCCAATCGTCGTGGCGTTGCGCCCCGATGTCGTTCAGCGCCTGCTGCAGCACACCGGCTTCCACCTTGGGCGTTTGAGTATCGCTGCCATCCCGGAACAACGGACCAAGGGCGGCGTGGGTGGCGGCGTCCAGGCCGTCCGGGTTGCCTGACTTCTGAGCATTGCGGGCGAAGGTGTTGAAGCGCCCCAGCGCGAAGGCCTCCTCCACCTTGGGGGCACCCAGGCGGGCCGCCGCGTGCTTGAGGGCGAAGTCGGTCTGCGGGCCATAGGCGCCATCCTCGGCAACACGGCCGAGCTTGGTGTAAGGCCCATAGGCAGGCGAGCGTCCGGGCAGCGGATTGGCCTCGCCCAGCATATTGAGGCCGCGCTGTAACCCGGTCACCGCCTGAGCATAGCCGTCGGCTCCGGCAGCGTCGGCCACTTGCTGGCCAAGCCGCCCGGTGGCTTGCCACAGTTCCTCGCCGTCCGGCGTGGTGTGGGGCGATTGCTGCTGGGGGATGGGGCGGATGGGTGCGGGCTCAATGGGCTTGCCGCCGTCATTGCCCTGCGGGCCGTCGCCATACATAGCGACGTGCCAGTCTTGCACCTTCTCGTAAGTGTGCGCCTTCAATGGGTCGCCCGAGCGCCAGCCGCGATAGTCGCCCTGGGCGGAATGGATCATGTCCTTCATCTCGGACTCGGTCAGTTTCTCCACCGACTTCAGCAATGCCGCCTTGCCGGGATTATCAATGGGCGAGGACGCCATTTCCATCATCGCCGCCGCCTGGGGCGAGGGAGCAGGAGCCTCGGGCTTCTTCGGCTCGGGCGCCGGTTCCGGGGCCGGAGGAGCAGGCGCGGGAATCGGAGTCGGAGCGGGTTCTGGCTTCGGTTCCGGCACGGGCGGCGCCGGCTGTGGCTGCGGAACGGGTTGGGGCTGCGGAACGGGTTGGGGCTGCGGTTCCGGGCTGGGTGCGGGCTTCGGTTCCGGCGGTTGAGTCGGACCGGGCTGGGACGAAGTGTTTCCACCCTGTCCCGCAGGCTTGGGCGGGGCGACCGGACCGCCGAACACCGGCTTCCGGTCCTTGTGCTTGTCCTGGACGATGCGGCGCCCTTCCTCCTGGGAGACCCCCAGGATGGCAGCTTGGTTGCGGGCCTCCCGTTCCCAATTGCGCTTACCGTCGCTATGGAAGCCAGCCTCCTTGGCCATGCCCTCGGCATCGCCCCGTTGGATGGCATCCTTCATTTTGCCGAACTTGTCCAGGCTGCCATTGGCGTAGTGGATGTCGAGCACGGCGGTCTTCTGGCCGTCGTTGAGCTTGTCCCAATTGGCGCCGCCGATCTCGCCCTTGATCTTGCCGACGCGGGTGTCGATTTCCGATTTCAGCTTGGCATTGATGTCGGTGTCATCGAGTTTGAAGGCGTTCTTGTCCTCTTCCAATTGCGTTTTGGACAAGGACTTGATGCGCTCGAACTCCTTCAGCTTCTCGTCATCACTGGCGTAGCGCAATTGACCCGTCTTGGCATCCTGGACCTTGAACGGCAGCTTGGCGAAATCCTCGGGCGTGGTGACCTTGAAGCCGACACCGGTGGTGAGCTGGCCGTTGATCTTGTAGGGTATGCGTTCCCACCCCTCGTTTTTTTCGATGTGGGTTTTCACGCGCTGAAACTGGGTGTCGTCCATGGTAGTCTCCTGTGGTTGATCTGGTGTGAGGTGAGTAATGCGATTGCTTGCGGTGTTGACGGTCGCATTGCTGGTGGCCGCCGATGAACCGGCCTGGGCCTGGCAGAAGTCCATGCCGGGAGGGGAACACTGGCCGGCCATTCCGG